>CALBSW010000024.1 GCA_937967465.1 uncultured Flavobacteriales bacterium
TCCTTGTTCTGACCGTTCTGGCCGCGCTCCTTTCGGGCTGTGGCCCGTCGGACCACGCAGGAGGCGATGCCATGGCCCTAAGGGAAACCGCTCGAAGCAAGGCAGCGGCACCGGAGTTGACGTTGGACCAGCTGGAAGCCCAGCGGTTCGGGCTTCCGGACACTGTGGCCCTCCGTGTGGAAGCCGGCACGGTCCGCTCCGGACAGAGCCTGTCTCACTTGCTCTCCCCAGCCGGGGTGGGGCCCCAGACACTACACCACATCGCCACGGAAGAGCGGGACGTCTTTGATGTGCGGCGCATGAAAGCCGGTCAAGATTGGCGTCTGTTTCGCGGGCCCGATGGCCGTGCCCACCATTTCGCCTACCTCATCAACCGCAAGGATTACGTCGTCTTCGACCTCGTACAGAACGGTTCCGCCCGAAAGGGGGCCTTCCCCTCGGAAACCCGCCGCGACTTCGTGGAGGGAGAAGTCCAAGGCAGCCTGTACCAAGTGCTGGAAGACGCCGGGCACACCACCACGCTGGCCCTCGCCATGTCCCAGGTCTACGCGTGGACCATCGACTTCAGCCGCATCCAAGCCGGCGACCGTTTCCGCATCCTCTACGAACGCGACTGGGTCGGCGATGAAGCCGATGGCATGCCCCGCATCCTGGCGGCCGAATTCGTCCACCGCGGCCGCAATTTCCCAGCCTATGCCTTCGACCAGGGGGACGGTGTCGACCATTTCGATGAAACCGGTGCCAGCCTGCGCAAAGCCTTCCTGAAGGCCCCAGTGGAATTCAGCCGCATCTCGAGCCGCTTTGACAAGAAGCGATTCCACCCGGTGCTCAAGAAGGTCAAGGCCCACCTCGGTACGGACTACGCCGCCCCGCATGGGACCCCGATTGTCTCGGTTGGTGACGGTGTCGTCGTCAAGGCCAGCTACACGAAGGGCAACGGGAAATACGTCAAGGTGCGCCACAACAGCACCTACACCACGCAGTACCTCCACATGAGCCGCCGCAACGTGAAAGAAGGGCAGGCCGTGCGACAGGGGGATGTCATCGGGTATGTGGGCAGCACCGGCCTGGCCACTGGCCCGCACGTCTGCTTCAGGTTCTGGAAGAATGGCCAACAGGTGGACCACCTCCGCGAAGAATTCCCACCGTCCACACCGATCCGCGAGGACCAACAACCGGCCTTCGCAGATGCCGTGGCGGATTGGATGGAGGAGATGGCCAGGTACGATGGCGGCTCTGAGAGCCAGCTCGCCGCGCAGACGCCCTGACCCTGCTGCCGCTCAGTCGCGGCGCCCGCCGGTCATGCCGACCAGCTTTCGACCTCTTCCAATTGGAGGGCCGGAAGGTCCAGCTTGTTCTTTTTCCGGAAGCCGTTGAGCTTCTCGCGCAGTGCCGTCGGCTTGGCCTCCCGGATGGCCTCTGGGGTGTCGAATCCGGCAGCCGCCACGTGCGGCGCCCACTCCGAGGGGACGCCCATCGCTTCAAGCGCATCCAAATCCGGCCCGCTTCGGAACACCTCCGGCCGCATCTGCGGGAAGAAGAGCACCTCCTGGATGGAGCGCTGGTCGGTGAGCATCATCACGAGGCGGTCCACCCCGATGCCGACGCCGCTGGTGGGCGGCATGCCGAATTCCAGCGCGCGCAGGAAGTCCTGGTCGATGAACATCGCCTCATCGTCCCCGCGCTCTCCGAGCTTGAGCTGCTCCTCGAACCGCTCACGCTGGTCGATGGGGTCGTTGAGCTCGCTGTAGGCGTTGGCGACTTCGGTGCCGTTGATGAAGAGCTCGAACCGCTCCGTGTAACCCGGCTTGTCGCGGTGGGCCTTGGTGAGCGGCGACATCTCCACCGGATAGTCCGTGATGAACGTGGGCTGCACGAGGTGGTGCTCGCACTTCTCGCCGAAGATCTCGTCGATCAGCTTGCCCTTGCCCATGCTGTCGTCCACCTCGATGCCGAGTTCGGCGCACGCCCCACGCAAGGCGGCCTCGTCCATGCCGTCGATGTCGACGCCGGCGTGCTCGAGGATGGCATCGCGCATCGACAGCCGGCGGTAGGGCGGCGCGAAGTCGATGGTGTTGCCCTCGAGGGTGGCGGTGTTGGTGCCGTGGACGGCCTGGCAGACCCGCTCGAGCAGCTGCTCGATGGTCTCCATCATCCAGTGGTAATCCTGGTAGGCGACGTAGAGTTCGAGGACGGTGAACTCCGGATTGTGCGTCCGGTCCATGCCCTCGTTGCGGAAGTTGCGGGAGAATTCGAAGACCCCGTCAAAGCCGCCGACGATGAGGCGCTTGAGGTACAGCTCGTTGGCGATGCGGAGGTACAGGGGAATGTCCAACGCATTGTGGTGGGTGATGAATGGACGCGCCGCGGCACCCCCGGGAATCGCCTGGAGCACGGGCGTGTCCACCTCGAGCCACCCTTTTTCGGTGAAGGCATCCCGCATGGCTTGGATGACCCGGCTGCGGGCCTCGAACGTCCGCTTGACCTCCGGGTTGACCACCAGGTCGACATAGCGCATCCGGTAGCGGAGCTCGGGGTCGGTGAAGGCGTCGTGCACCTTGCCATCCTCGTCGGTTTTGACGGAAGGCAAGGGGCGAATGGACTTGCTCAAGACGGTGAGCTCCTTGACCAGCACACTCGGCTCTCCGGTCTGGGTGGTGAATGTGGTGCCCTTCACCCCGACGATGTCGCCGCGGTCGAGCAGCTTCTTGAAGACGGTGTTGTACATCGTCTTGTCTTCGTCGGGGCAGAGCTCATCGCGGTTGAGGTAGATCTGGATTTTGCCCGTGGCGTCCTGCAGCTCGGCAAAGGAGGCCTTGCCCATGATGCGGCGGGAAAGGATGCGGCCGGCGAGGCAGACCTCCCGGTCGGCTGCGAAATCGGCGGACAAGGGACCCGCGTGGGTGTCCACGGGGTAGGCCGCGGCCGGGTAGGGGTCGATGCCCAGCTGGCGGAGTTGGGCGAGGCTCTCGAGGCGGACGCGTTCCTGTTCGGATCGGATCATGGTGAATCGGGTGGATGAACGGCTCGGCGAAATTAGGCCTCCTTCGCCCGTTGCGCCGCAGTACTTTAGACGTGTGACCCAATCCGCCATGCGAGACCTCATCGCTTCCTTCCCTGAACAGCTCTCCGGTGCGGCCGCATCCATGGCCACACAGCCGCTGCCATCCACTCCGCCGCCACACGACCGCGTGCTTGTTTTGGGCATGGGCGGATCCGGCATTGGTGGCCGGTTCCTCGCCGGGCTCCTCGCCGACACGGCCAAGGTGCCCGTCGCAAGTGGCCACGATTACCGCATCCCGGCATGGGTCGGTCCTTCCACCGTGGTCATTGCCTGCAGCTACAGCGGCAACACCGAGGAGACCTTGACGGCACTCGATGCGGCGATCTCGGCCGGCGCCCAAGTGCGCGCCCTCACCTCTGGCGGCCGGTTGGGAGAATTGGCCTCAGAACACGGATGGCCCTGCCTCAAGGTACCAGGGGGCCAACCCCCGCGCTCCCAGTTCGGGTGGGCCGTGACCGGTTTGCTTCACCATTTAGCCGCCCTCGGACACGCCCCAGCGGATGCACCGGACGTCTTGGCCGATGTGGATGCCGCGGCGGATCTGCTGCGGGCCTCGCAGGACAACCTCGTCTCCGTGGCGGACCAATGGACGGGCCTGCTCAAGGAGACCACCCCCTTGCTGTACGGAGAAGCCGCCCTCGAACCGGTGCTGATTCGCTGGCGCCAACAGCTCAACGAAAACGCCAAGCGGCTCTGCAATCACCACGTCTTTCCCGAGATGAACCACAACGAACTCGTGGGCTGGGAAAGTGGAGACGCCAGCCTCACAGCCCTCTTCCTTCACACGTCGGAAGACCACCCGAGGACCGGGGAACGGATGCGGCTGTGCAAAGAGATCTTCAGCCAGGCCGGTGCCCAGGTCGCCGAATTCCACGCAGCCGGGGACACCCGACTCCAGCGCTGGATGCACCTGGTTCACCTCGGCGACTGGCTGTCCTTGCGGATGGCCGAAGAAGCGGGGGTGGACCCCGTGGACATCCGCCACATCGATTACCTCAAAGGCGAGCTGGCCAAGATGGGATGACCCCCGAAGTGCACGTGCGCGATCTGGGCCGCGCCAACTACAAGCCCACCTGGGACCTCCAGGAGCAGCTGCTCAAAACGGCCGTCGACCGAAAGATCGCCCGCCGGCGGGCCGGCCTGTCCGAATCGGGCCGGGTGGCCAGCGAGACCCCGGAGGAATTCCCCTGGCCGGAACACCACCTCCTGTTTGTCGAGCACCCGCACGTGCTGACCCTCGGCAAGAGCGGAGACGCCAATCACGTCGTGGTGTCGCCCGAGCGTTTGAAGGAGCTGGGCGTCGAATACCACGAAATCAACCGCGGCGGCGACATCACCTACCACGGTCCCGGCCAATTGGTCGCCTACCCCATCCTCGACCTCGACCAATTCCGAACCGACATCGGGTGGTACCTGCGTCAGCTGGAGGAAGCGGTCATCCGCACCTGCGCCGACTGGGGGGTGACGGCGGGACGTGTGGAGGGCCTGACCGGCGTGTGGGTCGACCCCGATGCCGGACTGGGCGCCCGGAAGATTTGTGCCATCGGCGTCAAATGCAGCCGGTGGGTCACCATGCACGGCCTCGCCTTCAACCTCGACACCGACCTCGATTTCTTCAACCTCATCGTGCCCTGTGGCATCACCGACCGTGGGGTGACCAGCCTCGCCCGGGAGTCCGGCCGCCCCATCGACCGCGATGCTGTCCGGGAGGCCTTGACGGCGCACCTATTGGATGCACTGGGTGGTCGCCGCCATTCCCCAACCCCATGAACCGCATCCTCGCCTGGACCCTCGGGGCCGTTCTCGCCCTGGTCACCTTGAGCTTCATCACCGACAATGGCCACATCTGGAAGGGCTTGCGAGAATGCTACCTCCGCGGCTACCGCAGCACCCAGATCGATGACCTGCCCTTCCAGTCCACGCGCACGATTTCTGCTTCGCCCTCTCCCAAGGTTTGGCCGAAGCACCGCCGCTTCACGGACCGACTGCCGGCCGCCGTCCTGGATTCGACCCATGCCCAAGGCACGGTGGCGATCGCCCTGATTCACCGGGACTCACTCCTCCTCGACTGGACGTCGGACCGCATTGAAGGGGCGGACACGATGCGCACCAATTCGTTCAGCATCGCCAAGACGTTCACCGCACTGGCCATCGGAGCGGCTGTGACGGACGGCTTGCTGTCCGTGGACGACCCCGTTTCCAAGTTCCTGCCACGCTTCGCCGACGACGGGCCTGGCGCCGAACTGACCGTCAAGCACCTCCTGCAGATGCGCAGCGGGATTCCATTCGGAGAGAACTACAAGAATCCCGTGGGCTTCATGGCGCGGTCCACGTATGGCTTGGACATCCTGGACCGGACCGCGGAATACGCCGTGGAAGGGACAGCAGGCACCCCTTGGAAGTACCAGGGCGGCAACACGCTGGTCCTGCAGGAAATCCTGATCAGCCTGGTCGACGAGCCGCTAAGCCGCTGGTTTGAGCGGCGCATCTGGCATCCGCTGGGCTGTGCAGAGGATGCGGCGTGGGCCGTGGACAACCGTGGCCACGAACGGAACTACTGCTGCTTCTACACGCGGGCCAAGGAGTACGCACGCCTCGGTCAATTCCTGCTCGACTCAGGCCAGGTGGATGGCGAACAGCTCATCGGTCGCCGTTTCATGACGGAGCTCATGTCGCCTGTTGGACCGCTCGCCGACGGCTCCAACATCCAGCATTATGGATACCAAGTGTGGATGGGCCAGCACGAGGGCCACGCCTTCACGGCGTATGTCGGCCTTCATGGCCAATACATCGTGGCTGTGCACGACCTGGACCTGGTCGCGGTACGGACTGGCTTCCGACGTCCCAAGGGAAAGTTGCGGCACCTGGATGTGGACCTCTATTCCACCTTGGACTTGGCTTTTTCCATGGTCGAAGCGCACTAAAACGACTACAAACTCAATTCTATCGTCTGCGAATTTGACTTTTTACGGGTTGAATTCGTATATTCGAGTTTGTACGCTTGTGGGAAACGCCAAATTCCCCATGCGACGACCAAATCTTCAGCCAATGACCGCCCAACTCGATGCCATCATCGTCGATGATGAAGCACCAGCCCGCGAGGTGCTCCACAGCCAAATTGAACGGCACTGTCCGTTCATCCGTGTGATTGACCAAGCTCCCAATGCCCGCATTGGTTATGATGCCATTCGAAATGGTCGGCCCCACATCGTCTTTGTCGACATCCGAATGCCCTTTGAAAGTGGCCTGGATCTGGTCGACCGTTTCGACGACAGGGAATTCTATGTGGTCTTCTATACCACCTACCAGGACTACGCCATCGACGCCATTCGTCGCCAAGCATTCGACTACTTGCTGAAACCTGTCGATGCTGTGGACCTCAAGGCCTGTGCCACCCGCATTCAAGAGCACTTCCGGGTCAAGATGCTCGAGAATGGAGACTTCCACCGCAAGCTGGAAGTGACCACCTCCGGCCAGCGCCACTTCATTCGTCACTCGGAAATTCTCCACGTCGAAGCCAGCGGCAGCTACGCCTGCATCTACAAGACCGACGGCAGCCGGCTGATGGTCTCCAAGAATTTGAAATACGTCGAGAACCTCATCGACAACCCCAAATTCGTTCGGGTGCACAACAGCCAACTCGTCCACCTCAACAAGATTCGCCAGTGCAACTACCGCACGAATTCCATCACATTGATGAATGGGAAGGAAATCGCGCTGGCCGTCCGCAAACGCGAAGACCTGCGCCGCCGCATGGCAGAGTTGGTCTCGCGGGATGAGCAAAATGGCCTGGGCACAGCCTTGGCCTGAGCGCCCTGCCCTTCGCGCTACCTTCGCGGCTGCATGGCCGCCATGACCGACATCCGCACACTCAACGACGACGCCCTGAAGTCGGCCCTCGTCGACTTGGGCCAGCCTGCCTTCCGCAGCAAACAAGTCGCGGAGTGGATCTGGACCAAGGGGGCTACCCGGTTTGACGACATGACCAACCTCCCGCAAGCCTTGCGGGACGCGCTGACCCAAGCCTACACCCTCGCCCCCATCGCGCCCGAAGAGGAGCAAGTGAGCCGGGATGGCACGGTGAAATGCGCCTTCCCCATCGAGCCCGGCAAAGTGGTGGAAGGGGTGCTCATTCCGGCAAAAGACCGGATGACCGCCTGCATCAGCAGCCAAGTGGGGTGCAGCCTGTCCTGCGCCTTTTGTGCGACCGGGAAACTCAAACTGCTCCGCAACCTCACGGCCGGTGAGATCGTCGACCAGGTGCGCCACATTGCCATGCTCGCTGAGCGGCACCACGACCATCGCCTGACCAACATCGTCTACATGGGCATGGGCGAGCCCTTGCTGAATTACCGCAACGTGCTGGAGTCGGTGGACCGGATCACCGGCACGCCGGGGTTGGGCATGAGCCCCAAACGCATCACCGTCTCCACCGCCGGCATTGCCAAGATGATCCGCAAACTGGGCGACGACGAGGTCAAATTCAACCTCGCCCTGAGTCTGCACGCCGCCGAGGATGGCAAGCGCAACCGCATCATGGAGATCAACGAGACGAACGACCTCGCGAGCCTGCGGGATGCGCTCGTGTACTTCCACGAAAAGACGGGTACGCGCGTCACCTTTGAGTACATCCTGCTCGGCGGATTCAACGACGACATCGAAGATGCCCGGGACCTCGCGCGTTTCGCGTCCTGCGTGCCATGCAAGGTGAACCTCATCGAGTACAACCCCATCGACGACGCCCTCTTCCGCAAGGCCGATGCCCAGAAGACGGACGACTTCAAGGATTTCCTCGAAGACAAGTTCAATATGGTGGTGAATGTCCGCCGCTCCCGCGGAGAAGACATCGATGCCGCCTGCGGGCAGCTGGCCAACAAGAACAAGCTGGCGTCCGGAACGGCCTGAGCGTCGGAATCAGTCCAGCTTGAGAACGGCGAGGAAGGCCTCCTGCGGCACCTCCACGGAGCCGACCTGGCGCATGCGCTTCTTTCCCTTCTTCTGCTTCTCGAGCAACTTTCGCTTCCGCGTGATGTCACCGCCGTAGCACTTCGCCGTCACGTCCTTCCGGACCGGCTTGATGGTCTCACGGGCGATGATCTTGGCGCCAATGGCCGCCTGCAAGGCGATCATGAACTGCTGGCGCGGAATCAACTCTTTCAGCTTGGAGCAAATCTTCTTGCCAAGCTCAAAGGCGTTGGAGCGGTGGACGAGTGCGGACAGGGCGTCGACCTGATCGCCGTTGATGAGGATGTCGAGCTTGACCAACTGGGAAGGTTGGTACTGGTCGGGGAAGTAGTCAAAGGAGGCGTAGCCGCGCGACACGCTCTTGAGCTTGTCGTAGAAGTCGAAGACGATCTCGCCCAGGGGCATGGAGAAGGTGAGTTCCACCCGGTCCGATGTGAGGTAGACCTGGTTTTGCAACACGCCCCGCTTGTCGATGCACAAGGTCATGACCGCGCCGACATACTCGGCCTTGGTGATGACCTGGGCCTTGATGAACGGCTCCTCCACGTGGTCCAGCTTGCCGGGATCGGGCAACTCGGAGGGGTTGTTGATGACGATCGCCTCTCCCTTTTTCGGGTGGCAGATGTAGCTCACGTTGGGGACCGTCGTGATGACGGTCATGTTGAACTCGCGCTCCAGGCGCTCCTGCACAATCTCCATGTGGAGCATGCCGAGGAAGCCACAACGGAAGCCGAAGCCGAGCGCCGCTGAGCTTTCTGGCTCGAACACCAGCGAAGCGTCATTGAGCTGCAGCTTCTCCATGCTGTAACGGAGCTCTTCGTAGTCCTCGGTGTCCACCGGGTAGATGCCCGCAAAGACCATGGGCTTGACATCCTCGAAACCCTTCACTGCCTCCTCGCAAGGAGAAGCGGAGAGGGTCAAAGTGTCTCCGACCTTGACCTCCTTGGCGTCCTTGATGCCGGAGATGATGTAGCCCACATTGCCCGTGCTGACCGCGTCCTGGGGTTGAAGGTCGAGCCCGAGCACCCCGATTTCGTCGGCGTTGTACTCGCGGCCGGTGTTGAAGAAACGCACGCGGTCGCCCTTCTTGATCTCGCCGTTCAACACCCGATAGTAGGCGATGATGCCGCGGAAAGAATTGAAGACGCTGTCGAACACCATCGCCTGCAGTGGTGCTTCCGGATCGCCCTTGGGGGCGGGAACCCGCTCCACGATGGCCTCCAAAATCTTGTCGACGCCGAGTCCGGTTTTGCCGCTGGCGGGCAACACATCTTCCGGGTCACACCCGATGAGGTCCACGATTTGGTCCGTCACCGCTTCGGGGTCCGCACTGGGCAGGTCCATCTTGTTGAGCACCGGAATGATCTCCAGATCGTGCTCGATGGCGAGGTAGAGGTTGGAAATGGTCTGCGCCTCGATGCCCTGGGTGGCGTCGACAATGAGCAAAGCCCCTTCGCATGCGGCAATGGACCGGCTCACCTCGTAGCTGAAATCCACGTGTCCCGGCGTGTCAATGAGGTTGAGCACGTACTCCTCGCCCCCCTGACTGTAGCGCATCTGGATGGCGTGGCTCTTGATGGTGATCCCGCGTTCCCGCTCGAGATCCATGTCGTCCAGGGTCTGCTCCTGCAGCTGGCGATCAGATACCGTCCCGGTCACCTGAAGCAGGCGATCGGCCAACGTGCTCTTGCCGTGGTCGATGTGGGCGATGATGCAGAAGTTCCGGATGTTCTTCATGGGCAAGGACAAAAGTACGGCGCAACATGCCCGCGAAACATGCAACCGACGGACCCAAATGAAGGTTTCATAGGGGACAGGTTGAAGGCCCAGAACCCCCCGCCGTTGTGTGCTTCCGCGAAGCCCGATGGTTGCGGTATATTGCGCCCCCGCGAGAACCAACTACCCCATGAGAGCCACCCTCTTTGCCCTGACCCTCGTTTCCCTCTCCTCACTGGGCTTTGCGCAAGACGCACTGCCTGCTGACATCGAGGCCATTCACACCAAATACGGCGGCTTCGAGTACGCTGTGATGATGATGGACCGGGAGGAATGGGACACCTATCGAAACTGGGAAGGGTATGACCAGGAGGAGGTTATCGCGGTCATCCGCCGCCACCAAGAGACGCCGGAATACTTGGAACGCAAAGCGCGCCGCAAGCAGGAACGCATCATGCGGTCCGCCAGCTGCGACTGCTGGAACGAGCCCGACGAGAGCTACACCGAGATCACGCCGGAAATGCAACAGTTCACCGGCGGAGCGGGCATCGATGTGGACTATGCGCATGGCCCGTTGTCCCTTCCGTTCACATTCAACCTGTTCGGCATCGAATACAACGAGTTCTACATCAACTCGAAAGGCCTCATTTCCTTCACCGAGCCGGTCATTGACTGGACGCCGGAGGAGCTGCCCGACTCCGACTACAACATCATCGCTGGCTATTGGGGCGACGCTGACTACCGCCTGACCGGTGACATCTACTACCGCATCACCCCCGACGCTGTCTATGTGAACTGGGTGGATGTCGGCTACTACAACAACCACGACGAGCGCACCGTGAGCTACCAGGTGGTCTTCTCCGAGGATGGCTCCATCGCGGTGGGCGGCGGAAGTGGCAATGTCCAGCTCTGCTATGAAACCATGCAGTGGGCCCACGGCGACGTGGGTGGAGAAGGTGGTTGCTGCGGTCCCGACCCGGCCACCGTGGGCGTCGACGTCCAGAACAACCAGGACAACTTCGTCCAGTTCGGCCGATTCAACTTCCAAGACGACAGCTACAATGGCCCGTATGGTGCCGGCCCGACCGAACAGGACGGCTGCGAGTGGCTCAACGGCAAGGACTTCTGCATCAATGTATCCGGAGCCGACCCCAACCAAGCCCCCATTCCCACGGAGACCCCTGGCAATGGTTGTGGAGACACCTTGTTTGTCTGCCTCAATGACACCTTGGACCTGAACCTCGGCTTCCTCGCCCCGGAAGAAGGACAGACGGTCACCATTGAATTGACTGACCTCGATGCTGTGACCAACAACGGAACCTATGTCGATGATGGCATCACCTATCTCGATGCCTACCTCGCCGGAACCGCTGACAACGTGGGCGTCTACGACCTCACCATCACGGCCACGGATGACGGCACGCCCGTTGGCGAAACCGTTCTCGAATACGTCGTCGAAGTGATCAATGTGGAGTTGCCAGCACTGACGGTGGAGGGCGACTTCAGCATTTGCTCCGGACAGGAGACCACCATCACCTGCAACGACGACTTCGACAGCTACGCCTGGTCCCTCGGGTGCTCCGGGCCTGAATGCACCTACGCTTTCGGCGGCACCTTCAACGTGACGGCCACCATCGACGAAGGCTGTTCCGCCTCGCAGGACTTTTTCATCTACCAGAGCCTGTACTTCCTCCCGGACGTCTGCATCGAGCCCAACCCGATCTGTGGTGACGACACCGCCATCGTGTCGGTCTGTGACGACGCCATGGACACTTTCGTGGAATACCAATGGGACGGCGACTGGAACGGTGCCGGCGGTGAGATTGTGATTCCGCAAACGGAACTCGGGGACACTGCCATCGGTGCCACCCCGGGCTCGTACCGGATCCTCGTGACCAACGACGACGGATGCCAGGGCCAGCGTGTGTTCAACATTGAGCAAGTCACCCAAGTCATCCCGGAAGTCACCATTCCTCCGGTCTGCGACAGCTTGTACAGCGTCCAGTTCTCCGGAGGCTACACCACGCCTGATGCCGGTCCGCTTCTGATCTACATGTACGCTTCCGAACCCACGGGTTGGGGCGGCGACAACTTCCTTGAAGTCACCGTGACGGACGCGGATGGCAACGAAAGCAGCTACGTCCTGACCAGCTTTGACGTCTTCACGGCGCACACCGACATCGAGGTGTCGCTCGGCGACTTGGTGGAAGTGGTCCTGGTCACCGGCCCGAACGCCCCGGTGGAAGACTTCAGCTTCACCGTCTACAACTGTACCACCACCAATCCCCAGCCGGTCGAAGATCTGCCCGCTGGCGGCGGCTTGGTCTATTCCGCCACGGCCGACTGTGAGGTCGACCCCGTGGGTGGATCGTGGAGCGTCAGCGAGGGCACGGGATTCTTCTCCGACCCCACCGAGTTCAACACCTTCTTCACGCCGACCAGCGGCCTCGGCTTGTACGAAGTGTGCTTCACCGACGACAACTGTGGCTACAGTGCGTGCTACCCGATGGAAACGAGCACCACGCCGACCGGTGAATTCAACGGTCCCAACGCCAACCTCATCGGAGACGACATCTACCTGTTGTGCGATGGAGAAAGCGCCAATTTCTCCGTGGACACCACCTTCCAGGGCACGCTCGACGACGTCGAGTGGCCTGAAGCCAACACCTCCACCGAATTTTTCGCGGAGTACGAATTCGACGAACCCGGCGAATACGACTTGGAGGTGACCCTCAGCAACCTCTGCGGAACCGTATCCTTCCCCTTCACCATCATCTCTTCCGAGCAAGCCGACCCGGAACTCGAAGACGTGATCGTCTGCGAGGATGGCATCGAAGTGATTTTGGATGCCGGTCTGGATCCGGCGGAAGAGCTGGAGCTCCAATGGTCCTTGGACGACATCAACATCAATGGGGAGACGGACTTCACGCTGACGGCCGATGAAGAAGGCGAATACTGCCTGGAGGCCACCAACGAGTGCGGCACGGCCGAGGCGTGCGCTGACGTGCTCATCTTCGAGCCGATTCCGAGCCCGCTTCCCGACTACAGCCTCGACTGTGAAGGCGGCAACACGGTCCTCATCGACCCGTTGACCGACAACGATTGGACGGTCACCTGGGAAGACGGTTCCGTGGGGAACACCTTCACCGCCACCTACATCCCGCACCACGACAATTGGGTCTCCGCCACGTTTGAGGACCCGCTGGGTTGCGGCACGGTGGAAGACAGCACGTTTGTCTGGATGGGATACCCGGTCAACCTCGGCCCCTCCTCTCCCAACCTGCTGCCGTCCGAGACGCCACTCTTCCTGTGTCCGGAGATCCCGAACACCTTTGAGCTCATCGCCAACAACGCCGTGGAGTGGAATTGGACCATCGAGCGGGTCGGACAGGGTGGCAGCGCCATTCAAATTCCAGGGCTCAACACGGACGATGTGACCTTCACGACGGCCATGTTCGACAACCTGCTCGATTCGGCCTACTACAACAACCCACTGATCCTGACCGGTACCGGCTACAATCCCTGTACGCCCGGTGGACTCGGTTTCCAGTGGCAAGTGGAGTGGTCCAACTGCGAAATCACCATCCCGAACATCTTCACGCCGGGCACGGCCGAAGGGTCCATCGGAAAGAACGACAACTTCGAGATCAAGGGCTTGCTCAAGTACGACGGAGCCATCCTGGCGGTCTACGACCGTTGGGGCACCCAGGTCTTCTACTCGGAGAACTACGACAACCTGTGGAATGCCCGGGACGTGTCGTCCGGAACGCATTACTACATCCTGACGCTGCCCAACGGCCGCACCTTCACGGGATCGGTGATGATCCAGCGCTGATCGGACCGTGGCCAAAGCGCGCACACGCTTCGTCTGCAGCGACTGCGGCCATGTGACCGGGCAGTGGGTGGGCAAATGTCCCTCCTGCAAGGCCTGGAACACCGTCACGGAATTCAAGGAAAGCGCCAACCCGCGCATGGAGCGGGCTGCCGTGGCCGCGGGCATGGCCCAGGCGCGCCCTTTGCGCGACTACACGGAACAGACCAGCGCCCGCGTGGGCACCGGTGAAGGGGAATTCGACCGCGTCCTCGGAGGGGGGCTCGTCCCAGGCGCCCTGGTCTTGCTGGGCGGGGAGCCCGGAATCGGCAAGTCCACCTTGAGCCTGCAGACGGCCATGAAAGCCAAGGGCAAGGTGCTCTACGTTTCGGGGGAGGAAAGCCCTGAACAGGTGCGCCTTCGGGCCGACCGCCTGGGGGTTCTCGGGCCCGACCTGCTCATCTTGCCGGAGACCTCCACGGAGGGCATCGTCAAAGCCGTCAAGGAACACGAGCCGGACCTCCTGTTCGTTGACTCCATCCAAACCCTGCACACACCGCGCGTGGAAAGCGCACCCGGCTCAGTGGCCCAGGTTCGGGAGTCCACTGCAGAACTCATCCTGGCGGCCAAACCCCTGCAACTTCCGGTGGTCCTCATCGGCCACATCACCAAGGAAGGCGCCATTGCCGGACCGAAGGTGCTCGAGCACATGGTGGATGTTGTCCTCACGTTCGAAGGGGACCGGCACCACGCTTACCGCATCCTGCGCGCCGTCAAGAACCGGTTCGGCTCAACCCAGGAGATCGGCATCTTCGAAATGCGGGGTGACGGCCTGCACCCGGTGACCGACCCGTCCGGCGCCCTGTTGGGCGATGGTGGCGCGCGGCTCAGCGGCACAGCACTGGCGGTGGCCATCGAAGGCGCGCGTCCCATCACGGTCGAGATCCAAGCCCTGGTCAGCAGCGCGGTCTACGGCACACCCCAGCGGTCCGCCACCGGCTACAACCTCCGGCGCCTCAACATGCTCCTCGCTGTCCTGGAAAAGCGATGCGGCTTCAAGCTCGGTGCCTCCGATGTCTTCCTGAACCTCGCCGGCGGCATCCGGTTGGAAGACCCGGGCATCGACCTCGCTGTCGTCGGGGCCATCCTCAGCAGCACCCTCGACCTGACGCTCGACCCCCGAACCGCCCTCTGCGGCGAAGTGGGCCTCACCGGCGAAGTCCGGCCCGTCGCCCGGCTCGAACAGCGCATGGCTGAAGCGGCCAAAATGGGCATGGAGCGGCTCGTGGTCAGCGGCCTCGGTCAAAATGAGCCCAACCCGCCGAAAGGGCTGTCGCTGGTGCGCGTCACCCGAGTAGGTGAACTCCAGAAAGTGCTCTTCTGAATCTGGATCAGTCGGCGCCGGCCACGACCACGACGAACTCCCCCTTGGGCGCATGGGCCTCGAAGTGGGCCAGCAATTCCTGCACCGTTCCACGACGGGTTTCCTCGAACTTCTTGGACAGCTCCCGGCTCACACTGGCCTTTCGCTCCGGACCGCAATGCTCCACCAATTCGCCCAGCAGCTTGACCATGCGGTGGGGAGACTCGTACAACACCGTCGTTCGGGTCTCGGCTGCGATGCCCTTCAGCCGGGTCTGTCGTCCCTTCTTGTGGGGAAGGAAACCCTCGTAGACGAAGCGTTCGCAAGGCAACCCGCTCACGACCAAGGCCGGCACGAATGCCGTGGCACCAGGCAGGCACGTCACCTCCACCCCCGCCTCCACGCAGGCGCGGACCAGCAGGAATCCGGGATCGCTGATGGCCGGCGTTCCCGCATCGCTGCACAAGCACGCATTGGCGCCCGCTGCGAGGCTGGACACGACCTCCTCCAACACTTTGTGCTCGTTGTGTGCGTGGAACGGCCTCAGGCGCGCCTCCACGCCCTTCAACCGAAGCAAGGACCCCGTTGTCCGGGTGTCTTCCGCCAAGACGAAATCAGCCCCCTCAATGGCCTCGATGGCCCGCGGTGTGAAATCCCCGAGGTTGCCAATGGGAGTAGGGACAACGGTGAGCATCAGGCGTAGCGGCGTTGCACCCGCTCCATGAAGCGCATGACGGTGGGGTCCTCCGCGTCCCAGGTCTTCGACTCGGGCACGTGCTGGTGCAACCAATGGAGTGCCAACTCCGCATCACCGGCGCTGTCCATGGCTTCGAGCACGCGGTCAAAAAGGACAGCGTCGTCTTGGAACAGGCCCTTGATGCACTCGTACTTCTCGACCAGGCTGAACGCCGTGCGCAAGTCTTGAATGGGCTGGCTCTCCATCTGCTCTGCAAGGCTCTTGATCTCCGCCTCTGCAAAGAGCGCGCCCTCCACGGGTTCGGCTTCTGTCTCTTGCGGCGTCTCCGGTGCCGCCTCCACAGCCTCGGGTTCTGACTGGGGTTCCGGGGCGGGCTCTGGTTCGGGCGCGACGTTCACGGGCGGCTCCTCCTCGGCTTCTTGCACCGATTCTTCCAATCGTTCTTCCACAGGCTCCTCTGCTGCCGGCTCCGGCGTCTCTGCCATTTCGGCCTCCACGATTTCTGGTTCCGGAGCGGGCCGTTCTGGAGTGTCTTCCACCTCCCCTTCCATCACGGCCTCAGGGGCCACCTCCAACGGGGCGCGCTCTGCGGGTGCTGGCATGGCGTCAAACAAATCCGGTGTTCCCGCCCGAAGCCGCTCCTGTGCCGCTTGCTCTGCCTGCTCCCGGCTCACCTCTTCAATCGCATCGATCAACGAGGTCTGATAGGCGGCTCCAATTCGGAACGGCCGGACGGGCTGGCGGTCTGCCGCGGCCTCATCCACCCCGCCATCCGGCGCCTTTTTCCTCACTTCATAAGCAAACTCGTGCGCCTTGAACCGCAACAAAACCAGGCGATCGCACAATTCCCGCGCATCATCGACCAACGGGGTCAACTCCTCGGGCTCCAATTCTCCCGCACGCAACTTGACCAAGCCCGCCTGCAAATCGCCGACCAGATCTTCCAGATTCTTGAATGCCCCCATGTTCGAACGGTTTCCAGCCCGAAGCTACCGGCCAACCGAACCGCCCCTGCAGGCGGCAACAAGCATCATCAACGTGGAACAGTGAATGCCAAGACCACCTCGTGTCCGCCCCCCAGAACCCGCGCCAAGGAGCCCGTGGCCCAATTGCGGTTGTAACTGAAGCTCAACTGGTTGTTGAGGCGAATGCCCGCTCCGAGGTGCGCAGCGCCAGCGGAACGAACACCGACCATGCCCCAGAACTCCTGGTTTTTGTCCACGCGCAGGGATGCAGAGAGTTCGGGAGGCACCGGCCGCAAATGTTGCGCCTGGAGGATGGGGGTCCAGCCCAATCCACCGGACTCGAACCGGTACGCCACCATGGCGCGCAAGTGGGACTCCAGCCTGGACTCCACCCCGGTCCCATCGTAGACGGGCAGGTTGCCACCCAGCACTTGACCGGCCGAAACTGCCGCCGTGAGTTGCTTTCCTTGGACCCACAGACCTGCAGAGGCGTCCGGCACTCCGATGGCGCGGTAGGTATCGCCGATGGTCGGATCTCCGGCCGTTTCCAATTCAATCCGGGTTCCATCCATGGAGAATTGCATCCACCCCAGGCCAAGGCCGAAACTGAGTTGCAAATCGTCCGTCCATCGCGTGCTGTAGGCCAAGCCGGCGTGGACGCCTGCCATGCGGGTGGGGCCGGCCACATCACTCCAGAAACGGGCACCCCAAGCCAAAGACTTCGAGCCCGTCGGTGAAGTCAATGCCAATGCCGTGGTACGCGGTGCAGAGGGAACACCTGTCCAGGGACTGCGTTGCCAGATGCTCACGCGAATGGCGGAATCTGCTGCGGCTGCCGGATGGGCGTCAAAAGCGTGGTCCAGTGGCAAAGAGGTCACCGGCAATTGCTGGGCGGAGACCATGGCGGCCATCGAAACCCACACCACGGCCAAAGCGGCCCTCACATTGAAAAAGCGGGGTCCTCTCATCATCGCATCAAGGTGACGGGACCCGTCCACTCGGCCTGCAAGGCCGGTTCCGAGACCCGGATGAAGTAATAGTATGTGCCGACGGGCACTGGAATTCCATTCAACGTGCCGTCCCACGGCGCTTCCGTGGCACCCTGAGTGAAGAGGATGTCGCCCCAGCGGTTGAAAACGGTGATTTCCGCGCTGGGATACTGGCCAAGTCCGCCCAGGTTCCAGCGGTCGTTGATCCCATCGTCATTGGGTGTGAACCCCGACGGAATGTCCAGTTCGAGCAACACCTCGACCGTCATGGTGTCGGTGGCCAAGCAGCCCTCCACCGTGGTCGCGGTGAGGACGAAGTCTGTGGTCTGAAACAGTGGCTGGGTGATGGTGGCCGGCGCGCCTGCATCCTCCAATTCCGCCGCTGGAGACCAGCCGTAGCTCCACGCTGGGTTTCCAGGTGCACCAATGCTGGTGACGCCTCCCTCCGGCACAATCTCGTCCGCCCCCGCGTCCGGCGTGGGGAGCGACAAGCCCACCACCTCGACCGAATCCGTTCGAACGCAGCCCAACCGGGCCGCCGAGAAGACCCAGACTGACAATCCGGTGTCCACCGCGTTGACGGCCGCAGTCAACCCCGCTCCGCCCAAGGTGTCGACAATGGCCCAGGACGTGGTCGAAGCCCCCGTGGCTTCTGCTTCCAAGGTCAAGGGCGTGCCGGAGCACAACACCGTATCCGATGGCACACTCAGCATGACGTCGCCTTCTGCCACGAGCGGGATGGATTCGATGTCCCCGGTGCATCCGGCCGAATCCGTCACGACCACAGCGTAGGTGCCTTCTCCCAAGCCGGAAATGCCCGCGCCGGCTCCGAATTCCTCACCGTCCAAGGTCCACGCCACATTCCAATTCAAAGGGTCTCCAGAACCACCTGTGGCGTTCACCGCCAAGGCACCATCGGCATCTCCCACACAACTGGGCCTGTCCAAGCTGTCCAACGTCACCACCACGGGGTCCGGTGCACCCACGGCGACGAGCAAAGCGGAAGGACATCCCGCTGAATCCAATGCCGTGATCTCGTATACGCCGGCCGCCAAGTTGGGAATGGTGTCTCCTGCCGGCGTCGCACCAAAGGGCCCGACAAACGTGTAGTCCACGGAACCCGTGGCATCCATCGGCAAGAGGACGATCTGCCCGTCCTCGCTGTTCGAGCAGGACGCGCTGTCGACTGCTGCCGACAAGGTGAAGGCACTGGCCGGGTCCACCACCACAGTGTCGGCGGTCATGCACCCTGCGGAGTCCGTCAGCGTCGCGGGATAGCTGCCGGGAAGCAGGAACGGGATGAACAAGCTGTCCTCCGCCCCTTCCACCACAATGTCATACGGTGGCAAACCGCCAGAAGGCAGCAACGTCGCTTCTCCTGCCAGGGCGCCGCCACAGGTCGGCTGGATGACATCCGAGGTCAGCATCAATCCCGAGGACAAAGGAGCCAACGACACCGTGGTGTCGATGGCACAGCCCCCATCGTCGGTGGCCATGAACGTGTATTCTCCTGCAGGAACAGGGCCTGTGAAGAGGAAGTCGCCGCCCAATGTGTCGCCGTCCACGGTCACGCCGGTCCACATCGTCTGGATCAACCCCGACCCACCGCTGGTGATGCCCACCACGGAGCCGCTGTCCCCTTCACAGGTGGGCGGCGTCACTGTGCCAATCCACTCGAGCGGGTTGGCCACGGTCACGTCCACATTGCCCGTCGTGCTGCACGCCCCGCCAAAGGAGACAGACCAGCCGTAATTGCCTTCGGCGAGGTCCAACCAACTCCAAGTCGAGCCCGTGTCTGACATGGCGGTCACATCCGCCGGCAGGCCACCGAGCAACACCTCCACGTCCGATGCCGTGCCGGCCACGAACAACTCCACCACAGAACTTGGCACACCGCCTTCGCAAATGCCCGACAAAACCGTGTCCAAGACCACGGGCCCCAGTCCGACCTCCACGGTCACGGTGCCCGAGGTGTCACACCCTGCGGTGTCGGTGACCGTCCATGCGTAATCACCTGCCGTCAAATTGCTCCAGATCGAATCTTGTGGTCCGTTGGTCCATTCGACGAGCAGGGTCCCCGAGCCTCCTGAAGCCGAGACCCCAGCTTGGCCATCTGCTGTGCCTGGACAGCTTTCCGGCACGGCGGTGACCTCGGCGGTGATTCCAGCAGGGTCGGTCAATACCACCGTGGTGTCGGCGGTGCAACCTCGGCCATCCACCACACCCGCGACATAGGTGCCTGGTGCAAGATTGTCCAGCGGCGCTTCGATGGCGCCAGACGGGCCCTGCGCCCCGAAAGTCAGCGGCTCCGTGCCGCCCATGGCGGCCAACTCGATGGCCCCATCCGCTGCCCCTTGGCAGGAAATCGGGACCACCGTGGCCGTGGCCATGACCGGGTCCACGGCAGCGAGCTCAATGGTGGTGTCCCGCACACATCCTGCTGCGTCCGTCACGTTGAGCACATATTCTCCTGCAGACAGGCCGACGGTGTCCGGGGAAGCCCAGGACACGCCGCCATCTGACGACATCCCGGAGTAGGAAATGGGGTCGACGCCCCCTGTCAATGCGATGCTGATGGCGCCCGGAGACGCCGCACAAGCGAAGTCCACGGCCTCGACCGTCCAGTCGAACAAGTCCACCCCGTCCACGGTCACATTGGCCGATGCGGTGCAAGTGCCGTCATCTGCCGTCACCGTGTAGTCACCCGCCGGCAACCCGGCCCATTCGGCCGACTGGCCATCCGATCCTGCCGGAGCTGTGTCTGGCGTCAAAGCCCAATTGACCGCGCCCGCGCCGCCGGTCACCGACGCTGTGACAGCTCCGAGACCGCCGCATCCGGCAGGCAACCCTTCTGCCTCCAATGACAAGGCCGGATCCAATGTGAATGCCGTGTCCAACGTGCAGCCCCGGGCATCTTCCACCGAGAAACCATAGGTCCCGGGTGACAGGGTCGACCATATGGCAGGGTCCACCGGGTCCCCGGACTCGCCGAGCAGAACCGGCGTCAACGGCGCGTCTCCTCCCTCTGCGGACCAGGTCAATTCTCCTGCTCCCGTTTCACAATCCACAACGGCCCAATCCACCGTCCACACCAATGGCGGAAGCTGCGTCACCTCCGTGGTCCCAGTCGCCGTGCAGCCATTGGCATCCGTCACGTCCAATTGATAGGCGCCCGGGGTCAAACTGTCGAGAGACGCCGCGTTGCCCGCCGGTCCATTGGGGCCGGTCCATTCCAAGGTGTAATCCAGCAACCCGCCGGAGACCACGGCCACTGCGCTTCCATCATTTTCCTCGCATCCCGCCGGAACCGAAGTGAGGGTCACGTCCAGCGCCGCCGGCTCCACCAACGCGAACGCGCTGTCGGCCATGCACCCGTTGCCATCCGTGGCGGTCACGACATAGTCACCCGCTCCGAGGTCCGTCAGATTGGGGGCGATGGTGTTGGGCACGTCGCCGGACCACGTCACCGTGTAGCCCGGTGTTCCGCCTGTGACCATGGCTTCTGCCAATCCATCAGATTCGCCAAAACATGTGGGGTTCGCGGTGGTCAAATCCAACTGCAATCCATCGGGAGCGCTCAAGATCACGAGGGTGTCCAATTGGCATCCAGCCAAATCCATCACGCCAAAACCGTAAGGTCCAGCCGTCAAATTCGATGCCACCAAACCTGTGGCGATCACATCCAATGTTGCCGGGTCGGCCCACGCTGCGAGATAAGGTGGCACACCGCCTTCCACATTGGCTTCCAACACCCCGTCATCGGAGCCCGGACCTTCTGCGCAACTCGGCGGTGTCGCCAGAATCGTCACGCTCAACGGGGCGGGGTCTTCCAACGTCACTGAACCGGAAGCCGTGCATCCATTGGCGTCTTCCAACGTGTAGTCATAGGTCCCTGCCGGGACGGAATTGAGGAATTCTCCTGTGAGGGTCGCACCCGTTGGCAAGGTCCAGAGCACGTCATAGGGTGGGGTTCCACCGGTTGGAACAATGCCCACCGTGCCATTGGAATCGCCAGGACAAGCAGGCGGGGCGAAGAAGGGTTCCGCCGCCACGGGTTGGGGCTCTGCGACCTCTGCCGTGCCTTCTCCCACGCAGCCATCGTCCGCTGTGACGAAGACCGTGTAACTGCCTGGCGCCAAATCGCTCACGGCATCGAGGGATGGGCCGGCATTGGCATAGCCGTTGGGGCCGGTCCACGCATAGAGCGTCGCGGTGGCGAAGGTGGCGGTCGCTGAGCCATCGGCGTCACCAAAACAGGACACCGGGGTCGTGTTGACCTCGACGTCCACTGCAGGTGGGTCCGTCAGGGTCACGCTGTTCGATAGGCTGCACCCCCCGGTATCGGTGGCGGTCACGATGTAGGTGCCCGCAGGGAGGTCCGTGAGGTCTGCACCGCTGCCCACCGGCGTTCCACCGGCCGTGGTCCATTCAAAATTGAATCCACCGCCCAAGCCCCCCGTGGCCACAGCGGATGCCGTGCCGTCATCGAAGCCATTGCAGCTGGGGTCCGTCGAAAAGGTCAGCACCTCCACAGGCGGAATCTCCACGGTGACTGTGGCGTCATCCACACAACCATTGGCGTCCGTGGCGGTCACCAGCAACACCTGTTCGCAGATGCCGGTGCCGATGCTCCCGGTTTGAGCTGCGTCGTGGGACCAACTGAATGTGAAAGGCCCTTGGCCGAAGTTCGGCGTGGCCGTTACCACGCCCGAGCACGGGGCATCGCAGGTGGGAAGTTGATCGACCTCAGCGGTGATGAAGAAGGGGAAGGGTTCGTTGACATTGATGCCCAAGGCGCTGCAGCCCGGGACAAAGGCGAGGTAACTGCCAGGGCCCAGTCCGGATTGGACTGCGCCAAACAACGTGTCGCTCTCCAACAACCAGTACACGTCTTCTGGATCGATGCCGTCCGGAACAGTCACACTCAGCACGGCATCATCCGCACCGCTGCAACTGATGGGTTCCACGACCTCAATCTCAGTCGGGCATTGGGCGCGTGTGCCGAACGCCAAGGCCAGGAGAAAGAACGCCAACGGGAGCCGCCACAATTTGGCCGCCATGGGGGGCGGGGTGTGATTCGGTCCGTGTGCGTTCGTGTGTCTCATCGGCTGGATGAAGGGTCTACGGAAAGGGCGCGCCGGGGTTCCATCATTGGAAGGCTGCGCAGGGTACATGGCTTCCCCGAACCGGACAGGCGAGGATGCCAAGGGTGAATTCATGGGTGCTGGAGGCGGCTTGACTCAAGGCGCCCACGTTCCAGTCGTACGCGTAACCGACCGTGACATTCTCCATGATGTTGAGGGTGAGAATGCCGGACAACGCCGTCTCGTTGCGGTATCCGATGCCGAATCGCACGGTCTCGTCATAATCGAAGAGGGCCTGGACATCCACCGCCACCGGGGCGCCTGCACTGAAGCGGAGGGAACCCGCAGGATGGAAGCTCCACGGGCCTTCGAGTCGGATGAGCGACCCGCCGTAGAAGCCAACGTGGCGGCGGAACCGCGTGTCCAACCCCCACTGGTCGACAGAAGGCTCGATCAGGTTCTGAATGGACAATCCCCAGAAGGTGTACTTGTTGTACGTCCACAAGCCGAAATCCATGGTCGGCGCCAAGAGTTGGTTTGCGTTCGAGGTGATGGCCGGGTCATTGCCCGCTTGAAAATCGGGCAACACGATGTCGCCCAGGGCCAGGCGGTACTGCATGAACCCCACGGCTGCACCCGCTGCCAAACGCCAGCCCTGCGACATTTTGAGGTGGTAGGCGTAGGCCAGATCGAGCTGGGTGAACCCATAGGGGCCTGCGCTGTCGTCCGTCACCCGGCCGCCGAGGCCGTGGATGTTGCCTCCCGCTGACCGGCCGATTTCGCCTTGGAGGTTGGCGAACGCGGTGGACGGTGCGCCGTCAAAACCCGCCCACTGCTGGCGATATCCCGCCTTGAGCTCCATGCAGTCGGTGAAGCCGGCAAACGCGGGATTCTCCTGGAAGTAGTTGAATTGCCAATTGGTGCGCAGCGGAAGCTGCTGGGCATCCACCGTCGACAGCGCCATGAGCGCAGTGGCAACGAGGGTGAGGCGGAAGAGAAGACGCTTCGTCATGGGGCGCTTCATCGGATGATGGCCACGTGGCCGGTTTCCGGCGCGATCGGTAGATCGACGTCGTTGAGTTCGATGACGTAGTAATACGTTCCAGGCGTCAGCGGCTTGCCTGAGCGGCCCGTGCCATCCCACGGCTGGGAGTACCCGAGGGAGCGGTGGACCAATTGGCCCCAGCGGTTGAAGACCTCCACCTTGGCTCCCGGGAAAGCCGCGATGCCATCAATGGTCCAGAAATCGTTGATGTTGTCGCCGTTGGGGGTGAAGCTGTTGGGAACCCCAATGGGCGACCCCACGGTGACCGTCACGGAGCTGGTGACTTGGCAATCGCCAATCTGGCCATCGACCTGGTAGGTGATGGTTTCCACCGGGGACACGGTGGTCGTGGCTTGGTCCGGATCGGTCAAATAGAATTCAGGGGACCAGGCGTATCCATACACCGGATCTCCCCCGACCACACTGAGCTCGGCAGACGCGCCCGGGATGAGGGTGTGGTTGCAACAGGCATCCATGGTCACGCCTTCGCCGGCCAGTTCCACGTACATGCCGCACAAGGTGTCGGCGGGGTTGTGCTGCGTCCCGATCAGCAGGAAATATTCGCTGTTGTGCTCCAGGGTGGTGGTTTCCCATACGAGGTCATCCACCCCGGAAATGCAGGGTCCCATGGCGGTCAAGCCGGTCGGGTCGCAAGGGTCTCCCGTGGCACTGACCACGACTGCGGACAAGGTGTCCGGGCCCGTGGCGCCCTCGCACGAGACTTGGGAAATGCGAATTCTCGCGCTCCCTGGGTTCGCGAAGTTGTGGTTCGAACGGAACCGAAGCACCGCCACATGGGACGCGTCGATGCACTCGAAGTTGAGCAGGGCGTCCGCATCATCCAGAATGAAGAGCGAAGTGGGTGCCTCCGGACAAAGGAGGCCGGGGTCCGTGCACGTCTGTGCGGAAAGGGGTGTCGCCAGCGCAAACAGGGCCAACGCACCCAACAAGGACCGTGTGGATAGGGTACACATGGGATCGAAATCGAAGGTAGCCGCACCAGCGGCCCGTCATCGGCCGCCGGCAGGGATTATCAACAACGCAGGTGGGGCGGGATGCGTTGCCCAGCGGGTCAATCCGCCAGTGCGATCAGGACGGCGTCCTTCTCCACGGCTTCGCCAGCCGACACATGAATGGCGCCCACTTGGCCCTCTCCGGCGGCGCGGAGGACGTTCTCCATCTTCATGGCCTCCAGGACCAACATCGGATCTCCCTCGGCCACGGTTTGCCCTTCGGCCACCAAGACCTCGATCACCTTGCCCGGCATCGGTGCCCGCAGCTCCTTGGCTCCGGCAGCCGCAGCGTCCTCCAAGCCCATGCGCTCCATCATCTGCTCGCGCAGGCCGTGCACCTCCCATTGGTCGGCCACACCGTCGAGGGTCACTGCCCACCGCCCGTCCGATCCACGGTGGACCGAAACCCGGTGATTGTGCTGGCCGATGCGCACCCACCACAATCCACGGGCATCCTGATGGAGGGTCGCCGATTCTGGCGCGGCGGGAGCTGCATTCCCTTGGGGGTCACGATACGCGGACATCGCCTGCAATTTACCGCCAGCAACGCCGAACTTGCATCCCATGGCTGGCCTCTACGTGCACATCCCATTTTGCGCCCAGGCTTGCACCTACTGCGACTTCCACTTCACCACCCGACTTCGGGACCGGGATGCCATGGTCGACGCGCTGCGGCGAGAAATTCGCTCCGCCCTTCCCCAGTGGTCCACCGAACGCTTCACCACGCTGTACTTCGGTGGGGGTACGCCCAGCCTGATGGGGCCTGCAGCACTGGCCGCCATTGCCCAGGAAGCGTTTGAAGGGGCCGAATGGTCGCTCGAAGAATGGACGATCGAGGCCAACCCGGAAGACCTCGATCCCGCCACGTTGGACGCCCTGCGCAAGGCTGGCGTCAACCGATTGTCCATCGGGGTGCAAAGCTTCCAGCGCGACGTGTTGACCTGGATGCGGCGAATCCACGGAGCTGACAAGGCCGAGTCCGCTGTCCGAAATGCGGCTGCGGCGGGGTTCGACCACCTGTCGCTCGACCTCATCTACGGGGTGCCTGTGGGCGGAAGCGACCGTTGGCAGCGGGACCTGGATACCGCGTTGTCCCTGCCTGCCGATCACCTCAGCGCCTACATCCTGACAGCGGAACCCCAGACCCTCTACGGACACCAGCTTCAAAAAGGCGAGCTGCGCGAGCCCCCCGATGACCAGGTACTGCGCGAGTATGGGCAGCTCACACGGGCGACAGCGGATGCGGGATTCGAGCATTACGAAGTCTCCAACTTCGCGCAGGACGGAGGGCGGAGCCGCCACAACAGTGCCTACTGGAACGGGGTGCCTTACCTCGGCATCGGACCCGGCGCCCACAGCTTTCGGGACCGAAGACGGTGGTGGAACGCCCGTTCCAATGCGCAATACCTGAAGGCGTCAGCTGCGGGAGACTTTGCTTCGCAGCAAGCGCAAGAAGTGCTGACTGCCACGGACCGATTCAACGAGGCCCTGATGACCGGGCTTCGTCGGACAGAGGGGGTGGATCCCAAAGGGCTGCTCAACGACAGTGGGCACGACCTGAAAACCCACCCTGAGTTGGACCGCTTGCTCACTGCAGGCCAAGTCGAATGGCATGGCGGTCGGCTCCGCATTCCGAGGCACCATTGGCCCATCGGAGACGCGATCACGGTAGAATTGATGGCGTGATCAGCCCTGCGCCACGCGCTTTGCACGCCGCCGCTTGAGCGCCACATCGAGGAACACACTCGAAATCAGCAAGGCGGCCCCGCCGTAGAAGCCGGGCGGCATGACCTCATCCTCTCCGAACACCAGCAGACCAACAGGATGGCGTAGATCGGCTCCAGGTTGATGGCCATGGCCACCGTGAACGGACTGAGGACCCGCATGACCTCCACCGTCACGGCGAATGCGATCGACGTGGCCAGCAAACCCAGGAGCAACAGCCACCCCCAATCCGATGGCGTGGGGCCGGCATCGGGCCATCCGCCACCCATCGTGATCCACACGGCCAACACCCCGCAGGCCACGGCCAACTCCAGGCGCGACACCGCCAAGGCCGAGGCCTTCTGGCTCCAAACGCTGTTGAGCGTGCCGAACAGGGCTGCGCAAAACGCGCTGACCAAAGCGAGGGCCATGCCTTGCCATTGGTCCACATCCACCCGGTACATCCACCACAGGCCGACCATGGCCACCACGCCCAGCCCCAATTCTGCAGGGTCCACCCGTTTCCGCCGCACCACCGGCTCAATGAGGGCGACGAAGAAAGGAACCGTCGCCATGACCGCCAGCGCCAAGGAGACTGTGCTCGCCTTGATGGCGCCGAAAAACGTGACCCAATGCAAGGCCACCAGCACCCCGGTCAAGGCGACCGGCCAACGCACGGAACGGGGCATCGCCGTCGAGCGGCCACGGAGCACCATCCACGCGTGCAAGCCCAAAGCCCCGATCAGCGTGCGCCAAAACACAAGTGGCACGGCCGACAGGGAAATGAGTTTGCCAAAGACCCCGGTGAAGCCGAAGACCACCACGGTGGCGTGGAGCAGAAATCCGGCCCGGGTGCGCGTCACGGAATCAATCGATGCTGACGGGCCAGGACCACGTTTCGCCGAGGCGACCTTGGAGGACGAGCACATGCCAGCCCGGACGAATCCCTGCCGCGTCGATGTGCCACGCCACACCGGACACCTGGGGACCACCGCGGCGGACCGCACGTCCGAGGGCATCGCGCAGGACCCAGCCGGTCACGTCGGTGTCCAGCTTCACCCGCAGGGGGTGTCCAACTCCGAACGGAACGGGGCCCGCCGTCAAACGAAGGCCCGCATCCAATTCAGCCACAGCGATCGTGCTCGTGTCGGGGAACACCACGGTCACTTCTTGCGTCGCCTGATCGGTGCAAATGCCGTCCATGCTGGTGGCCGTCAAGATGACCGTGTAGGTGCTGTCGGTCGGAAACTCGTGCTCGGGCGATACCTCCGAGCTCAACGGCGATCCGTCCCCGAAGCTCCAGAAATAGCCACCTGCTCCCGTACTCTGGTTGTCAAACGGCACCGGGCCGTCCTCGCTTTCCCACGGGGATGGCGCAGAGAAGTCCGCCATCACCGGTTCAGACAAATCGAAGCTGCCGCGGGGAAGAATGGTGTACCCATCGAGGAAGGGGGCATCATCGTCCCGCTGGCCACCGATGCCCGTGACGCCAAACACCCCGTTCGGCGCCTCGGTTCCAAACAGGTCGGTGTCCGCGTCGATGACCATCTTGTACAGGTCCGCTCCGGTGGACACGTAGACGTCGAACTGGGGCGCCACATTGGTCCATTCCGCCGGATTGACCAGCTCCACACACTTCAGTCGAATCAAATCGCTTTCCGTGTCTTCGTCCAAGGCATTGACGAGCTGCGGCTCGTTCAGCGGTTGTTCTTGCGCCGCCAGAATGAGGGTGTCCGCCACGATCTGGGCGCGCCCAAGGAACTGCTGAATGGATCCGCGGATGCGCACGCTGTCGCCCTCCTGAACGAGGTAGTTGAAATTCTCGACCGGGCTCCATACCTCGATGCCCGACGTCGGGTCGATGATGGTGAAGCGCAAGCCGGACGGATAGGTGTTGAATCCGTGGACCACACCCCGCAACTCACAGGGAATCAGCAGACTGTCCAGAACGCCATTGACATCGATTCCCCGGACGTCCGCGATCGGGTAATGGGGGAATCCGAGGTCGCTGGGGGCGATGGAGACCGTGACTTCTCCCGTGGCCACCTCCGCATTGTCCGACAGGAGGGTCAACACCAAAGTGAAGGTCTCCAGCCCTTCCGGCTCGAAATCGTCCACGATGCCCACCGTGAAGGATTGGGGGGCCAACCACCCTTGCGGGAAGGTGATGTCGAGCGGGAAGAGGGTGCCGAAATCCGCCACGGGTGTGGCCGTGCCGCCCTCCATGACAGCCACTTCCACCTCGACTTCCGCGATCGGCAGGTCGATGGGCAATTCGATGTGCAACACGTCGCCTTCGAAGGCCACGATTTCCGACACGCCGAAGCCCACCGTGGGGGTCGCCGTGGTGTCGATGCCGCACGGATTGGCCGTGTGGTCCCCGAAATAATCGTAGGTGTTTTCGGGGTAATCCTGCCATTGGGTCTGGACCACATTCCAGTCATCCGACCCTTCCGTCACGTCCGAATTCCGCACCAGGGTGTGGTGCAGCATCGTCACGTCATTGACCGGCCAACCCTCTCCCGGGTTGACTCCGACTTCGCCCAGGACATCGACCTCCACGCCGTTTCGCTCCAGCGTGGTCGCATCGTTGCCGTTGAACAAGGTGACATCGTCGATCACATCTGCCAGTTGCAGCAGGAATGGTGGGGCCAAGGGGTTCACGATGGTGTACACTTCACCGGGGCCCAGGGTGCCGCTCAGCTGCAACTCGTGGGTCGCCACGGTGCTGCCGTTGTTGTACGTCTTGACGGCATATTCGCTGAGGTCAGCGGTGGCGGTGGCACTCGGATTGTAGATCTCCAAGCCTTTGTCCCACCCCGTGCCATCGAGGTATTCCGAGAAGAAGAGGTTCTCGCACAAGCCGCTGGGGTCGCAAGGAAGGATGGAGACATCGAGCGGCTCACCCGAGAGGGAACCGCAGGAATCGGCCATCACCCCGCCGACCGGAGCGCCAAACACGATGGAAGCCGAGTCGAGGGGGCCCAGATGGCTGTACCCATAGACTTCATAGTCCCCGAGCCCCAGGCCTTCAAAATCGTATTCCGCCACGGATGTGGTGTCAAGCAACATCCCATCTGCGTCGGCAATCAGGAAGGTGTGGTCCGCTTCCGGGCTCTGGGTGAGGTATCCGAAATGGACGAGGGTGTTGGCGAAGGTCAAGCACCCCACAACCTCATCGGCCCCTGCGGCGGTGTACATCTGCCCACCATCGCAACTGGGCGGCAAGCAGTAGATCCGCTCCACCTGCACCGGAATGGCACTGAATGCCACGCAGCCCGAGGCAGAAATGCTGTCGTACGGGGCACCCACCGCGATGGACGCGGGGTCGAGCTCCCCGTCGTAGCTCATTCCCCAGACCAAACACGTGCCGGTGGGAGAGCCCGAGAAGTCATAGCCGAGGTTGCCTTCGCCGCCGGGCACCACATCGATCACCTCTCCATCGAGGTTGGTGATGACCAAGCCATAGGCGCTTTCCAGGGCATTGGAGGAGGCGGTGAAGGGCAAGAACCCGCCGGGCAGGTCCACACAGACCGTGGCCACGCCATCTTCAGCACCCTGCGCCGTCAACGTTCCCCCGTCGCAGTCCAGCAAATTGGTCTCCCCCGGGGTCGGCTGCTGGAGCACCATTTGATCGGACGCAAACGCCGGACCGCCGTCGGGCAAGCGGGCCCAAGCCAACGAACTGCCGATTTCAGGACCGAACATCCACTCGTCGATTTGCGGCTGACCCGGGGTCAAGCTGTCGATCAGGAACGGGTTGGTCTGGTCTGCGGTGCCGTACACGACGGCATCCAACAATCCGGACGTCGTCAAGGGCGTCCCGATGGGGAAATCCGCGCTGTCCCCGAGAAAGAGCGCCACGGCATCTCCCCCGTCGCGCAACAATCCCGGCTCGAACACCACATCCGACGCGGTGATCTGGGGATTGCCCAGAACGAAGAAACCGGCGCTGTCGAGCTGGTGGCCGTCGAGGTCGAATGCGGCGTAGACGTTGGTCGTCACGAGGTTGCCGCCGCCCTTGTAGAACACGGCAATGTGGCCGTCCAGTGCGGCATTCGGTTCTCCGAAAAGCTCGACAAACTCAAGGCTGTCGGGCACAGTGTTGCTGTCGGCGTCCACCTCGTTGATGAACACGTCCTGAGCCACGGCAGTGTGGCTGGCGAGGAGGGTGGCCATCAGGCACAATGCGGAGATGGCGAAGGAATGGGTTACTGAGCGCATGGCCAGTGGGTTGGAATCAAGCGCGAAAGTAGCGCGGGCATCCATGCCCCCGGTTTAACAAGTGATGAATTCACATGACGGATGCGGACGTAACTTCAGGGGTCCGGATTCCGTTCCACCCGAAGACGCCCCATGCCCCAAGCACAGCAGGACTTGAAACAGCGCCTTGACGCCTTTGTCAGGAAGTACCACCGCAACGAAATGCTGCGGGGCTCCTTGATTCTGGCCGCCTCGCTTCCTGTGGCCTGGCTGACCGTGTTGGCCCTCGAGGCGGTGGGGCGATTTGGTACGGACACCCGCACCGCGCTGTTCTACCTGTTCGTGGCCAGTGTGTCGCTGGTCGCCGTGCGGTACCTCCTGGTCCCCGGACTTCGGCTGTTGCGCTTGCGTTCCGGATTGGACCACGACCAAGCGGCCCGCATCATCGGCCGGCATTTCCCCGACATCGAAGACCGGCTCCTCAACACCCTCCAGCTTCAGGCCCGAGCGGATGAAGACCCCGGCAGCAGAGAGTTGTTGTTGGCCTCCATTGCCCAGCGCAGCAGCCAGTTGAAGCCCTACCGCTTCACGGCGGCCGTGGACTTTGGAGAAAACAAGCGCTACCTCAAGTACGTCTTGCCCCCGATTGCGCTGTTTGCCGGGCTCTACCTGGCCCTGCCCGAGGCCATGGAAGCCCCGACGGCTCGATTGATCCACCACCGAACGGAAGCCCTTGACATGCCCGACTTCCGGTTGGTTCACGACGGCGCATTGGAAACCCTGGCCCGCACCGACTACACCTTGGTCATCCGAACGGTGGGCACTGTGGTTCCTGCCCGCGTGGATGTGCTCGCCGGTGAGGGACGCTTCCGCATGGAACGGGACGCTGACGGCCGCTGGACCCATGTGTTCCGGTCTGTCCGAGAGAGCCTGGACCTCACCGTGGTTGCGCCGGGAACCCCGGATTTGCCTTTGCGACTTGTCGTCCTCCCCCGCCCCGAACTGCAGGACCTTCAGTTGACCGTCACCCCTCCCCTGCACACCGGCCTCCCTCCTTTCGAACAGCGCAACGAGGGCGACCTCGATGTGCCGGAAGGCAGCCAATTGGAATTCCGCCTCGGAACCCGAAACGCCGACCGATTGACACTGCGCTGGGGCGGTGATACCGAGGCCTTGTCTCCCGACGTCGACAACCGTTTCAGCTTCAGCAAGACGGCCACCCAAGACCTCACTTATGCCCTGCTTCCGAGCAGCGCTGAGGTTCCCCTGGCCGACTCCGTCCGCTATCGGCTCCGCTCCATCGCGGACCGCAAACCGACCATCCGCGTGGCCGAGATTGCCGACAGCCTGTCCTTCAATCAGGTGGCCTTCAACGGACTTGTCCAGGACGATTACGGTTTCAGCAGCCTGCACTTTGTCCACCGAATTCGCGGCGGTTCCGAAGAGCGGCTGGCCCTCGATCGGCCCCGCCGAAGGGAGGACGGGTTCATCCACCTGTGGGACCTGACAGACGCTGGAATCGGACTGGGAGACGAAGTGGAATACTGGTTCGAAGTCCGCGACAATGACGGGGTCAACGGGCCCAAGATGACCCGCTCCAGAACCTTCATTCACAAGGCTCCCACAGCAGAAGAACTCGCCCAACAACTCGACAGCGCCGACGCGGACATCACGGCCGCGCTGGAGGAGAACCTCGAAGAAGCCCGCCGCCTCCGCGAACAGATGCAGGAACTCCGCCGCGAACTCATGGAAGAAGAGGAGCTCGGCTGGGAGGAAAAAGCCGCGCTCGAAGAATTGCTCAAGCAACAGGAGGCCCTCAAGGAAGAGGTCCGCAACATGCAGGAGGAGAACCGGAAGAAGAACGAGAAGCAATCCGAATTCGCTCCGCCCAACGAAGACATCCTCAAGAAGCAAGAGGAGCTGCAACGGCTGATGGACGAGGTCATGACGGACGAGCTCCAGCAGATGTTCGACGAAATGCGCGAGCTCATGGAAGAGCTGCAGGACGGCGACAAGGAGAAGATTGAAGAGCAGCTGGAGCAAATGGACCTCGACCAGGAGGCCCTCGAGCAGGAGCTGGACCGTGCCCTGGAGCAATTCAAGCAACTCCAATGGGAACAAAAGATGGAAGAGGCCATCTCCGACCTCGAGAAACTCGCAGAAGAGCAAAAAGCGCTGGCCGAGGAGTCCGAAAAGGGAGACACCCCGGAGGAGGAGCTCAAAGCGAAGCAAGACTCTCTCGATCAGGAATTTGACAAGATCCAGGAGGCTCTCGAAGACGCCGAAAAGCTCAACGAGGAGCTCGAGAACCCGAACAGCATGCCCATGATGGAGGAGATGCAGGAGGAGATCGAGCAGGACATGCAAGACGCTGGAGAGAAGCTCGACAGCGGCAAGCAGAAAAAAGCCTCAGAGAGTCAGAAGAGCGCAGGCCAGAAGATGCAGCAGATGGCCCAGCAAATGGACAGCGCCATGCAACAGCAAGAGCAGGAGTCCATGGAAGAGGACATGGAAGCCCTGCGCGCCCTGCTCGAAAACATCATCACCCTGTCATTCGACGAGGAGGACCTCATGGCTGCTGTGGGCAACACGCAAAAAGATGACCCTCGCTACGTCCGCCACGGCCAACTCCAGCGCAAACTCAAGGATGACGCGGAAATGGTCAAGGACAGCCTGTTCGCCTTGAGCAAGCGCGTTCCCCAGCTTCAATCCATCGTCAACCGCGAAATCTCCCTCGTCAACCTGCACATGGGCCAGGCGCTGGACGGGTTCACCGACCGCGAGACCAACCTCATCACGAGCAACCAGCAGTACGTGATGACCTCCTTCAACAACCTCGCCCTGCTCCTCGATGAAGTCCTTCAGCAGATGCAGAGCGAAAGCAGCTGCAACAAGCCCGGCACCGGAAACTGTGAGAAACCGGGGGGAAGTGGATCCAAGCCCTCCCCCAGTGCCAAACAGATCAAGGGCATGCAGCAATCCTTGTCCAAGCAGCTCGAGCGCATGAAGGAGAAGATGAAAGGCTTCAATCAGGGCAAAGGGAAGGATGGCCAACGCGGACTCAGCAAGGAACTCGCTCAGATGGCCGCCCAACAAGCGGCCATCCGCCAAATGACGCAAGAGCTTGGTAAACAGTTGAATGAAGACGGCTCCGGCGAAGGAAATGGCCTTGAGAACATCGCCAAGGAGATGGAGGAAATCGAGAAGGACATTGTCAACGGGGAGTTGGATCAGCTCACGCTCGATCGCCAGCAAGACATTCTCACACGCCTGCTCAAGGCTGAAAATGCGGAACGCGTCCGAGGCGAAAAAGAGGAGCGGGAATCCCGTACTGCTGGCGAGACTCCCCGCGAGATCCCGCCCAGTCTCGAAGACTACCAGCGGCGGAAGGCCCAGGAAATCGAACTTTTGCGCACCGTTCCTGCGGACTTGACCCCTTACTACAAACTCAGGGTCAACGATTATTTCAATACTTTGGAGCCCCAGAATCGGGACTGAATCAGACCATGGCTGCAGTGAGAAACATCCACATCGCCTCCCGCATGGAGGGCATCACAGAGGTCGAGTCCCTCATCAATGACATCTGCGAGGAGTTCGGCGTCGAAGAGACGCACTATGGCGAAATCCTCATCGCCATGACAGAGGCGGTCAACAACGCCGTTGTTCACGGTAACAAACTGGATGCCAGCAAGATGGTCGACATCGAAGTCCGCACGGACGGCCCAGTCTTGGAGTTCCGCGTGACCGACCAAGGACCCGGGTTCGACTTCGGAAACATCCCAGACCCAACCTCTCCTGAGAACATCGAAAAGCCCAACGGCCGCGGTGTCTTCCTGATGCGCCAACTGGCCGACAGCTGTGAATTCGAGGAGCTGGGGCGCGTGGCCATTCTCCGCTTCGAATCCGCCATTCCGCAGCCCACTGCGAGCGCGTGAGCGACACCAGCAACATCTCCTTCCATTTCGACGACACCGCATTTCGGTTGCGCCAACGCCAGGCGATTCGCGCTTGGCTTTTTGACATCTCAGCCCATCATGGGACCCGCATTGCCGAACTGAACTACATGTTTTGCAGTGACGAGCGTATGCTGGCCATGAACGGTCAGCACCTCGATCACCACTATTACACCGATATCCTGACCTTCCCCATGCCCAGTGGACAAGGGTTGTCCGGAGACATCCTCATTTCCATCGACCGCGTTCGGGACAACGCCAAGACACACGGCACCCGCGCGTTGGACGAGCTCCACCGGGTCATGGCCCATGGCCTTCTCCACCTCATTGGCCTCGACGACACCACGCCATCTGCCCAGCGCGCCATGAGGGCCGCGGAAGATCACGCCCTCTCTACACGCACTTTCCTCTAAACATGTTCCACGTGGAACACTCCCATGCTTGAACACTACGACGTCATTGTGGTTGGCGGCGGACATGCCGGCAATGAGGCGGCCCACGCCGCAGCCAGCCTGAACCAGAAGGTTTTGCTCATCTCCATGAACCTCACGACCATTGGCGCCATGAGCTGCAACCCAGCAATGGGTGGCGTTGCCAAAGGTCAAATCCTTCGCGAAATCGATGCGCTCGGCGGCATGAGTGGCCGAATCTCCGATCGAAGCGCCGTTCAATTCCGAATGCTCAACCGGTCCAAAGGCCCCGCCATGTGGTCTCCACGCACTCAAAACGACCGACACGCATTCGCCCAAGAATGGCGCATGACCCTGGAGGCCCACCCCAACATCCACCTCTGGCAAGACATGGTGACAGCGCTCGCCATTGAAAACGGCAAAGTCTGCGGCGTACAAACCCAATTGGGCATCACCATTCGCGGCCACAAAACCATTCTCACCTCAGGAACATTTCTCCAAGGCCGGATTCACCTCGGGCAACAGCAATTTCAAGGAGGACGCTCTGGAGAACGCGCCGCTGAAGGCATTACAGACCAACTCAGCGCTGCAGGCCTGATCACAGGCCGCATGAAAACCGGCACACCGCCGCGCATAGACGGCCGCAGCATTGACTACAGCCAATGCGAACCACAGCACGGCGACACCACAACCGAAGCCTTCAGCTATTTCGAGTCACCGAACCACGAACCCCAGCTTCCCTGCCACATCACCTACACCAACCCCGCAGTCCACGACACCCTGAGAAGCAGCCTTGACGACAGCCCCCTTTTCTCAGGGGCCATTACTGGAAAAGGACCGCGATACTGCCCCAGCATCGAAGACAAGATCCACCGCTTCGCCGACAAAGAGCGTCACCAAATCTTCATTGAACCAGAAGGCAGACACACTGTCGAGACCTACCTCAACGGCTTTTCCACCTCACTGCCTAAAGAGGCCCAGCTCGCCGCGATGCGACTGATTCCTGGCCTTCAGAACGCGCGAATGTTTCGACCAGGCTATGCTGTGGAGTACGACTACTTCCCGCCCACCCAGCTTCACCACACCCTCGAGACCCGCGCCCTTCCGAACCTCTATTTCGCAGGACAGATCAACGGGACCACAGGATACGAGGAAGCAGCGTGTCAGGGCCTCATCGCTGGCATCAATGCCGCGCACGCCATTCAAAACAAACCACCCTTTACCCTTGGACGGGATGAAGCCTACATCGGCGTTCTCATTGACGACCTCGTGACCAAGGGCACCGACGAGCCCTACCGCATGTTCACCAGTCGCGCTTAGTACCGCATCCTACTTCGCCAGGACAACGCGGACCAACGACTGACCCCCAAAGGCAGGGC
>CALBSW010000025.1 GCA_937967465.1 uncultured Flavobacteriales bacterium
CCAATGAGATGTGGCTGTCGGATGGGCAGGGGGGCTTCACCGACGGCTACGCGTCCTCTGGGACATTTGACAACCTGATCGGGATGGGGGCGCTGTTCATCGACATCGAGAATGACGGTGACCTGGACTTGTACCTCACCCACGACGGAAATCAGGCCAACAAGCTCTACATCAACGATGGGACCGGGGTGTTTGATGAGCAGGCTGCGGAATGGGGACTCAATCTCCAGTCGCAGGGCATGGGGGTGGACGCCGCCGACCTCAACCATGACGGCTACATGGACCTGTTCGTTTCGAACAACTTGCCCAACGACCTCTTCCTGAATCCCGGGCAACAAGGGTCGGGCGCTTCACCTGCGCCCTTTGTCAACATCACGGAAACGGCGGGAGTGGGCGACTCCGGCATGGGGTGGGGAACGGTGTTCATCGACCATGACCACGACGGCGAGAAAGACCTCTATGTCGCCAACGAGTATTTCTTCAGCCCCTATCCCAATCTGCTCTATCACAACGAGGGCGACCTGACGTTCACGGATGTGGCGGAAGGGACCGTACTCGAGAGTCCCTACAGTGGATACGCCACCGTGGTGGCCGACTTCGATGGCAATGGGACCGAGGATTTGCTGGTGGCCAACACGCTGACCGGGTCGAATCCGGGGTGTCAGCTCTTTCTCAACGACGACACCGAGCACCACTGGATCGGCTTCGAATTGGAAGGCGTGATCTCGCCGCGGGATGCGGCGGGCGCCCGGGTGGTGGTCCATGCCGATGCGGATTTCGTGCGAACGGACCAGAGTTACCTGGGATACAGCTACAGTTCTTGTGGTCCGTTGACCTTCAACTTTGGCCTGGGGGGCCGCACCGAAGTGGACAGTGTCGAATTCTTTTGGCCGAGTGGATTGCGCACCGTGATGGAGGGGCCTGACGTGGACCAATACCACACCGTTCTGGAGACGCCTTGCTTGGGACTGTCTCCCCAGTTGGACTGGCCGACCTCGGTTGAACTCTGCCCAGGCGATACGTTGGTGTTGACGGTGCCCGATGGCTGGACGGCCACGTCGTGGACCGGTGGGACGGATGTGGCGGAGGGCCGCGCCTACACGGAGGATGGCGTGGCCCAGGCGCTGTTGGCTGCCGGCAATGGCTGCACCATCCTGACCGACCCGCTGGACATCGAGGTGGTCCCTGCGGAGGCACCCACCGTTGTACTCGACGGACCTGCCAAGTTCTGCTCGGGGACGCTGCGCGAATTGTCGGTCGAAGGCGACATGGTGGACATCCAATGGTCGAACGGGGTGACGGCACCATCGCAGATTTTGGCTGAATCGGACACCCTGACCGTGACGACCACCAATGTGTGCGGCCACATCGACACGTCGGATCCTGTTGCCGTGTCGGTTTTCCAGACCCCTTTGGCTCCGGTGATCCCGCAGGCCACGGTGGCCACGGGCGGCACGCACACGTTCGAGCCCATCTTGTTGGATGAGGCCGTGCTGCGCTGGTATGCTCCCTGGGGCACCAATGCCCTCGCCGATTTGCTGGCGGGCAGTACAGACCAGGTGGGGCCGTTCATCACGGAGTCCGCGACCTACAGCACGCCACCCATGGGATTGACCTCGGGATGGTGGGTCCGTGCCGAAGCGCAACGGGACATTCGAACCGACATGGGGGGCAAGCTGACCTCATCGAGCGGGGGGTTCATTGACTCAGACACCTACGGTCTTCAATTCGATGTGCACGAGCCCATCCGTTTGGAGCGCGTCCGAATGCGGGCGGTGACCGCTGGCCCGCGGGTCGTTCAAGTCACCCAGCAGCCAGCAGGACTGGTGGCCAGCAAGACCGTCCAGCTGGAGGAGGGGTGGAACGAGGTGGAATTGAACTTCGCCCTGGACCCCGGCGTGAACTACAACTTGCTCGCCGTGGGCGATGAGATCGGGCTGTGGCGCGACAATGCTGCGGGTGAATTGGAATACCCCTATGACATCGGGGGCATGGTGACCATCCAGGGGTCGACGATTCCCAACGCTGCGGGCCAAGGGTATTACTACTTCTTCTACGATTGGACTGTCTCCAGTCAAGGGCTGACCTGCGCGAGCCCGGCGGTGGCAGCGGTGGTCAATGTGGTCGATGGCATTGCGGGCTGCACCTACGCTTTTGCCGCCAACTTCAACCCCCAGGCTACCCTCGATGATGGCAGTTGTGCCTTGGCCGGCTGTCTGGACCCGCTCGCGTCCAATTACAATCCGGCGGCCACGGTGGACGATGGCAGCTGCGCCGTGGATTGCGCCAGCGACCTCAATGGGGACGGCCAGATTGGCGCACCGGATTTGTTGGAATTGCTTGCCCAGTGGGGCAGTGTCTGCGACTGAATCGGATGTAGTTTGGCGGCACGAATCCGACGCCATGACCACCCGCCTCATCGAATGCGTGCCCAACATCAGCGAGGGCCGCGACCGCGCCAAGATTGACGCCATTGCTTCTGTTGTCGAAACCGTTGAAGGTGTTCGCCTTCTCGACGTGGATCCCGGGGGTTCCACGCACCGCACGGTCATCACCTTCGTCGGGCCGCCTGAGACCATTGTGGAGGCGGCTTTCCGGCTGATTCAAAAGGCCGGTGAGCTCATCGACATGTCCAAGCACAGTGGAGAGCACCCGCGAATGGGCGCCACGGATGTGTGTCCCTTCGTGCCGGTGGCTGGCGTCACCATGGAGGACTGCAAGGCCGCAGCGCATGCCCTGGGCCAGCGCATCGGCGACGAGTTGGGCATTCCCGGATACTTCTACGAGGAGGCGGCCACTTCGCCGGAACGCCGCAACCTCGCCCATTGCCGGAAAGGCGAATACGAGGGCCTCGACAAGCTGTCCCAACCTGAATGGGCGCCGGATTTCGGCCCTGCGGAATTCAACGAGCGGGCGCGCAGCACCGGCGCCACGGCGGTGGGCGCACGCGACTTTCTCGTGGCGTACAACATCAACCTCAACACCACGTCCAGCCGCCGAGCCAATGCGGTCGCCTTTGACCTCCGTGAGAATGGCCGGGTCAAGCGCGAAGGCGGGCTGACGGGCCCGGTGGTGAACGATGCGGATGGCAACCCCATGCGGGAGCCCGGCCTGTTGAAGTGTGTCAAGGGCATCGGTTGGTACATCGAAGAGTACGGCATCGCACAGTTGTCATTGAACCTCACCAACATCAGCATCACCACGGTGCACGAAGCGTTTGACGCAGCATGTGAGCGGTCCATCGCCCGTGGCATGCGCGTCACAGGCAGCGAAATCGTGGGGTTGATTCCGAAGCGGGTGTTGATCGACGCCGCCCACCATTACCTCCGGAAGCAGAACCGCAGTCTGGGCATCAGCGAAGCGGAAAAAGTGAAGGTGGCCGTCAAGTCATTGGGCCTCGACGATCTCGCGCCATTCGATGCGCGCAAACGGGTCATCGAATATTTGCTCGAGGACGCCGCTGGACCACAAGCGCCGCTGGCGGCGATGTCGCTCACCGGATTTGCAGAAGAAACGGCCAGCGAAAGCCCCGCACCCGGAGGCGGTTCCATCTCAGCCTACGTCGGTGCCTTGGGGGTTTCGTTGGGCACGATGGTCGCCAATCTGAGCGCACACAAACGCGGGTGGGACGACCGTTGGGAGACGTTCAGCGAGGTGGCCGAGCGGGGCATGTCGCTGCAAACGCGTCTGCTTCAATTGGTGGACGAGGACACTGCGGCGTTTGACGCCATCATGGCGGCGTTCGGTATGCCCAAGGGCAATGAGGCCCAGAAAGCCGAGCGCAATGCAGCCATCCAAGCAGCCACCTTGGGCGCCATGGAGACCCCACTGGAAGTGGCAGAGGTGGCTTTGGCGTCCATGGAGGTCATGGCCGATATGGCGGACCGCGGCAACCCCAATTCCATCACGGATGCAGGAGTCGGCGCCCTGTGCGCCCGGACCGCCGTGCTCGGCGCGGTGATGAATGTGCGGGTCAATGCCGCCGACCTGAAGGACCGGGCCAAGGCCGATGCCATGCTGGCCCGCTGTGCTGCGTTGGAACAGGAGGCCGAAGCGCGAGAAGCGGCGATTCGGGCGAGGGTGGCCGAGGTGTTGGGGGCTTGATCAGCCTTCGGATTCGTCCGCTTCCTCAGCGGCGATGGCTTTCCGGATGGCTTTGGCCAGTGCGGTGACGCGCTTCGCGTCCACGGGGTAGAGCTCCCCTTCAAACCAGCGGCCTTCGTGGGCGACCCCAGCGCTGTGACGCGCTGATGCCCGGAAACAGGACAACCCCGCGCTCCACATGCGCGCTGCACCGTGGGGCAGAACTGCGCCGGACGCGTAGATGTCGAAGTCCACTTTGGATTGCCAATCGACCAGGGTCTCGTGGCCCTTGATGGCGTTGCCGAACCCGGCACTGGACGCCAAGCCGCCAATGGGAAGTTGGGACAATCGCTCAAAGGCGCGGTGGGGCTTTTTGGCGCTGTCGATGGCCCGTCCCGCCATGATGCGGTGGCCGCCAAACCGTTCGATGGCCGTTTCAAGCAGATCAAAATCAAACTCGAGGTGGCCGTTGAGCCCACCGATGAGGACTTGAGCTGCGCCTTGCTCCAGGCTCCACTCGGCATCGCGTAGGATGATCTCCTTTTCGGAGGAAGTGAAGACCAGGTGACCTTCTCGGGGACGCAATGAGACAATCACCGGCAGGTCGGTGGCGGCGATGCCCGCTTGAATGGTGCCGGGAGAAGGGGTGACCCCGCCGGCCGTGTAGCAGCCGGCCAATTCAATGCGCGTCGCGCCGCCTCGAATCGCCCGAGAAACATCGCCGGGCGTGCTGCAGACAATCTGAAGATCGAAGGGGCTGTCCATCACTGGGCAAGGTAAGGCCGCACAGGTCCGAAAACCACGAAGCCGGACCACAGGGGACCGGCTTCGTGATGAGAGAGTGAAGTGAGAATTACTTCGCAGCGGTGAAGGACCGCTTCTCCTTGATGCGGGCAGACTTGCCCGTCAGGCCGCGCAGGTAGTAGATGCGGGCACGGCGCACCTTGCCTCGCTTCATGACCTCGATGTTCTCGAGGAAGGGGCTGCTGATCGGGAACACGCGCTCGACACCCACGCCGGAAGCCATCTTCCGAACCGTGAAGGTCTCGGTTGGTCCCTCGCCGCGGCGCTGAATCACGATGCCCTGAAAGACCTGGGTACGCTCCTTGGAGCCCTCCTTGATCTTGTAGCTGATCTTGACGGTGTCACCTGCACCGAACTCAGGCCAATCCTGAATGGGGGTGAGCTGTTGGGAGATTTGACGAAGACGATCCATGTCGGTAGGGATATGCGTGTCCGAATTAACGGGGTGCAATATTACGACATTTCACGCCTCGTCCAACAGGTCGGGGCGAAGTCGTTTTGTGCGCTCCAAGGCCTGCTCCATCCGCCACTTTTCAATTTCGGCGTGGTGCCCGCCCAGAAGGACATCGGGGACCTTGTGGCCTTCCCAATCGGCTGGCCGCGTGTAGACCGGAGGCGCGAGCAGGCCATCCTGGAAGCTGTCGGTCAATGCGCTTTCGCCGTCACCAATGGCACCAGGGACGAGGCGGACGAGCGCATCGGCCAGCACGGCGGCGGCCAATTCACCTCCACTGAGTACGTAGTCGCCAATGCTCAACTCGAGGGTGATCACCTGCTCCCGGATCCGCTGGTCAATGCCCTTGTAATGGCCGCAAAGCAGAATGAGGTTGCCGCACAGGCTCAGCTGATTCACCCGAGGCTGCGCCAGTCGCTCTCCATCGGGCGTCAGGTAAATGACCTCGTCGTAATCGCGTTGGCTTTTCAGGTCGGCGATGGCATCCACGATGGGTTGGATGGCCATGACCATGCCGGCGCCCCCTCCAAACGGGGTGTCGTCAATCTTGCCGTGCTTGTCGGTGGTCCATTTGCGGATGTCGTGGACTTCGACTTCCACCACGCCGGCTTTGCGGGCACGGCCGATGATGCTTTCGCTGAATGGCCCTTGGAGCAAGTCGGGCACGGCAGAGAGAATGTCAATGCGCATGGGAGTCAATATTCCGGATGGGCCGGGGCGTTGTCCAGGATGTCTTCGATGCGCGCCATGACGTCTGCGGTCAACAGGGGAACGACCTGTGGCGCACCCAGGTTCTCTTCCAGCTGATGGGGCTTGGAGGCGCCAAGGAGGACCGTGGATACATCGGGATTCTTGAGGCACCATGCCAAGGCGAGTTTGGGCAAGGTCGTGCCGAGGTCTCCAGCGAGTTCGCCCAGTTGCGCCACCTTGGACAGGCTTTTCTCCGTCAAGAGAATGTCCGCGAGCCAGCCGAGCTCTTCTCGGTTGAGGCGCGCATCGGCACCGGCGCCGGCGTTGTATTTACCGGTCAACACACCGGAAGCGAGCGGGCTGAACACGGTGGTACCCAGTCCGACCGTGCGGTACACGTCCTGGTACTCGACCTCGACTTTCCGGCGCACGAACATGTTGTATTGCGGCTGTTCGGTGATGGGGCCGATGAGGTGGTGGCGTTCAGCAATGCGGTGGGCGTCCATGATCTCTGCGGCACTCCATTCGCTGGTGCCCCAATACAGAACCTTACCCTGCTGAATGAGTTGGTGCATCGTCCACACGGTCTCCTCCATGGGCGTTTGCTTGTCGGGTCGGTGACAGAAATACAGGTCGAGGTAATCCACCCGCAACCGCTTCAATGCAGCATGGCAGGCCTCCACGATGTGCTTTCTGTGCAGCCCCTTTTGGGTGGGCCATTGTCCACCGGCCCCCCAGAATACCTTGGATGAGACGCACCACGAATCGCGGGGCCAATTGCGCTCGGCCAACAGTTTGCCCATCACTTCCTCTGATGCACCATCGGCATACGTCTCGGCATTGTCAAAGAAGTTGATGCCGGCGTCGTAGGCCATGTCGAGCAACCGGCCGCTGGTGCTGTCGTCGATTTGATTTCCGAAGGTGACCCAACTGCCGAGGGAGAGCTCGGAGAGTTGCAGTCCACTGCGGCCCAATCTGCGGTATTCCATGTCGCGAAGTTAGCCGCGTGCGAACCGCGGAAAACCTGCGGCGGGGTTCAGGTGTAATTTTGATGTGCCGGCAATGCTCCGGCTCCCCCAGTTTTTTCGAGTCCCATGGAGCATTCTCCCTACGCATCGGCGGTCACCCGTCCTTTTGAAGTCTACAACAGCATCTTTTTGACCCTGCCTTTGGACGGCATTCGGGGCACGGGATTGCGCGTTCCGCTGTTTGCGGAAGCATGCCAGGAGGGCCTGGCTGAAGGACGCTCTCCCATGGAGCTGCTGGCGGAACACCTCTCTGAGGTGCACTTGCCCGAAGAAGAGCGCTTGGACTTGTTGTTTCGATACGTGCAATACATCGAGCGGCAGGTGGTGCTGGTGGACGCGCTGGAGGATGCCCGGTACGACCGGCTCAACGACTTGGAAGGGGCGGAGTCCCTGGCAGGTCTCCTCCCGCGAATCGCACGCCGAGACCTGAAAGGGGAACTGAAGGACGCTTTGAAGGATCAGCGGGTTCGGGTGGTACTGACGGCGCATCCCACGCAGTTCTATCCCGGCACGGCCTTGGGCATCTTGACCGATTTGACCGAACAGGTCAAGGCCGGCGATCTCGAAGCGGCGCACAACCTGCTCCACCAGTTGGGATTGACGCCCTTTTTCCAGGCGCAGGCCCCAACGCCCTATGAAGAAGCCGTGCGCCAGAGTTGGTACCTCGAGCACGTGTTCTTCGAGGCGCTGCCCGCCTTGGCTTTGCGCGTCGCGGCTGCGACCGGGGTGTCGCCAGAGGTGACCGCAGATGTCTTTTCCCTGGGCTTTTGGCCGGGAGGGGACCGCGATGGCAACCCTTACGTGGATGCCGGGACCACCCTGCGCGTGGCGCGGCGGCTGCGTTTGACTTTGTTGCGTTGCTACCGCCGGGCGTTCCGTGCCCTGAGAAGGCGGATCACATTCAAGGGACTGGAAGGGGAGTTGGACATGCTCCAGGCCCGTGTGGAGGAAGCCATCCTCGCCATCGACACGCAGGTGTTCGATGAGGAAGAGGTCCTGCAGGGATTGGAGTCCATCGAGCGCACCGTCCGTTCTGAATTCGGTGGTTTGCACGCCGAGGAAATCGCCCGATTGCGCATGGCGCTGGTCATGTTTGGCCGCCACTTCGCCTCTATGGACGTTCGGCAGGACAGCCGGGTTCTGAAGCGCGCAGCGGATGCAGTGGGCCTGCCGGAATCACCGGAAGCCCTGCTGAAGATCACATCCCATGCGGACGTTCCGGCGGATGCAGATGGTGTGGTCCGCGATGTTGTCGAGGTCATGCAGTCCATCCGGGAGATCCAGAAATTGAACGGACCGCGGGGCTGCCACCGTTTCATCATCAGCAACTGTCGCGGAGCCGACGATGTGGTGCGCTTGTTTGCTTTTGGCCGCGCAGCGCATGGCGAAGAGACGATGGCACTCGACTTCGTGCCGCTGTTTGAGACGGTGGACGACCTGGCCGGTGCACCCGAGCAGATGCGCCGGTTGCTGTCGATGGCCCCGTATCGAGCGCATGTGGCTTCCCGAGGGAATGTCCACCACGTCATGCTCGGCTTCAGCGATGGCACCAAGGATGGGGGATACCTCCGTGCCAATTGGTCCATCCACCAGGCCAAGGAGTCCTTGTCTGCGGCATGCGCGGAATTCGGGGTGGAAGTCGTCTTTTTCGATGGCCGCGGTGGCCCGCCGGCCCGAGGTGGAGGCAATACGCACCGATTCTACGCGTCGCTGGGCCCGGATGTCGCCACCACGGAAGTGCAGACGACCATTCAGGGACAATCCATCAGCTCGAACTTCGGTACCCCACGCAGTGCATCCTACAACATGGAGCTGCTGATGACGGCCGGTCTGCAGCACCGCCTCATCGACCCGGAACAGTCCCGTTGGACCCCTGCGCAGCGCGCGTTGATGGACGAGTTGGCCGAGCGCAGCTATGCCCATTACAATGCGCTCAAGGCCCACCCGGCCTTCATGGAGTACCTGTCCACTTATGGCACCCTCCGTCATTATGGGGCCACCAACATCGCCAGCCGGCCGACCCGCCGCAAGAAGGAAGGGCCGCTCACCTTGGATGACTTGCGCGCCATCCCGTTTGTGGGCTCCTGGAGCCAACTGAAGCAGAATGTGCCGGGCTTTTACGGCATCGGCACCGCACTCCAGGCGTTGCAAGCCGAAGGCCGGCTCGAAGAGGCGGCGGCACTGTACCGGGAACAGCCCCTGTTTGCCGCTTTGATCGAGAACAGCATGCAGAGCATGCGCAAGTGCAACTTCGCCCTGACCGCCCACTTGGAGGATGACCCCCGCTTCGGGGACCTCTGGAAGAATGTCAAGGCAGAATTCGAGCAGACGCGCGACCTGCTTCTTCACATCACAGGGCAGTCCCAATTGATGGAACGTTCTCCTGCCATTGCGGAGTCCATTGACCTCCGGGAGTCCATCATCCTGCCGTTGTTGGTCATCCAGCAGGCCGCCTTGCAGTGGTTGGATGGCCAAGGCCATCCGCCGGCGGAAAAGGAGGTGCTCGAAAAGCTGGTGGTGCGAACGATGTTCGGCATTGTGAATGCCGGCCGCAACGCCGTGTGATCGCTGAAGAAGACAGCAGAATTCCCCATTTGAATCCAAGAAAAAGCCCCGCCGGAATGGCAGGGCTTTTTTCATGCAGGAAGGTGTTGGATCACTTGCCTTCCTCCATCGGGGCGGCCTCTTCGACCGGTGCCATCTTGGGCTTGGTCACGAAGTCGATTTCGGAAATGAGGTTGTCGGCGCCGGCCATCTTGTCGATCACCCACATCACGTAACGAATGTCCACGCTGATGGTGCGCTGGAGCTCGGGCTCGAAGGCGATGTCGCCGCTCATGGCTTCCCAGTTGCCGTCAAAGGCGAGGCCGATGAGGTCACCGTCGCCATTGAGGACCGGGCTTCCGGAGTTGCCGCCGGTGATGTCGTTGCCAGAAATGAAGCAGAGGACGAGGTCTCCATTCTCATCGGCGTAACGGCCGTAGTCTTCGTTGCGGATCAGCGTCTCGAGGGTCGGGTCGACGACAAACTCGGGGTTGCTGTTGTCCTTCTTTTGGAGAATGCCGTTGGCGGTGGTCACGAAGTCGTAGTGCACGGCATCGGCGGGGTCGTAGTCGCCCACTTGTCCATAGCTCACGCGCATGGTGGAGTTGGCGTCCGGGTACCACATCTTTTCCGGCTGCATCTCGCGGAGACCGGCGGTGAGCAGACGGTATCCCCGGTCAAACTTGCCCTGCTCGGGGGAGGCGAAGTAGCCGCGGTAGGTCTCGATGAGGCTCATGGCAGCAGCCACAGCGAGGTCCTTGTCCAACGCCTTCTGGTCGGGATCGGCGAGGAACTCGGCGAAGCGCTCCGGGTCGGTCAGGAAGCTCTTGGGGTACATCTTGTCAGCGTACCGGCTGAAGTCGCCCTTGTACTTGTCGCGCACCGTGGCGAAGAAGCTCGGTTGCTGGTCGGCCGGGATGTCGTTCATGTACTTGGTCATCAATTGGACGAAGAGGTCGCGGTCGGTGGCCTGGTCGTAATCCTTGAAGAACCCTTCGGCTTGGCCTTGAAGGGCGGCGGCAGCGCCGGCAGCGCGGTCGGCATCCTCGCTGAAGAGGCCTTGGGCACCCATGCCCACGCGGAAGGCGAAGAGCATCAGGTCACATCCAATCAGACCGGCTTCCAGGGAGTAGACCTGGCCTTTGACGGTGGCGTCGGTGTTGCTGTAGTACTCTTCGAGCAGGCCGAGGGTCTCGCCGTACTTGGCCTCGCGCTCGGCATTCCCGGACATCCAGGCGGTAAACTCGTCCTCGAGGGCCTTCTTCTTGCCGTAGACGTCGAGTGCCTTCAATCCTTTGGACTGTCCGATATAGTACTTCCAGTAGTTCGCGGTCTGGGCATACTTGGCGGCATACTGGATGCGCACGGCCGGGTCGGCGTCCATGTGGGACTTCATGGTCTTGAGCTTGAGGTCCCGCACTTCCACCACACTCGGGTTGTAGAGGTCGAGGGCCTGCTGGATGCCACGGCTGCTCAGGAAACGGTCGGTGCTTCCGGGGTAGCCCATGACCATGGTGAAGTCGCCGTTTTGCACGCCGTCGAGGCTCACCTTGAGGTGGCGCTTCGGCTGGTAGGGCACGTTGTCCTCGCTGTAGTCAGCCGGATTGTTCTCGCTGTCCGCGTAGATGCGGAGCAAGGAGAAATCACCCGTGTGGCGGGGCCACATCCAGTTGTCGGTGTCGCCACCAAACTTGCCGATGCTCTCCGGCGGATTGCCCACGAGGCGGATGTCATTGTAGTCGCGGTACACGAAGAGGTAGAACTCGTTGGCGTGGTAGAAGGACTTCACTTGGGGACGGAAGTCGGGGTTGATCCCGCGCTCTTCTTCTTCGATTTGTCCAATGACGCCTTGAATGGCGGCTTGGCGGGCGCCTTCGTCCATGTCGTCGGTGATGTCGGCGAGCACGCGCTCGGTCACATCTTCAATGCGCTGGAGGAAGGTTACGCTGAAGTCCGGGATGGGCTTCTCCTCATCAAGGCTCATGGCCCAAAAGCCATTGGTCAGGATGTCGTCCTCGACTGTGCTGAATCCTTGGATGGCACCGTAGGCGCAGTGGTGGTTGGTGAGCACCAGGCCTTGGCTGGAAATGAGCTCAGCCGTGCAGCTGCCACCGTTCAAGGTGATGACGGCGTCCTTCAAACAGGCTTGGTTGAGGGAGTAGATGTCTTCGGCGCTCAGGTTGAGGCCCATCTGTTGCATTTCGGCTTCGTTGATGCGCTTCAGCATGTGGAGGAGCCACATGCCTTCGTCGGCGCGGGCCGGAATCACGGCGAGTTGGAGGGCTGCAAACAGCAGCAGGAAGAGGCGTTGCTTCATGGGTTGAATCGTTGATCTGATGTGCACGGATGAACCGCGCAAGCGCGGCGAAAATAGGGGTGGGGCTTCAAAGGCCCTCCGGTGTCCATCCCGTGGAGGAAATGAGGCTGTCCAGAACGGCGTACAACCGGTCCACGGGTGGGGCGTCGATGCGGTCGACGAAGACGATGCCCGAGAGCAGGATGCGCTTCGTGGGGAGGTCGGTCACCATGGGGTTGTCATAGACGCCGGCCTTGTCTTTCAAGGCCACAGCGTGTGCGGCTTCCGCGACGCGCTTCAAGTCCGCGGCACTCCACTGGCCCTTGAAGACACCTTCTGGATTCACGTTGCGGCGGCCATTGAATCGGGCCTGCCCTTTGGAATCGACCTCGAGAATGAATGCGGGGGAAGGAGCGAAGCACGGTGTGCGCTAGTAGCGCAGCCACGGCTCGGGGGCGGTTTTGAGCTAGGCGGCAGGGCCTGAACAGCTGGCCAAGGCCAACACCATCCAAGCGCTGATCAGGTGGGGCAGTGGCCTCACTTTTTGCGCTTCTTGTTGCGGGCCTTGCGGGCTTGATCGCGCTGCTGCTTCATCTCCTCTGCGCGCTTCTGCTGCTCCTTCTGCATGGCCTCCAACCGTTCTGCGAAGCCACCCTTTTTCTTCTTCTTCTCGTCTTTGGGCTCTGCCTGCTTGGCCTTGATCTTCTCGCGGATTTTGTCTTCATCGATGAAGAACTGTTTCACCGTGGTCACCTGACCAAAGGTGATGACGTTGGCGATGAAGTAGTAGAGGCTCAAGCCGCTCGAGAACTTGTTGAAGAAGAACAGCATGAACAGCGGCATGATCTTGGCCATGATCCGCATGTCGGGCATACCAGGCTGCGTGGGTGCGGCTTGCTGGCCCATGGTTTGCCCCATGATGACGTACATGGAGCCCGCCATCAGCAGGGTGAAGCCCGACACGTGCGCGCCGTAGAATGGAATCTCGAAAGGCAGGTTGAGGATGCTGTCGAAGGCCCCGAGGTCATCGGCCCAGAGGAAGCTCTTGCCCCGCAATTCGATGTTGGCTGGGAAGAACCGGAACATCGCGTAGAGCAAGGGCATCTGGATCAGCTGCGGGAGGCATCCGGCCAGCGGATTGACGCCGCTGTCCCGATACAGTTGCATGGTTTCCTGTTGACGCTGCATGGCGTCGTCCTGATCCGGGTATTTGTCGTTGATGGCCTGCAGGTCCGGCTTGAGGACGCGCATTTTGGCCGAGCTCACGTAGTTCTTCCACGTGATGGGGAAGAGCAGGCTCTTGATGAGCAACGTGAGGATGAGAATGATGAGCCCCGCCGATCCGATGTAGCTCGCGAGGAAGGCGTAGATGGGGAAGATGACGTTCCGGTTGATCCAACCGAAAATCCACCAGCCGAAGTCGATGACCCGGCCGATCTCTCCCCAGCCTGTGGTTTTCAGGATGGAGGCGTCATTGGGGCCGAAGTAGAAGCGCAACTCCGCCACTTCGCGGCCGTCGATGTCCTGGGTGGGCAGGGTGACATCCATCCCGTAGCGCATGGTCAGGGAGGTGTCGGTCGCATCGGTGGGCGGCAAGCTGCGCAGCCGACCGGATTGGAATCCAGCATCGGTTCCCACGATGGCCGAGAAGTAATTCTGCTTGAAGGCCACCCATTCCACGGGGTCCTCAATGTCGGTGGACTTGTCGGTTCCTTCGCTCAAGTAGTCCCGGCCCCGTCCTTGTTCGCGGTAGTAAATGCTGCTTTTCTGGCGTTCGACATCGATCCCCTTTTCATTGTGAGCGCCGTCGGCTTGCCATTGGAACCCGACCTCACCGCGGGCGTCTGCAAACTCGGCGTCGACGTCCACGAGGTAGCCCTCGATGGTGTAAGTCAAGGTGCGCAGCGGCCCGTCCCCACGGTTTGCGAGCACCACCTTCTCGGGGGACTCGGACACGACGTCAAATCGCTGGTTGTACGAGGCCTCGCCACGCGCAATCCAATTCATGTCGGAGCTGCCCTCATTCCAGAGTTGGATGGGTTGCTGGTTCCAATAATCCAGGTAGCCGTCGGTGAGCGTGGCGCGAATCGGAATGCCACCATCGGTGGACAGATCCACGGTCAGCACATCCGAAGTGAGGGTCGCAGTCTGGGAGGTGTAGGTGCTGTCCTCAACACTGGATGTCGGTGGGAATTCAGCAACGGCTGCACCGGTTTCCGGCGTCGTCGTGGTTTCTACGGAAGCTTCGTCGACCGGCTCGGGAGCGGGCACGAAATACAGCTGATACACGATGACCATCGCGAAAATCAGCAAGAAACCTGTGATCGTATTGCGGTCCATGGGTCGGCAAACTTACGGGTTCACCACGCGTGCGCGAGGTCATTCATCCACAACCCTTTCACTTTCATGGCTTGCTCGAGGATGTCACGAACGCATCCTTCGCCGCCACGAACCCGGCTGACGTAGTCACAAACGGCCCGCACCTCCGGAACGGCATCTTGAGGACAGCAGGACAGACCAACAGCTTGCAACACCGGAATGTCGGGAATGTCGTCGCCCATGTAGCACACTTGGGACAGGTCGATGCCCCAGCGTTTGCAGAGGGCTTCCATCTCACCGAGTTTGACGGCAGCCCCTTGGATCACTTCGGTCACGCCGAGGCCATTCATTCGGCGCACCACTTCATCGCTTCGCCCCCCAGTGATCATGGCCAGTTTTACCCCGCATTTGGCAGCGTGTTGGACGGCGTATCCATCGCGGGTGCTCGCCGTTCGGACCTGCTCGCCACCGGGCATGAGAAAGACCGTGCCGTTGGTGAAAACGCCGTCGTTGTCAAAGACAAAGGCTTCAATCCCGGCGAGGCGCTGCTTGAAGTGGAGGGAGGGGGTCGTGTCCATGGTGTGTGAGAATGCGTTGGGTCAACCGTTGATGCAAGTCGGCCACATCGGGGTCGGCATCAGCCAACAGGGACTGTTGGGCAGTGAGCGTGTCCCGATCGTTGCGTGCGGCCGGGCCGGTCACTGTGTCCAGTGCGTTGCCTTCCAGTGCTTTGGATACGCTGGCTTCGACGAGAGGAGTCAGGAGCTCGGGTGTCAAGCCCATGTTCCGGAGGTGGTCCTCGACTGTGCCAATCCAGGCCGCGGTCAAGTTGCCGAGGAGGACGGCGCCGAGGTGAAGGTGCTGCCGTTGGAGGTCCGTGACTTCAAATGCGCTGGGGGCCAATGTCCGCGCCCAGGTTTGAAAGGAGGCGTCTGCGGCATCGACCGCCATGGGCATGGTCTGCCAGTCCGGTGCCGCGGTCGATTGAAAGGTCATGGGCGGCCACAGGACCGCGTTTCGTTTGCGTTCTCCGAGGATGGATTTGGGGACGGATCCGGCGTGGTGAACCAGCCAAGTTGAATCGGAAAGTTGCGGTGCGACAGTGTCTGCGATGCCCCCAAGCGCGTCATCGGACACGGCCAAAAAAACCGCATCGACATCGTCGGCTTTCCAGTTCGTCAGGTGGTGTGCACCGGGTTGTGGACTGCGGTTCCAGCGGGTGGTGACCACGCCCAAGGCGTCGAGGCGGTCCGCCAGGTGGCGCCCCAGTCGCCCCATGCCGATGACGTGGGCATTCCGAATCATGCGGCAGCGCCCGTTTTCCGGCGGCGGCGGGATTGGCGCGCCGACATCAGCGCCCCTGCGGTCATCACAAGACAACCGAGCCAAAGGAGGTTGATTTGCGGGAATACGATGGCCTGCATGACGATGAAGTCACGTCGGACGGACAGGTTTTCCCAGACCACGGTTTCGAAGGTGGCTTCGGCCGGTCGGAAGCCGTCGATTCGGAGTTTGACCCCGCGCTCTTCCACGGTGACCATGTCGGGAATGACCAGGCTGTCCCGGACGATGTACAGGGCGGTGAAGTTGGTGTCCGGTCCTCCACCGGACAACCGGAAATGGGCTGCGACGGCGAGGTCCTTGTCCAAGAGGCCAAAGCTGGGCTTCTGATCGAGGGTGACGGCAGAAATGGAGTCGAGGGCGAGGACGGATTTGCCAATGATCAAACTGTCACGGCGCATCAAATCGTGCTTTCGACCGTCCATCCAGCCCTCTTCATCCGCTTCGGGATCGGTCACACGGCCCCATTTGATGTGGGTGTAGAGGTCTTTGTTCCAGAAACGGCGGGTGTCCGGTTCCGGGTCATTGCCCA
>CALBSW010000026.1 GCA_937967465.1 uncultured Flavobacteriales bacterium
GCTTTGAAGAACACAGCTTCACCCTAGAGGCCATCGGTGTGACAGATCCGAACGCGACGTTCCAATGGGACTACGCACCGGGATCAGCGGCCGTGGATGCGGGCAGTGTCCTCCAAGGGCTGACTTTTCCGCAGCCCGGCACTTACACCGTAGAGGTGACAGTCACGGCCGAGGGTTGTGAGCGGGATTTCGAGTCGGAAGTGGAGGTGCTGGTGGACCCCAGCGTCGGTTTTGACGGTGGGCCGGTATCGGGGTGTCCCCCGCTGCCAGTGAGCTTCGAGAACTTCTCGGTGACCGAAACTGCTGCGGGATACACTTGGCAATTCGGAGATGGTTCCACGTCATCGTCACCGAGTCCGAGCCATGTCTACGAGGTCCCGGGCACGTACACCGTGACCCTCGAAATGACCACGACGGGATACTGCAACCAAGACCTCGCGGAGACCAAGACGGCGTTTGTGGAAGTCCACCCAGTGCCTTCTGCAGGATTTGACGTGGAACCCAATCTCGTGGACATCCTGGAGCCCCAGGTGCAGGTGACAGACTTGAGCGTGGGCGCGGTTCAGCACTTCTACAATTTCGGCGATGGCGGGTCGAGCGACGCGTCGGACCCGACCTATGTCTTTACCGGCGCTGGTGTATTCAATGTGACCCAGACCGTCCTCAACGAATACGGTTGCACGGCGGTGGCCCAGGGAGAGGTGGGCGTCAATGGCACCTTGTTTTACGCACCCAACAGTTTCACCCCCAACAACGACGGACTCAACGATGTATGGAAGCCGGTTGTGACAGGGACGTCGGCCTATTCGTGCAAGGTGTTCAACCGCTGGGGTGAGGTGTTCTTTGAGACCGACGATCCAGAGGCGGTCTGGTTGGGCAATGTGCGCGATGGCGAACATTACGCCCCCAACGGCCTCTATCTGTATCAGGTTTTCCTGGAGGACCAACTCCGGATTCCGTTCGAGTACACGGGACAGATTCAGCTGTTCCGTTGATTCGGCTCAGGTTGTCTTACCTTCTCCCCAACGAACACAGGAGACATGTACGGCGATCGCAAGCAGCAGGATTGGGGACGGGGTGACCGTCGCGAGGAGGATGTGCACACGATTTCGGTGAAGGCCGGAAAGCGCACCTACTTTTTTGACATCCGCGCCACCCGGGCCAAAGACCTTTATTTGACCATCACCGAAAGCAAACGCCAGAACCACGCCAACGGTGAGGTGACGTACAGCAAGCACAAGCTGTTTCTGTACAAGGAAGATTTCGAGAAGTTCGCAGATGGCCTGAAGGACAGCTTGGAGAAAATCTCCGAGCTTCAAGGAACAGGAGACTATCAAAGCGGGGAGCACCACGGTCCCAAAAAGGACGAGGGAGGATCTTCCGACGAGGTTCGCTTCGAGGATTTGTAAGCTTTTGATTGCGCATGGAACAGGGGTTCCGTGTGGATAATTCACCCGGCTTCCCACAGGAGTGTCCTGCTACACTTGAGCTTCACCCATCATGAAGCTCCACTACTACGGACACAGCTGTTTTGCCCTCGATACAGGAGGGCTGTTTGTGTTGGTGGACCCTTTCATTCAGCCGAATGAGGCCGCTTCCTCTGTGGACGTCTCGAGTTTGCGTCCCTCCCACATTCTGTTGACCCATGGCCACGAGGACCATGTCGCCGATGCGGAGGTCATCGCCAACCAATCGGGCGCTGAATTGATTGCGCCATACGAAGTGGCCGTCTGGTTCAGTTCCAAAGGAGTGAAACACGTTCGTCCCATCAACCCCGGCGCCACCTTTTCCTTGACAGAAGGTGGTGACACCCTCAACGTGCGGTGTGTTGGAGCGTCCCACAGCTCCACCCTGCCTGATGGAAGCCCGGGAGGTGTGGCGACCGGATATCTGCTGGAATGTTGCGGAACCCGCGTCTACCATGCCGGTGATACTGCACTCACTCCGGAGTTCGACCTGATTGGTCGGCTCTGGTCCCCGGATGTGGCCATCCTGCCCATCGGCGGAACCTTCACCATGGGCTATGCCGATGTGCCGGCCGCCATGGACATGCTCGATTGCCGACACGTGGTCGGCATGCATTACGACACTTTCCCTCCCATCGCCATTGACACCGCGGAAGCCACTCGGACCGTGGAGGCGGCAGGAGGTCAACTTCATCTTCCCGGCATCTCCGAGGTGCTGGACATCCCGTTCTGAACATGGGCAAGATCATCGCCATCGCAAACCAAAAAGGCGGCGTCGGCAAGACGACCACCGCCATCAACCTCGGCGCCAGCTTGGGTGCGCTCGAGTACCGCACCCTCCTGGTGGATGCCGACCCTCAGGCCAACAGCAGCTCCGGTGTGGGCGTCGACCCCAAGTCGGTGGAGAGCGGCACCTATGAGTGCCTCATCTCCCAGGCCGACGCCAAGGCGGCCATTTTGGAGACCGGCAACCCCAACCTGTGGTTGCTGCCGTCCCACATCGACTTGGTGGGTGCGGAAATTGAACTGATTGGCGAAGCCGAGCGCGAGCAACGCATGCGGGCGGCATTGGAGCCGTTGCGCGATGAATTTGACTTCATCCTCATCGATTGTTCCCCGTCTCTCGGACTCATTACCCTCAATGCGCTCGCGGCAGCCGACAGTGTCGTGATTCCTGTGCAGTGCGAGTATTTCGCCTTGGAGGGCCTCGGCAAGTTGCTGAACACCATCAAGATTGTACAGGGTGGACTCAACCCGAATCTGGGCATCGAGGGCATCCTGTTGACGATGTACGACACCCGCCTTCGCCTGTCGAATCAGGTGGTCGAAGAGGTGCGCATGCACTTCCGTGAGTTGGTCTTCGACACCTTGATTCACCGGAATACCCGACTGGGTGAAGCGCCGAGCCACGGCGAGACGATTGTGATGCACGACGCCTCTTGCAAGGGGGCCATCAACTATCTCAATCTGGCCCGCGAGATCCTGCAGAAGAACGACCTGACGAAAGTGCCCAACGCAGAAAAGTTCCTCGATGAGGACGGTGCCTTGCCTTCTGCCGGTGTGAAGCCCGAGCTGAACTGACCTGAAGGCCATGGCCAAAAAGGGAAACAAGAAGCCCGCCCTCGGCAAAGGCTTGAGTGCCTTGCTGGAGGCCCAGCAACACAGTCAGGCTGGCGGTTCAGGAGAGGATGCAGCACCGCGCGCATCGAAGCGCAAGGCATCAAAGGATGCGCCAGCAGTGGACATGGCCGGTCGGGTGGCGTTGTTGCCCATCAGTGCCATTGAGGCCAATCCCGATCAGCCGCGCCGCACCTTCGAGCCTTTTGCCTTGAATGAGCTGGCGGACAGCATTCGCACCCTCGGGATCATTCAGCCGCTGACCGTCCGACGCGTCAGTGCAGCCAAGTACCAACTCATCTCTGGCGAGCGCCGTTTCCGTGCCAGTCAGCTGGCAGGCCTCGACAAGGTCCCCGCCTATGTCCGGGAGGCCAACGATCAAGAGATGCTCGAGATGGCGTTGGTCGAGAACATCCAGCGCGAAGACTTGGACGCCATCGAGGTCGCCATCAGCTTTCGTCGGCTCATGGAGGAATGCGCCCTCACCCAGGAGGAGCTGGCCGCCCGTGTCGGCAAGCAGCGTTCCACGGTGTCCAACTACATCCGCCTGCTCGGCTTGCCGGCAGAAGTGCAGCAGTCTGTGGCCGCGGGCCATCTGAGCTTCGGCCATGCCCGGGTGTTGGCTGGGCTGCAAGAGTTGAAGAACCAAAAGGCGTTGTACCGGCGCATTCTGGAGAAGGGCCTCAACGTTCGCCAAACCGAAAGGGAGGCCAGCGACATCGTGGGCCGGAAGCCCAGCAAGAAGTCGACTGCCAACGCGCTGAGTCTGCAGATGCAGACCATGCGGGCCCACTTGAGAAGCCGATTTGAGGGCCGCACCCTGGACGTCAAAACCAAGGGGGATGGCGCAGGCCGCATTGAACTCTACTTCCAGGATGCAGACGATCTGCAGCAGCTCCTGGATGATCTCGGTGCCCGCTGATGCTCGCCCGTTGGGCTTGTCTTCTGGTGGTCGTGATGACGTGGGGACCGCTCCTCGGTCAAGTGACGGATGCCGAGCGCATTTCTCGGACCACATGGCACAGCGCCGTGCTCCCCGGATGGGGGCAAGTCAACAATGGCAAGTGGTGGAAGGTGCCCCTCGTTTACGGGGCTTTGGGGGTGAGCGGCTATTTCATTCAAACGGAGGGGGCCATTTACAAGGAATACCGAGACGGCTACCTGGCCATGACGGATGACGACCCCTTGACGGTGTATGTCACCGAGTTTGACGCCCAAGGCGTGCTCGAGCGCCGGGACTTTCACCGGTCCAACCTCGAGCAAAGCGTGCTCACCTTTGTGTTGTTGTGGGGCGCCCAAGTTGTGGACGCCCATGTCGACGCCCACCTGTTGGGGTTCGATGTGTCTGAAGATTTGTCCTGGTCTCCGCAGACCGGCCCTGTGTTTGGCGTGAAGCTCTCGCGCTCCCTGTCCTCCTCACCTCCTCTTCCGGCCAAGCGATGACAACACCGCTGCGCATTCTCATCCTGGGCCGCGGCCGCATGGGACAATCCGTTCAGTCTGCGGCGTTGTCACGCGGCCACGAGGTGGTCGGGCCATGGGGCCGAGAAGACATGTCGGCCTCGGATTGGCCTGAGGTGGATGTGGCCATCGATTTCACAGCGCCGGATGCGGCCTTGGGCGTGTTTCAAGCGTGTCGTGAGCGGGGCATTCCGCTGGTGAGTGGAACGACCGGATGGCTCGATCATCGCGAAGAGGTGGAATTGGCCGTGGCCCGGGCGGGGCATGCCATGTTGTGGGCGCCGAATTTTTCGGTCGGCATCCACTTGTTCCGACGCGCCTTGGCCCAAGTCCAGCAAGCCCTGTCTGACCAAGACTTCGCAGTCCACGTTGGAGAGGTGCACCATACTGGCAAAATCGATGCGCCGAGTGGAACCGCGTTGGCATTGGCCTCCGATCTGGAGGCTGGCGGTGACCAGGATGTGCCCGTGGAGGCGCAGCGCTTGCCTGGTGTCCCCGGCACCCACGAGGTGGTCTGGCAGAACGGGGTGGATCGCATTGCCCTGACCCATGCCGCCAAGAATCGGTCAGGCTTTGCCAACGGGGCGGTTCGCTGCGCTGAATGGCTCGTTGTTCAGTCTCCCCCTTTTGACAAGATTCACAGCATGAACGACGTTTGGGGCTGATATTGCCAATCCTGTTCCACGGCCCATGTCCATTGCCCTTCTGCTCCTTCTCGTCCTGCCATTGATCCACATGGTCACCTTGCCCCGGCTGTTCAAGCGGGCAGGACTGACGGCGTGGCATGGCTTCGTCCCCGGATTGAACTACTGGATTTGGCTCAGCCTGTTGAAGCGTCCCAAACATTGGTGGATTGGCTTGATTTTTCCGGGCCCGAACCTCATCATGTTCACCATCCTGCATGTCGAGACCGGCATTGCATTCGGCAAGCGTTCGACCGCCCAACAATGGCTCATGGGTGCCCTGCCCTGGGTGGGGATGGTGACGCTGGCGTTCGGTGGTCAGGACGCTTATGTGGGCCCCCGGAACTGGGAGGGCAAGAAGAAAGGCATGGCGCGCGAGTGGAGCGAAGCCATCCTGTGGGCCACCGTCGTGGCCTCCCTCCTTCGGGGCTACGTGTTTGAGGCCTTCATGATTCCCACGGCTTCGATGGAGGACAGCATGCTCGTCGGAGACTACTTGGTGGTCAGCAAGATGAGCTACG
>CALBSW010000027.1 GCA_937967465.1 uncultured Flavobacteriales bacterium
CTCCAGCCGTTCCTTGCGCCGGCGAATACCGACCACGCCGATGCCTAGCCCGCCAGCAATCAAAAAGCCAAGTCCTCCGTCAATGGGGATGCAGCCATTTGGGTCCGTAGGCTGCGGTGTGTCAGACTGAACCCCTTCGATGTTGTTTTGGTAGAATGTAGAACAAGCCGTTCCACTACCCACGCCACATACATTGGCGCCACCTGCATCACAATCCGAGGGAGAGAAGAACGGACTATTCTGACAGCTGGCGATATCAGCACAATAGGCGCAAGTGCAATCAAAACAACAGTCAGCCGGTTGTCCTTGGGAGAAAACAACAGATGGCCACGCCGCACTAACCAGCAAAATCAAACAGCACCGAAGCGACCTCATCATACTATCGAAGATAACCCGAAGAATCTGACTGACTGAAGATTATATTTAGAGAATGGCAGGGATGGATGTGAGCAGCTCGAACAACAGCCTGAAACAGCTCAGGCTGGCCTTGAAAGTGGCGGCCAAGAATTGGTTGTTGCTCCTGCTCCTGCCCGCGATGGCCTATGGATATGGCCGGTTCGTCACCCACCAGCAGCTCGACCAGTACGGCGCGCGGGCTGAGATTCTGCTCGACGAGAAAGACGAGTACGACAAGGCCCGCGAAATGGTGGAGGGCGTCATCAGCCGCCGATTTCAGCGGCAAGGACCGGACATCGCCAACCAGGTCCGGATCTTGAAAAGCCGGGACCTGGTGGCCAAGGCCGTCGGCGATCTCGATCACAACATCACGCATTTCATCGTGGGCCGGGTGCGCGCCTTGCCAGTGGGCGGATTGAGCGGCGTGGAAGTGGAGGCCTGGCCCGAACAATTCAGCAACAACGCCATCGGAGTCGACTTCGACATCGAGGTCTTGGATTCAGAACGCTATCGATTGCGGGCTGAGCTCAGAAATGGCCGGGTCTACGAGGGGGAACACCAGTTCTACGACGTGGTACAAAACGGCGACTTCAAACTCGCCGTCCAAAGGGCGACCAATGGCAGGGGCACCATTCAGCAGGCCATTGCCCAAGGACAACGGTTCCAAGTCCGCAATGACGAGCAGATCATCCGCCAGTATCGCAGCGGACTCCGGGTCAGCGGAGTGGGACAGACCAGCATCCTCAAGCTGCAGATCAACGACATCCGGCCGGAACGGGCCATTGAATTCCTCGATGCCCTGTCGAAGCGGTACATCGAATATTCCACCGCAGCCCGGGAGGAGGTCAATGCCAAGACGGACGAATTCATCGAAACCCAGCTCTTCCAGATTGAGGCCAACATCGACAGCCTGCAGGACATCATTGACCAGCAACGCGAGCGGGCCGAAGTGCTCGACCTGACCCGCAACGAGCAAGTCTATTTCCAGGAGCTCGTTCAACTCGAAAGCCAACGGGAAGAGCTGCGGCTGAACCTCCGCAGTTTGGAAGCCCTTGAAGACTACCTCGGGCGCGGCGTGGAGAACACGAGCATCCCTCCTTCGGCCTTCCTGACCTCGGATGCCGTGGCCGCTGACAAAGTGGGGCAGCTCTACGACCTGCAGCTCCAGCGCACGCAAATGCTGCTGGACGTCACACCGAGCAGCTTCCAGGTCAAGCGCCTCGATTCGCTCATCTCCACCACCCGGTTCAGCCTGTTCGAGTACATCACGTCAGCGCGAAAAGGCCTTGAATTGGAAGACGGTCAGCTGCGCGAGCGGGTGGGTGAATTGGAAGGCAAGCTGTTCCGCCTGCCCAAGAGCGAACGCGAGATCCTCGCCATCGAACGGCGGCTGGCCATCAACGACAAGTTCTACGGCTACCTGCTCGAGCAGCGGGCCACCAACCTCATCGCCCGCGCCGCCATCACCTCCAACGCGAGCATCATCGAGGCGGCCCGCAGCATTGGCATCACGGGGCCGGACAAAGGCAAGACCATCCGCAACTACACCCTGATGGCCTTGGCTGTGGCCGTGGGATTGGCGGTGCTGAGGCTGCTCCTGTTCGAGCGGCTGGAGAGCGTCAACGAACTGCGGGAAGCCACATCCCTGCCGGTCAGCGGGGGCATTCCGCGCTATGAGGACATCGGGGAGAAGGAATACGTGCTGGTCGCGAGCAAGAGCCCGCGCCACCCCACCACCGAGGCCTTCCGGGGGCTCAGAACCAACCTCCAATACCTGCTCAACCGGGAAGGACAGAACACCATTCTGGTGAGCAGCATGCACCCCGGCGAGGGCAAGACCTTCACGGCCACCAACTTGGCTGCCCTCATTTCACAGACCGGCAAGCGGACCCTTCTCATCGACTTCGACCTCCACAAGCCGCGGGTGCACAAGGCGGTCGAGCTGGAAAGGGGGGTCGGCCTGAGCGGCTACCTCATCGGCAAGACCGATTGGAAGGACGCCGTTCAAAGCACAACCCTCGACGAACTCGACGTCTTGACGTCCGGCCCCGTGCCGCCCAACGCATCGGAGCTCGTGCTGAACGAGCGGACGGACACCCTGATTGCGGAAGCCCGAGAGGCCTACGATTTCGTCGTCATCGACACCCCACCCATCCTGCTCATCACCGACGCCCTCGTGTTGATGAAGCACGTGGACCGTGCCTTGCTGGTGGCCAACGTCAAGCGTGCCAACCTCCGCGGCATGCGGCAACTGGAAGACCTGCTCGCCCAGAATCAGCTCGAACACGTGAGCATGATCCTCAACGGCATCGTGCCCACCCGTTGGCGCTACTACGCCTCGAAGTACGCGTACCGCTACCTGTACAATTATGGATACGGGTACGGCGGATACGGCAGCTACACCGGATACGGCGGTTACGGATATGGCGATGGGGGCTACGGCGACCAGCCCGAGACCTGAAGCCCATGTGCGGCATCACCGGCATCCACGGCAAGGTGGACGGAGCGGCTTGGGCCGCTGCGCGACGGATGACCGCGTCCCTCGCCCACCGCGGGCCGGATGCCGAAGGACATTGGACGGATGACCAACACGTGGTGCTGGGCCACCGCCGGCTGAGCATCCTCGACACCTCCGACGCGGCCAACCAACCCATGGTAAGCTGGTGCGGCCGTTACGTCCTCGCGTTCAACGGGGAGGTCTACAATTACCGGGAATTGCGGGATGAATTGGACTACCCTTTCCAGACCAGCGGAGACACCGAAGTCGTTCTCGCTGCCCTGCGCGAATGGGGCCCGGCTGCGCTGGAACGCTTCAACGGCATGTTCGCTTTGGCGCTGTGGGACACTGCCGAAGAACGCTTGCTGCTCGCCCGCGATCGGATGGGCATCAAGCCCCTGTACGTGGCGACGGTGGAGGACGGGCTCGTGTGGGCAAGCGAAATCCGCGCCATGCTGGCCTCTGGTCGCATTGCGCCCCGACTGGATCGCAAGGGGTTGGTCGATTACCTCCAATACCAGACCGTGCACGGCCCCGGCACCCTCGTGGAAGGGGTCGACCTGCTGCCTGCCGGCCACCTGGTGTGGGCCGATGACAATGAAGTCCGCACCGAATGCTGGTGGGACGCCGCCACAGCGGGCTTGGAGGCCGCCCGACTCGGGGAGCCGTGGACCTACAACGCCCAGCCGGCAGCGACCCGGGTGCGGGAGTTGTTGACCGACAGCGTGGCCCTGCGGATGCGGTCCGACGTGCCGTTTGGCGCGTTCCTGTCCGGCGGCATCGATTCCAGCGCCGTGGTCGCCTTGATGTCCGAGGTCAGCGAAGGCAAAGTGTCCACGTTCAATGTGGCCTTTGAAGAAGACGAATTCGACGAAAGCCAATTCGCCCGGCGCATGGCCCAATTGTGCCACACGGACCACCACGAGATCCGACTTCGCGCCCACGACTTTCTGGACGCCGTCCCCGATGCACTCGCGGCCACCGACCACCCCAGCGGCGACGGCCCCAACACCTTTGTCGTGTCGCAGGCCACCAAACAGGCGGGCCTCACCGTGGCGCTCAGTGGATTGGGCGGGGATGAGCTTTTTGCCGGGTACCCCGTGTTCCGTCGCACCCTCGACCTGATGGACAAACAATGGGCGATGGCCTGGCCCAAAGGCCTGCGTCGCCTGGTTGGACGGGCTGTCCAAAGCGCCCGACCGGGGGTGGCCAGCCGCAAGCTCGCGGCCTTGTTGGCCGGCGACACCATGAACCCTGCCGCCACCTACCCCATCAGCCGCCGGGTCTTGCTCGATCCGGACGTGGCGCGCCTTCTGGCCACCCCCGTGACCCAGGACCGGGTGGCCGTGTGGAGCCGTGCTGCATTGACACGTTCTCCCGGCCGAGAACTCCCTGTATTGAGTCGGGTCAGCCTCGCCGAATTGCACACCTACCTGCAACACGTGCTCCTGCGCGACACCGACCAAATGTCGATGGCGCACGCCTTGGAGGTTCGGGTGCCCTTCCTCGACCACCGGCTCGTGGAGACGGCCCTGGCCATCCGTGACGACGTCAAGTTTCCGCACACGCCAAAGCCCCTGCTGACGGCGGCGCTGGGTGACCGATTGCCACGCGAGATCATCGACCGGCCCAAAATGGGGTTCACCCTGCCGTGGGAAGTGTGGATGCGCGGCGCACTGGAGCCCCTGTGTCGCGCCGGTCTTCGGACCCTGGCCGACCGAGAATTGCTCCACGGCCCGGCGCTGGACCGACTTTGGGCCGACTTCGAAGCCGGTCGGACCAGCTGGTCGCGCATCTGGAACCTGGTCGCCCTCGGCCAATGGATCGAACGCCATGACCTCCAGTGACCGACGCCCGCTCGTACTGGTCGCCATCGACTGGTATCTGCCCGCCTACCGGGCCGGTGGTCCCGTGCGCAGCGTGGCCAACCTCGTGAACGCCCTCGGCGACGACGTGGATTTCCGCATTGTCACCGGAGATCGCGATCTCGGCGCTTCGGAGCCGCTGCCCGTGGCCGCAAACACTTGGCAAACCGTGGGCAAGGCGCAAGTATTGTACCTCCCCCCCGCCCAACAGACGGCCGCACGCTGGACCGCTCTGTTGACGGAACTACAACCCGACCGACTGTACCTCAACAGCTTGTACAGCGGCCCCTTCAGCCGCTTGCCCTGGCGTGTCGCCCGCAAGATGGGCGTGGCCACCACACTGGCACCGCGGGGCATGCTCGGCGAGGGCGCCCTGTCCATCAAGCCGCTCCGCAAACGGGCGTGGCTCACCGTGCAACGCTGGACAGGCCGGTATGCCGACCTCACTTGGCACGCCTCCACGAACGCCGAGCAGGCGGAAATCCAGCGCTGGTTCCCTGAAGCCCGCATCCAGGTGGCCCTCAACCTGCCCACCCCGTTCGCGGCGTTGCCACCAGCCCACCGCCCCCCCATCCGACTGCTCAGCGTGGGGCGCATCCACCCCATCAAGAACTACAGCTTCGGCGTGGACTTGGCCAAGATGCTGCGCGCCTCGGGGCACAACGTGGAATATCACATTGTGGGGCCGTTGGAAGATGGAGCCGAGGCCCAGCGCCTCGAAGCACAAGCCGATGGCATTCCTCTGAAACTCATTGGCCCCGTTCCCCCCACGGCATTGCGGCCCCATTTCGAAGCGGCCCACCTCGTCCTGGTGCCGAGCTTCAACGAGAATTTCGGGCATGCCGTCGCCGAGGCAGTGGCCGCCGCCCGTCCTGTCCTGGTCTCCGACCGCACGGCATGGACCCACATGAACCCGGGCCGCACCGTGCGCTGTCTGCCGTTGGATCTGGACGCCTGGTTCCAAGCGGCAAACGACCTTTTGTCCATGTCTGCAAGCGACCTCGAATCCAGCGCCCGAGACACCCATGCGCGGTGCCTCCTCAGCCCGTCGCATCTTGCAGCCCAACGAAAACTCTTTTCATGACCCGGATTCGACTGGACCAATTCGACAACGCCCATTACCACCCCGGCGCCTGGCCGAAGCGGGTGCTGTGGTATGTCGTGAGTTTGGTGGTCTTCGAATCCGGCCTCCCTTGGCCTTCGCCCCTGAAGCGCTTCTGGCTCCGGGCTTTTGGCGCCAAACTCGGCAAGGGCATCGTCCTCAAGCCGCGCCTCCGCATCAAGTACCCTTGGAACCTCACCATCGGGGACCACAGCTGGATCGGCGAAGGCGTGTGGATTGACAACCTCGACCACGTCCACATCGGCCACCACTGTTGCGTCAGTCAGGGCGCCTATCTGCTCTGTGGCAACCACGACTACACCCGTCCCACGTTTGACCTCATCACCCGCCCCGTCATCCTTGAAGACGGCAGCTGGGCTGGAGCCAAGAGCATTCTCGGACCTGGCGCTGTCCTGGGCAAGGAAGCCGTTTTGAGTGCCGGCAGTGTCGGCCTTGGCGCATTGGCGGCGGGCAAGGTGCACCAGGGCAATCCCGCCCAACCCATCCGCGACCGCGTCGTCCAACCATGACCGTTTCCGTCGTCACCGTCACGTTCAATGCAGCGGCCACCGTGGCGGAGGCAGTCGAGAGCGTGGTGTCGCAACGGGGCGACTTCACCTTGGATTACCACATTGTCGACGGGGCCTCGACCGACGGGACACTCGACAAACTCACGCCCTTCGAGGACCGCATCGCCCAACTCACGAGCGCGCCCGACAGCGGCCTCTACGACGCCATGAACCGCGGTGTGGCACGCGCCAAAGGCGACATCATCGGCATCCTCAACGCCGACGACCGCTTCGCGGATGACCGCGTCATCGCCGACGTCCTCGACGCATTCGACGCCACCGGCGCCGACGCCATCTACGCGGACCTCGATTACGTCGGAGAAGATGGACACACCGTCACGCGCCAGTGGCGGTCCGGCCAACCGGGCAACTGGCGCAAGGGTTGGATGCCGCCGCACCCGACGCTCTTCGTGAAGCGCGAACTCTACGAGCAAGGCGGGCTGTTCAACCTCGCATTGCAAAGTGCAGCCGACTACGAACTCATGCTGCGCTTCTTCCATTTCCGCGGAGCGGAGCTCGCCTACTTGCCGCGGGTCACGGTCAAAATGCGGGCCGGTGGACAATCCAACGCCAGCCTGGGCAACCGCCTGCGGGCCAACGCCGAAGACGCCCGAGCATGGAAGCTCAATGGCGCGCGGGCACCATGGCTCCTGCGGCTCCAAAAGCCGCTCCGAAAAGTGACACAGTTCAGCGGCCGCTGAGGATCAGCGGAGGCTGTAGTTCGGGGCCTCGCGCGAGATCATGACGTCGTGCGGGTGGCTCTCCTTGACGCCGGCAGAGGTGATGCGGACGAACTTGGCGCCGTGCAGGGCCGGGATGTCCTTGGCCCCCACATAGCCCATGCCGGCACGCAGGCCGCCAATGACTTGGTACATGACCTCCTGGACCGTGCCCTTGTAGGGAACGCGGCCGGAAATGCCCTCGGGGACGAGCTTCTTGAGGTCGTCCTCGGCATCTTGGAAGTAGCGGTCCTTGGAGCCCTTCTGCATGGCCTCGAGGCTGCCCATTCCGCGGTAGCTCTTGAAGCGGCGCCCTTCGTAGATGATGGTTTCACCTGGGCTTTCCTCAGTGCCAGCGAGCATGCTGCCCACCATCACGGAGTGTCCGCCACCGGCCAACGCCTTGGCGATGTCGCCCGTGTACCGGATGCCGCCGTCAGCGATGAGCGGCACGTCGGTGCCGGCCAAGGCTTCCGCCACGGCCATGACCGCACCCAACTGCGGAACGCCCACACCGGCGATGACCCGCGTGGTGCAAATGGAGCCGGGGCCGATGCCCACCTTCACACCATCAGCGCCCGCTTCGACGAGCGCCTTGGCAGCTTCCCCCGTGGCGATGTTGCCGCACACGATGTCGGTGTCGGGGTAGGCCTTCTTGACGTGGGCCAACATCTCGATGACCCCGCGGCTGTGGCCATGGGCCGTATCGATGATGAGCGCATCCACACCGGCATCGACCAGCGCCTCCACCCGCTCCATGGTGTCGCCTGTCACGCCCACAGCAGCAGCACAGCGCAGGCGGCCGAACTTGTCCTTGCAGGCGTTGGGGTACTCCTGCAGTTTGATGATGTCGCGGTAGGTGATCAGGCCCACGAGTTTGCCCTCGGCGTCGACCACGGGCAGCTTCTCAATCTTCTTGTCGCGGAGGATTTCCTCGGCGCGCTTGAGGTCCGTTCCGTTGGGCGTGGTGACCAGTTGGTCCGCCGTCATGACCTCCGCAATGGGACGGGCCATGTCGCCTTCGAATCGCAGGTCGCGGTTGGTCACGATGCCCTTGAGGAAGCCGGCGTCGTCCACGACGGGGATGCCGCCAATGCGGTGCTCCGCCATGATGTGGTGTGCGTCGCCCACAACCGCGTCCACCGGAAGGGTGATGGGGTCCTGGATCATGCCGCTTTCGCTGCGCTTCACCTTGCGCACCTGGGCGGCTTGCGCCGCGATGGTCATGTTCTTGTGAATGACGGCAATGCCGCCTTGGCGGGCCATGGCGATGGCCATGCCGGCTTCGCTTACCGTGTCCATGGCCGCGGCCACCACCGGGACGTTGAGGACGATGTTGCGGGAGAACCGGCTGCGGAGATCGGTGTCGCGCGGAAGCACTTCGCTGTAGGCCGGGACGAGCAGGACGTCGTCATACGTGAGGCCTTCTCCGATGAACTTGGGGCTGTGGTGGGGCGTGTCGGCGGTCATGTCGGGCGAATCGGGTGGGGTCCGGATATTCCGGCAAAAGTAGCCCACAACTCGCTGGGTTCAAGGCCCCTTCGCACCCCGGTTTTTCACGGCCTGCGAACGACCTGCACGTGCCCCCGACGGGCCACCACCCGACCGGCGCCATCCTGGATGCGCAGGGTGTACGGGTAGAACGCCTCGGGCAACAGGGCCCCATCCTTCGTGCCGTCCCATGCGGCTTCCGGATCCTCGGTCGTCCAAATCAAGTCTCCCCAACGGGAGAAGACGTCCACGCGGTATTCGGTCACATCCGCAAAGGCGATGGACGGCTTCCAAGTGTTGTTGAATCCATTGTAGACCAACGCATTCGGGATCCACACCACGGGCGGCAGGGTGAGGCACACCTCGTTGGACATGGAAGCCCACCCGCTGTCGGCTTGTTCTGCCCGCACGCGGTAACAGAATTCGCCCGGCGAATCGACCTGGTCTTCCAACTCGTCGTCGTAGCTCAGGTTGAACGGCCCGAAATCTTCGACCTCCTCCAGGGGCGATCCAAACTGGACACCGCGCAACAGCACATGTCGGCTGCGGGGCGCATCCCACCCCTCGAACGCGGTCCACGACAGGGCGTTGGACAACCGGTCCTCCAACACCGTACCCGTCAGGTACACGGACTCCGCCACCGTGGTACCGAGCACGCTGTCTCCGCAAGCATTGACCACCTTGAGGTAATACCGGTACTGGCCCAATCCCCCTTCAATGGTGCTGTCCAACATCTGGATGGGGCCCCCGAGCGACCACGTGCTCGTGACGAATTCATAGTCGTCGTCATAGGGTTCGTTGCGCCACAACTCGTAGGTGTGGGGCTCGCTGGAGCTCGCGTCCACCTCCGCACGCAGCACGGCCACGGAATCGGTGACGATGCTGACTTCCGTCCACCGCATCCACTCCGGGCCTCCGGGGTAGGTGAACAGGACCTCCTGCACGTTGGACGACTGCGTCCAGGATTCCCCTTCCGCATGGGCCACCACCCGATAGCGGTAAAGGCTCCCGATGTTGGCCCCGGTGTGCTCGAAATAAGTCAATCCGCCGTCCACTTCGCCGAGCAGGAAGGGCCCGGATTCGATGCCGTCCTGTGTCAATTCAGACGCCCAGATCTCGTAGCGCTCCACCCCGGCAGGCCATTGGTAGACGGGGGACCACTGCAAATCCGCGCGGTCCGTGCACTGGGTCCAGTCCACATCGAGGTAGCACGACGGGGCGCACGCGGGGTTGGCCGCACCGGGATCCGGCACACCGCCCACGTAGCAGCTGTCGAAGGCCGCCACATTGTAGTACTCGATCGTGTTGGACGCCGCACTGAACGGGTTGGTCCAGCTCAAGACATTGGGATCCTCGATGGTGGCGAGCACCGTCTCGATGGACCCCGAACAGATGTAGATGATGTACCCCGCAACATCGGGTGCGTCGCTCGGCTCCCAAGACACCTCGGCGAGGCCGGAAATGCTGTCGACATCGATGGCCACGATCTGCGGCGGCGGCGGATCGAGCTCGTCGGACACCAAGGTCGACGCCTCGTTGCTCTGATGGGTGCAGCCGGGGGTGCCAAACGGGCCGTCCTCCGTCAGCGTGACCCGATAGGTGACCATGCCGTCACACTGCGTCACCGGGAAGGTCGTGTTGGAGTTGCCGACGAGCCATGGGGCCGAAGCCACCTCCGTCCAAGAGCCGTCCGGCAGCAATTGCTCCACCGCATACGTGCCGCTGAATCCGGCCGGCGGGTTGAAATGGAACGGGCTGTTCCAAGCGAGGTCCACCGTACCGGGTACCAAGCCGGGCTCCAATTCGAGGTAGATGGAACACAGGGTGTCGGAGAGCCCGCTGAGCGGGGCTGTGCCATCGGTGGCCTGCAAGGTGAAGCAGAACTCTTGCGTCGTAGCGAGCAAGGTGTAGTTGGTGCCCGTGGGGTTGGCGGCCAGGTCCACATCGGTGGCGGGGAGGGACGTCCAGTCCGGCGGAGGCAGCATCGGCGTGACGCTCATGGTCGTCGCACCGGGCGTGGTCACGGACCATCCGAGGTCCACCGTTCCGTCGTTTTGCACCTGAATGCAGGACCACTCCTGCGCCGACACGCGGGGCCAGGCGCCCAACGCAAGCAGGACCAAGGAAATCAGGGAAATGTGAAGCCGACCAGACATCATCGCGGGTGCAAGTTGTACGCCACCGGCAAGGAAACGGTTGCCTTTGCGGATTGTTTTCCGAAGGAGGTCGGGGAATTCAGCCCAAAGCGTCCCAATGGAATCCCGGGGCCATGCCCGCCGTCCCAAAGGCCCGGTATTCGTCCACGAGCCGCTCGACCAGGGCGCCCGCACCCGGCAGGTCGTCCAACAGGGCGCTGACTTGTCCGATCTCGAGCTCGCCTTCCATCAAGTCGCCTTCGCGCATGCCCTTCTTGGCGCGCCCCCGGCCCAACAAGGCCCGCAGCGCCTCCACGTCGGCCCCGGCTTCCTCTGCCGCGGCCACCTGGTCGTAAAAGCTGCCCTCCGGACCGCGCAACAACCGGACGGGCGTGACGTCCTTCAGCATCAGCCGCGTCTCCCCCGCCCCAGCCTCGGCAATGCGCTGTTTGAAGGCGGCGTGCGCCGGGTTCTCCTGCGTCATGACGAACCGGCTGCCCATCTGGACGCCTGACGCACCCAGAGACAGGGCGGCCAAGACAGAACGGGCATCGTGCAAACCGCCCGCGGCGATCACCGGCACGTCCACCGCGTCCACCACCTCCGGCACCAGGCACATCGTGGTGGTTTCCTCCCGGCCGTTGTGTCCCCCCGCCTCGAAGCCCTCGGCCACGACGGCATCCACCCCGGCCGCCTCCGCCTTGCGGGCGAAGGCCGCACTCGACACGACGTGGATCACGGTGCAGCCCGCCGCTTTGAGGTGCGCGGTCCATGTGCGCGGGGACCCCGCACTCGTGAACACCACGGGCACTTGCTCCTCCGCGATGGTCGCCATGTGTTCCTCCACGGCGGGATACAGCAGCGGGACATTCACGGCAAAGGCGCCCTTCCATTGGCCCTTGACCCGGCGCACCTCCTCCCGCAGCTCGTCCGGATACATCGAACCGGCACCCAGCGTCCCCAGTCCGCCAGCCTGCCCAACAGCCACTGCGAGGTCGGCCCCGGTGCACCAGACCATGCCCGCCTGGATGATGGGATGCCGGATGCCGAGCCGTTCACAGAGCGCCTGGGGATTGCGGGAGGTCTTTGCCATGCCGCAACATCGCACACAACGACGTAACCCTCGCCCCCTCGCTCGCGTATGGGCCTGGAGACGCACTGTTGACTTGTTCACATGTAGGAAGGGACTGATGATGCCAAAACACACAGAATACACGAATCGAATCACAGACATTGCTGCTGTGCGCTTGAGAAACATTCTGCTGGCCAGTCTGCTGTGGACCCTGACGCCCTCTTCCATGGAGGCGCAGGGCATCGAAGATTGGGATGTGGGCTTCACCGCCGGCATGTCCAACTACATGGGCGACATCGGGGACGGCAAAGTCTCCCGCCGCGACTTCATTTGGGACTTGCAGGAATTGCGCACGCGACCGGCGTTCAGCGTGTTTGTCCGCCGCAAAATCGACCGCGATGGCCTGTGGAATGCCCGCGTCGACTTCAGCCGCATCCACATTGCCGGCCACGACAAAAGCACAGAATACGCCCCACGCCGCGGACGAAATCTGAATTTCCGCAACCACATGCAGGAGGTGTCCTTCCGCGTGGAACGTGATCTCTTCCAGACCCCCTTGGTCTGGGGCCGCCAACGCCGGGCCATGATGACCGTCCGC
>CALBSW010000028.1 GCA_937967465.1 uncultured Flavobacteriales bacterium
GGGACTGGATTTGTGCGTCGGAGATGTTCTCTTCAGCAGTGCGGTAGACCACGTGGAACACCACTGGAATGGTCACCACAGCGTTCTGATTGGCTGCGCGTTGCTGTGCCACCACAGGCGCCCATTCCTGGGTGTGCTCTTCGATGCGCTGGACGGCGTCCGCGTACTTCTGGAGCCCCATCATCTCCACATGACGCTCGTGGGCGTGGCATGTGCGTTGGGTGGGAATGGTGGATGCTGCGTCCGTTCCCGTCAGGGAGGCGGACTGGGCAAGGCTGGCCAAGCTGAGTAGGGTGCAGATTGTGAGGAGGAAAATCCGATTCATGCTGAAAAACAGTAGGTAACTACAAAGTAGGCTTTCACCTACACTTCATTGACATTCACAGGCATAGAACGCCATCTGAACTTTGTAATTGAAGATGAATAGGGGTTTTTGTTTGATAAAACGAGCGGTGAGTTCAACGTTTTGGCCATGTGCCGGGATTCATCCCCCAGCAGTGTGGCACGGTACCCGTCAAATGCGGCTTCAGGTCCCAGTTCACGGTCGCGAGGAACGCATGTGCCGTCGTCGCACACATCCTGCTGCTCTTCGGTATTTTTGAAGGTGACCAGACGGCTGCTTTTTGCCTGTATTTTGGGTGTCGGATTGAACGCTGCCGCCCAAGATCATGCCCCGATGGGGTCAGACTCCGCGTGCGTGCAGGTGGTTGTGGAGATGGCTGGGGAAGGCTTCATGTGTCCGTTCCTCACACCCCAAGTGGTGGACATTCTGGAGCAACGGGCGCATTGGGTGGACGCGCAGCCAGCCGAAAGCCGAATCCGGTTTGTGGTGCCGTTGGCAGGTGCTTGGTCACCAGAAGAAATCAGTGAGATTCTCAAGGATGTAGGCTATCCCGCTGAAGGCGCTTCTTTTCTGCAATGGGACACGCTGACGACCATCCCCAATGCGCCGGAGCCATGATGCTGCGAGGTTGGGCCATGGCTGTCTTGATGGGTTGGGTGCTGTCGGTGAATGCCCAGCAAGTGGGGCACACGTTTCTGCGCCGTTACAATTTGCCGGACATTCAAACTGGATTGTCGTTGGCGACCATGGAAAGTGGCGGGTTTGTGGCCACGGGGCAGCACTTCAACAACGGGAGCTACGGGGAATGTGACGTGTACGTCTATCGGGTGGACGACTGCGGCAATCGCCTGTGGTTCAACCTCTACGGGACCACGGCCAGCGAAGGGGGACGGTCCATTCTGCCGCTTGATGACGGTGGGTTTCTCATCAGCGGCTCCCGCGTCGATCTGGGCAGTGGCATGGGGACCGGAAACGGGTTGATGATGCGACTCGATGCCAGTGGCGCAGTATCGTGGTTCCGGCTCTATGAAGGCTTGAAATGGGTGTTTGATGCCCGGCAGGTTGAGGATGGGTTTTTGGCACTCGGCAACGATGGAGATACCCCCGTGGTCCTGCGCCTCAGCGGAGCTGGTGACGTCCTGTGGGCGACGCGATTGGAGGGCATGGCGGAAATGGCGCTGGCCTTGGAAATCTTGCCCGATGGCGGGGTCCTGTTGGCGACCAATGAAGTGTTGTCCGCCCACGATGTCGAGGTGGCCAGGCTGGCCCCCGACGGTGCCCTGTTGTGGGCCACCGGCTATGGCGCCGGATACGATCCGGGTCTGAATGAATATGTGAAATGGGGGTGCGACCTCATTGAGGATGGGATGGGGCACGTGTATGTGGCGGCCCCCACCGAAGGTGCGGGCATCGGTGGCCGCGACATCTTGGTCCTCAAGCTGCAGGCCGACAATGGCGACATCGTCTGGAGTCGTGGCATGGGGAGCGAGAGCGACGATGGCGCCCGGAGCCTCGTGGCCGCTGGCACGGGGGTGGCGATGGTGGGCAGCACGGAAGGGTATTCCGCGCTGGTGGCAGACGATCCATCGGCCCTGAGCGAGGACATCGAAGGGGAGAGTGTCCTGCTCGCCCGATTCGATGCCGAGGGCTACGTCACCTGGGCCAATGTTTATGGCGGAAGCGGCAAGGAGCGGGGCGTGGGCTTGGAATACGATGGGGAGCTGGGCTTCACCATGTCCGCGTACACCACGTCGCCGGTGTTCGGCTGCGTGGATGCCAATCCCGATCCGCTCTTCATCCGGACCGATCTGGCAGGAGGGGTGCAATGCCAGTCCGCTCCGGTGACTTTGGTGTCCATTCCCATTCCGGCTGCGGCTTCCGAATTGACGGTCAATGCGCAGTCCATGTCCATCACCGCCGTGGACGAACCGGTGGTCGTTACTCCCTTTGAGCCGTTGGACGAATTCCAATGCGAGGCGTGTTTCAATCAGCCCGTTTGTGCGCCCAGTGCGCCCGCCATCTGTCTTGGGGATTCCGTCCAATTTTTCAATGAGAGCCAGATCGGGCTGCCTTGCTTTCAGGAATGGGTCATCGACGGCCCGGAATTCAGCGCGCCGTGGATTCTCTCGGCCGATGGCGTCACAGCACCGGCCTGGGCACCGGCCATGCCCGGAACCTACACGGCCATTTTGCGGTCGACTTGCCCCGATGTGCCCACGGCGGACACCGTCTCGGTGTTCGTGTCCCAGCCGGTGGCGACTGCGCCCGCCTTGTCCGACTTCAATGGGTTCAATGTGTCGTGTCACGATGCGGCAGACGGGGTGGCGGAAGGCCAATCCACAGGCGGATACCAGGTGGGCGGCCCGGAGTCGTGGACCTGGGTCTCCGGGGCAGGGGATACCTTGGCGTGGAATGCCTTGTCAGTAGGCGATTTCACTGGGTATCTCACAGATGCCGCGGGGTGCATGGATTCGACAACTGTGAGCTTGACCGCGCCCCCGGCAGTAGAACTGTCTTCCACCATCGTGTCCGATTTCAATGGGTACGCGGTGAGTTGTGCCGACAGTGCAGATGGGGCCATCCAGGTTCTGCCCGCTGGCGGTGTGCCGGGGTATGCCTTTTTCGGATTCCCAGGCAATGAACTGGTCGACACACTCGAGAATGCCGTGGCAGGGCTGAACGTGTTGTCGGTGCAGGATGCCAATGGCTGCATCGCGGTCGATTCTGTGGTGTTGACTGCGCCAGATTTGCCGTCCATGTCGCTCTCCTCTTCCCTAGACAGCTGCGGAGCCGGGGTGGGAACGGTCACGGTGGCGGACATCGCCGGTGTGGCACCGTGCAACGTATTGTGGCCGGTCGAAGGGGCGGTGGCGGTCTTGTTGAGTGTGGACAGCGCCCGTTGGGAACAGGTGTCTGGAGGGACCTATGCCATTGCCATTCAAGACGCCAACGGCTGTATCGGTCAGGCGTCCATCGTGGTCCCTGCCTCCGAGGTGCCCAACGTGACGTACGGATCCGCCCCGCCCAAAGTCTGCTATCCAGATGCCGAAGTGGCCTTCACCGACGACACCGAGGGCGCGATTTTGTCCCGCCGATGGGACTTTGGAGATGGCCGGATTGCTCTGATTCCCAATGCTGGCGAGGGAGCCGACGAGATTTGGCATGTGTTCACGGCGCCCGGTGTGTTCGATGTGGCCTTGGAAGTGACCAATGGCATCGGCTGCACCGCCACAGCGATACTGACCACTGAAGTGTTGCAAGGCGTGCAGGTGTTCGTTCCCTCGGCATTCACGCCCAACAACGACGGTGTGAACGATGGCTTTGCGCCTGTGCTGTCCGGCGTGTCGGAATTCCGGTGGCAAGTGTTCGACCGGTGGGGAGGGACCCTCTTCGAAACCAGCGATCCCGATCGGATGTGGAACGGGAGCCTGGACAATCTCGGGCGGTCCCACATGAACGAGCTCTTCACCTGGCGGCTCGAAGCGCAGGGAGAATGTCAATCCGTCCGGGTGTTCCAAGGTCAAATCCAGCTCATCCGCTGAATTCGGCTAGCTTGGTTCCATGAACTTGCGCTGGTTGCTTCTCCTGTCGGTTGTCATGTGGATGGGCTGTGCCCAGGAAAAGCGGCTGGGCGAATCCTTCATCGAATCGCGCCGTTACCGGCACGGCTGGCATGTCCAGACGCGCCACGATGTCCCCCAGCAACAACCACGCGAAGTGCGGTCGAGCCTGGCTCCCCGAGACGGAGAGGCGAGTGCCAGTGTCCATGTGTCGGAAGCCGACTTTCCGGCGAGACTGGGCAAGCCAAAGGCCGTGAAGACAAGCCTAGAAGTCTCGACGACACTGGTCGCTCAGGCGAAAACCTCCGCAACACAGCCCCAACCGCAGTCCCAACGGCATCCGCCAACCAGGTTGGCACCCCGACAGGCCCGCACCTTGGTGGGGCCGGTCCCTGCGCCCAGTGCATTGCGGGTGACGGAGGTGTTGCCCGAACCCATTGAGGGGCGTCACCCTGCCTCAGTGCCAGGGTTCATCCTGTCCTTGGGGTGGCTGTTCGGCCTGATCGGCGAGGCGGCGGTGAGTTACCTGCAGATGCCCCTGAGCGGGGTGCCCATCGTGGCCGGCCTCATCGCGTCCATCGCCGGGTATGTCCTCTCCCGAAAAGCTTATCGCGCATCCTTGGAACACCCGGATCTGTACCCGCGCTACCGGTTGTCGAAAGCAGGCCGCATCCTCTCGTTTGCGCCCTTGGCCCCCATCGCATTGTACGTGGGGATTGTCCTGCTGGTCGTGCTGATTTTGGGCGGTCTGTGAGGTGCCCGGCCTCCAGAAGGCTCAGTCACATGGCTGTCCGAACTGGGACAGCATGCTCAGGATGTCAGTGACCCCGACCACCCCGTCGCCATCCAAGTCGGCCGTGCAGACGCCAGCGCATCCGAAGTCGCCCAGTGCGACCAATACGTCGTTGACCGCGATGACGCCATTGCCATCAAAGTCGCCGGGACACGGTGCCGGGAATTGGCACGATCCGTCGTCCAAGGTGGCGGCGGGATTGTAGTTGGTCGCTTCCGGGTCGGTACAACCCAGAATGTCCGGTTCGCCCAAGTCGGGACAGACATCGCTGAGGGTCCACGAGACATCATAAGTGACCGCGCTGGCGGTATTCCAACCATTGAACACGGCCACACTCCATGTGCCGTCTCCGTCCAGTCCAGCGGAAGACAGGTCCACCGTGGCGGTGTAGACGCCGTCGCCGGCGGTGGCCCAATTGGAGGGCCATATCGTCTGGTAGTTGCCAAGGGAAGGGCAGCCAGGGGGCGTGTCGTTGTATCCGCCGAATGCGATGCAGTTGCCGGAGCCATCCGTGACCGTCATGGCCATGTCGCCCACCCAACTGCCGCCTGATCCGGTGAAGTTGACCGAGACGTCGATGGTGGAAGCAGCGGGGTTGGCAATGCCATCCACTTCGCTGGGCGCGCTGGTCTCCGATCCAGCCAAGGTGGCCACGAGGCTGCCCGAGATGGAGCAATCACAGCCAAACTGGGGGTTGGGGGCTTCGCAAGAGCCGTCGTCGATGGTGGCGGCAGGATCGTAGTTGCATGCGTTCTGG
>CALBSW010000029.1 GCA_937967465.1 uncultured Flavobacteriales bacterium
GGGCGAATGGCAATGCCGGTCTGCCCCACGTGCTCGTGGTGCGGGCGCCATCCGATGTCGGAGACAGGGCGCGAGCAGGCGGTGGTGGCGCCGATGGAATCGGCGAGGTCCTCAATGATGCCCCAGTTTTCGGGTCCCTTCAAGCCGCGGCCTGCGGACACCACGAGCTCGGCTTCGGGCAGCGGAGCCCGGTCGCCGCCACTGGGTTGGGCGGCTTCGAGGACCTCCACCTTGGATGCGCCGAGGTCGGTGTCGAACGCTTCCACGGCGGCGGTGCCCCCTTGGGCTTCCGGCATGCCGATGGCGTTCGGGGTGGTGGTGACCACCAACTTGTCGGTCGTGCTTTGTACGCGGGCGGTGGCTTTGCCGCTGAAGACGTTGCGGGTGTAGCTGCCGCCGTCGGGCGCAGCCGTCACACCGGCGATGAGTCCGGCGCCGAGGCGAACGGCCACGCGGCCGGCCACAGCCTTGCCGAGGTGGTCCTGGGCGCAGACCACGAGGGAGGCCCCCTCCTTGTCTGCGGCGGCGGCGACCAATTTGGCGATCTGTCCGTCGTCGAGGTTGCCCGGTCCTTGGAGCACGCGGGTCACGCCCACGGCGCCGAGGCCACCGTCTCCGTTGAGCTCACCGGAGACCACGGCCACGGTGTCTCCAATGCCGGCGGCGAAGCCGGCAGCTTCGAGGCTGGCCTTGCTGGCCTGCCCTCCTTTCGTCTGGATGAATGCGATGTTCATGATGCGTCGGATTCGAGGTTAGATGACCTTGGCCTCCTCGCGGAGAAGGCGGACCAGTTCAGCGGGGTTTTCGGCATCCACCAGCTTCACGCCGGCCTTCTCGGCCGGGAGGGCGAAGCGCTCGATGGACGTGCCAGCAGCGGCGCCCGAAGCAGGCACCACGTTGAGCGGCTTGGTGCGGGCAGCCATGATGCCGCGCATGTTGGGGATGCGTTGCTCGGCCATGCCCTTGGCAGCGCTCAGGACGAACGGGCCATTCACGGCCACCTTCTCGATGCCGTTGGCGGTTTCGCGGGTCATGATGGCCTTGTCGCCTTCGTAATCGAGGGAGGTGCACAGGGCGATGCACGGCACGTCGAGGTGCTCGGCCATCATCGCCGGCACGGCGCTGCCGTTGTGGTCGATGGTCTCCTTGCCGCAGAGGATGGCGTTGAAGCCTTTGTCTTTGGCGTAGGCAGCCAGCTCGGCAGCCACCTGTCCAGCGTCCTGCGGGTCGGCGTCGATGCGAACGGCCTCATGCGCGCCGATGGCCAAGGCCTTGCGCAGGATGGGGTCGACGTCGGCGCCGCCCACGGAGGCGATGACGACTTTTCCTCCGCCCGCTTCCACGAGCTCGAGGGCCCGGACGAGGGCGTACCACTCGTCGTAGGGGTTGACGATGAATTGAACCCCCTCCTCATTGAAGCGGGTGTCGCCCTCGGTGAACGCGATGCGCGTTGTGGTGTCGGGGGCTTTGCTGATGCACACTAGAAATTCCATGCCTTTTCATTGAAGGTGGGGCACCGGGCCCCGGGCTTCGAGGACGCGAAGGTAAAGCCGGGCGACATCACGTCCTGCTTTGGTTCACAACTCCATGTACAGCCCCTATCTTCGCGCCCCTGAATTCGGAAACCAGCCAATAGCATGCGTACGATTCAATTCCGCGAGGCCGTCTGTGAGGCCATGAGCGAAGAAATGCGCCGGGATGACCGGGTGTTTTTGCTCGGTGAGGAGGTTGCTGAATACAATGGCGCCTACAAGGCATCCAAAGGCATGCTCGACGAGTTTGGCGCAGACCGCGTCATCGACACCCCGATCAGCGAGCTCGGCTTCAGCGCCATCGCCGTGGGTGCTGCCATGAATGGCCTGCGCCCCATTGTGGAATTCATGACCTGGAACTTCGCCGTCTTGGCCAGTGACCAGATCATCAACCACGCCAGCAAAATGCTCCAGATGAGCGGTGGTCAGTTCGGTTGCCCCATCGTGTTCCGCGGACCCAATGGTCAGGCGGGTCAGCTCGCCGCCACGCACAGCCAAGCCTACGAGAGCCTCTACGCCAGCATGCCTGGATTGAAGGTGGTGACGCCGTTCACACCCTACGACGCCAAGGGCCTGCTCAAGAGCGCCATCCGCGATGAGGACCCCGTCCTCATCATGGAGTCCGAGAAGATGTACGGCGACAAGGGCGAGATTCCCGAGGGCGAGTACCTCGTGCCCATCGGTCAGGCCAACATCCGCCGCCAGGGCTCCGACTGCACCATCGTGAGCTTCGGCAAGATTCTGAAGACGGTCCACGCGGCCGCCGACGAGCTCGCCAAGGACGGCATTGACGTGGAGATTGTCGACCTGCGCACCATCCGCCCGCTCGACATCGAGACCATTCTGGAAAGCGTCAAGAAGACAGGTCGCTTGGTCATTGTCGAAGAGAGCTTCCCCGTGGCGAGCATCGCTTCCGAGGTGGGCTACCGCGTGCAGCGCCATGCATTCGACTACCTCGATGCGCCGATCCGCCGCCTTTGCCAGAGCGACACGCCCTTCGCATTTGCCACCACGCTCATCGAAGAGGCCCTGCCGCAAGTGGCCGACATCGTCCGCACGGTGAAGGAGGTCAACTACGTGGCCTGAGCCCTGATTTCTCGCGCATTATCTTCGCGCTCCAATACACCTGACTTGCCGGACATGCCGGCACAAATCTGAACCATGCAAGACACGATCCTTTACCTCGTGCCCGCCTTGGCCGTTGTCGGCCTCATTTACATGTTCGTCCAGTCCCGCTGGGTCCGCTCCCAGAGCACCGGTGAGGACAAGATGAGCACGATCGCCAAGCACATCCACGAAGGTGCCCTCGCCTTCCTCAGTGCGGAGTACCGCATCCTGGCCATCTTCGTGGTGGTCGCCGGTGCCCTCCTCGGCGTGGTGTCCATGCTCGTCCCGACGACCCACTGGTTCATCGTCATTGCCTTCGTCATCGGTGCCGTGTTCTCCGCGCTGGCGGGCAACATCGGCATGCGCATCGCCACCGAAGCCAACGTCCGCACCACGCAGGCCGCCCGAACGGGCATCGCCCACGCCCTGAAGGTGTCCTTCACCGGCGGCATGGTCATGGGCCTCGGCGTTGCGGGTCTGGCCGTCTTCGGTCTGAGCGTCCTGTTCATCCTCCTGCTCAACTTCTTCGCCGGTGGCGTGTGGGGCGGTGTCGAGAACATGACCATGATCCTCGAAGCGCTTGCAGGTTTCTCCCTGGGTGCGGAATCCATTGCCCTCTTCGCCCGTGTGGGTGGCGGCATCTACACCAAGGCGGCTGACGTCGGCGCTGACCTCGTCGGCAAGGTGGAGGCCGGCATCCCTGAGGATGACCCGCGCAACCCCGCCACCATCGCCGACAACGTGGGCGACAACGTGGGCGACGTGGCCGGCATGGGCGCTGATCTCTTCGGTTCTTACGTGGCCACGGTGCTCGCCGCCATGGTGCTCGGCAACTACGTCATCAACGACATGGGCGGCAACATCACGGACAACTACGGGGGCATGTCCACCATCCTCCTGCCGTTGATCATTTCCGCCCTCGGCATCATCTTCTCCATCCTCGGCTCCCTCGTGATCCGGGTGAAGGACGGCGCCAAGGAAAGCGAGGTGCAGTCCGCCCTCAACAAGGGAAACTGGGGCTCCATCATCTTGACCGCCATCGCGTGCTTCTTCCTCATCGACATGATGCTCCCGGAGACGCTGCAGATGGACTTCTTCGGTGAAGGCACCCGCACGTTCGGCAGCATGAACGTCTTCTACAGCGTGATCGTCGGACTCATCGTGGGAGGCGCCATTTCCTACATGACCGAGTACTACACCGGTCTCGGCAAGAAGCCGGTCCTGGGCATCGTCCAGAAGTCCTCCACCGGTGCCGCCACCAACATCATCGCCGGCCTCGCCACGGGCATGATCTCCACCTTCGGTCCGATCCTGCTCTTCGCCGCGGCCATCTACATCAGCTATGAGTTCGCTGGATTCTACGGGGTGGCCATCGCCGCCTGCTCCATGATGGCCACCACGGCCATGCAGTTGGCCATTGACGCTTTCGGCCCGATCGCCGACAACGCCGGCGGCATCGCCGAGATGAGCGAGTTGCCCGAGGAGGTGCGCGAGCGTACGGACATCCTCGACTCCGTGGGCAACACCACGGCCGCCATCGGAAAGGGCTTCGCCATCGCCTCCGCGGCGCTGACCGCCCTCGCCCTGTTCGCCGCCTACGTGGAGTTCACCGGCATCGACGGCATCAACATCTTCAAGGCCAACGTCCTCGCCGCCCTCTTCATCGGCGGCATGATCCCGGTGGTCTTCTCCGCCCTCGCCATGAACTCCGTCGGCAAGGCGGCCATGGAGATGGTGCAGGAGGTGCGCCGCCAGTTCAAGGAAATCCCGGGCATTCTCGAGGGAACCGGCACGCCGGAGTACGGCAAGTGCGTCGACATCAGCACGCAGGCCGCCCTCAAGGAGATGATGCTCCCGGGCGCCATGACCATCGCCTTCCCGCTCATCATCGGCCTCGTCCCGATGCTGCTCGGTGCCGATCCCGCCTGGGCTGCTGAGACCCTCGGTGGCTACATGGCCGGTGTGACCGTGAGCGGTGTGCTCTGGGCCATCTTCCAGAACAACGCTGGCGGTGCTTGGGACAACGCCAAGAAGTCGTTCGAGGCCGGTGTCGAAATCGACGGCGAGATGACCTTCAAGGGCAGCGACGCCCACAAGGCTGCTGTGACCGGTGATACGGTGGGTGACCCCTTCAAGGACACCTCCGGTCCGTCCATGAACATCCTCATCAAGTTGACGTGCCTCGTTGGCCTCGTCATCGCCCCGATCCTCGGTGGCCATGGCGGCGGTGACCACGACGGTCACGACCACGG
>CALBSW010000030.1 GCA_937967465.1 uncultured Flavobacteriales bacterium
GGCCGGCATCCGGTGGTTCGAAGCCCGCTCCGAACAGGTGCTCGCCGACATCGAGAAGTCGTTCGCAGAATTCCGATTGAGCGAGGCACTCATGGCCACCTACAAGCACATCTGGGATGACTTCTGCTCCTGGTACCTGGAGTTGGCCAAGCCGACGTATGGCGAGCCGTGCGACCGCGCGACCTACGACGCGACCGTGCGCCTCTTCGAGCGCATGCTGTCCATGTTGCATCCCTTCATGCCTTTCCTCACCGAAGAGGTCTACAGCCTGTTGTCAGAACGACCAGAAGGCACCCTGCTCTGCACGTCGCCCTTCCCCTCCCGTTCCGGCGATGCGGTGGATACCCGCCTGCTGGCCGATTTCGACCAGACCGCCCGCATCGTGGCGGAAGTGCGCGGCATCCGGCAAAAGGGCCACATTCCCAACAAGCAAGCCCTCGATCTGAAGGTCATTGTCGACGCGGAAGGCAAGCCCTACCCGGCGGACCTCGAAAGTGTGATCTGCCACCTGTGCAACGTCACCGGAGTCGAACAGGTGAGCGAGAAGGTCACCGGCGCATTCGGATTCGTGGTGGAGACCCACGAGTTCTTCATCCCGGCCGGCGACGCCATCGATCTCGATGCGGAGAAAGAGAAAATCCGCAAGGACCTCGAGTATCAGCAGGGCTTCCTCAACATCGTTCGGAAGAAGCTCAGCAATGAGAAATTCGTCAACGGCGCACCCGAGCAAGTGGTCGCTTCCGAGCGCGCCAAAGAAGCCGACGCCGTGGCGAAAATTGAAGTCCTACAGGCCCAGCTCGACGCCCTCGGCTGACCCTCAGCGGGGACGTCCGATGCGGTGGTCGATGCTGTAACGCCCCCCGCCCATCAGGGCCAGCACGACGAACGGCACCAGGAAGAGCAACGCGTGCTCCTTGTCGCTGATCGGATCGCCCGCGTGGGCGCCGAAGGCCGCCACCGCCATGGTGATGGCGGCAGGCACGGACATCCAACGGGTGAAGAGACCCAGCACAATGAACGCGGGCGCCACGAGCTCACCCAGCACGGCCAGCCCAAGGGACACTTCCGTCCCCAGCCCCATCCAATCGTAGAATTTCACCTCTCCTTCGGCGAGGCCGGCCTGCAAGCGCTCCAACTTGCCCCATCCGTGAGGCACCATCAGCCCACCGGCGCCCAGTCTCAGGAGCAGCATCGAAAGGTCTTTCTGCCAATTCATGGGGTCAAACTAATGCCCGGGCCCTGCAAAATGAAGGAGGCCGTCCGACGTTTCGAACGGCCTCCCGTAACCAAAACCTAGAAGCTGTCGGACGCCCCCTCGGGCGCTGCCGACGGGATGAATCTGCTGCCCCATTGCACACCGCCGACACCCGACTCATGGATGTCGCGTTTGGCTTCGCAGGTGCAAAAAAGAAGGCGCCCCCGAGGGAGCGCCTTCCAGAATTCAGATGTGTTTCAGAATCAGTTGCTACAAGGCTGGCCGAAGGAACCGAGCAGGAGGAGCAAGTCTCCCACAGCCGTGGCACCATCGCCGTCCAAGTCGGTCGGGCACGCGCTGGTTCCGCTGATTTCGCAGGAACCATCGTCCACAGTCGCAGCTGCATTGTAGTTGTCTGCATCCGCGTAAGTACAACCCGGAACAACCGCTCCGCCACAGCTGCCGTCGTCTTCACCCGCAAATGGGCTGTATCCGGCGCTGAACGGATCGGTACATCCAGCGCAGAGATCGCACTCACCGTAGCACACGGCGTCGAGGATCATCGGGCTGTCCACCACAGAGAGCTGGCGGTTGCTGTAACCACCATCGGTGCAGCTGCCGGAAATCTCTTCCCAGGTGCCTCCGTTGCGGTACTTGAACTCGTAGCTGCCCACACCCAAGATGAGCGTAGCCTGCCACACTCCGTAGCCCATCTCGGTCATTTCCGTGGCAGGATCTCCCCAACCATTGAAAGAACCTGCAATGTCGATGAAGCCGGCCACGTCGATGTTGGACGCATTCACACGGAACACAATCTCGAACTGGCAAGAACCGTCGTCGGTGTTGGCCGCGCTGTCATAGTTGACCGCCTCTGGGTTGATGCAACCGTTGAAGTTGCAAGGTCCCGGATCCGTGGCGTCGGGGTTGTAGTTGTCGGCCGTGGGATCATCACAACCGGGCACCTCCTGGCAGTCGAGCAAGCCGTCACCGTCGGTGTCGGTGTAGTCGCAAAGCAGGCTGATGTCACACGGGCTGGTGAAGCCGCAAGCGGTCGGATCGCCGCAACCCGGCGTGAAGCTGGACAGCGGAGCAGCCCAGAGGTACTGCGGTCCGAGGACCGGCACAATGGTGCGCCACACCCCGTTCTGCTCAGCGAGGGTCAGGACGTTGCCCAAGAGGTTGACCGTGAACTGGCCGCCGCACATGCCCACCGGGGTGGCGCTGGCCAAGGTCACGAGGTCAGAGAGAAGACCGCCGGTTGGGTCGGTCACGTTGGACATGACGAGCGGACCGCCGGTGCCATCACCGAGGAACACACCGTTGACCGCCACGTTGGGGTTGACACCGCCGTCGGCCTCACAGCCACCGGCGAGGGCCTCGTTGGGCGTACCCGTCAGGGTCAGACCCACCAACCAGACGTTCTCAGCACCCGTCGGGAGCGTCGTCTCCATGTAATCACAGGAGCCGTCGTCCTCCGTGGCAAAGCCGTCGTAGTTACAGGCAATGACATCCGTACATCCCGGGACCACCAGGGAGTTGCCGTCACAGTCGAAACCTTCGTCGGCGTACTCGCAAGAACCGTCGTCCGTGGTGGCGAGGGCGCTGTAGTTGCACGCCGTGTCGTCTGTACAACCGGGGCCGAGCTCCGCCACACCGATGCTCACCGCGAGACGCGGGGCGGTGTACGCTGCGATCTCGTCAATCCAGAAGGCAGCTTCTGCCGGGCCCATGGTCGGGTTGAGGGTCAATTGGGTGGCGGCGATGTTGGTGCCGTTGAGGCCATCGACAAACTCGGTCGTGGCCACGTCCCACCACTGCCAGGGAGCGCCGTCGAACGGCTCAGTCGGAGCACCGTCCACGTAGTTGTTCAGCACCGGGAACAGACCGTCCCAGCCCTGGTTGCCGTAAGCCACAGCCGGGTCGGGCAGGCCGATCTCGGCGAAGACCGCGTTGTTGTTGTTCGTGTAGCCGTTGATCTCGGAGTGGATGTCATAAGCACCGCTCACCTCCACGACCGGCTCGTTCGTCGTCGGAACGATGAGCACACCCGTGGTGTAAGGGGCAAACTGGTCGTGCGGACCCTGGAAGCTGACAGTCGGGACATCGCCCTCGTCCAGCCAGTTCAGGTCACCCAGAGCACCACCGAGGTTCATCTGGAAGTCGAAGTCGGAGGAAATCGGATCGCCGTTGGCGTAGTTCACGTGGTTGGCGATGCACAACTGGAAGCCACCTGCGGATGCCGGAGCAAACGCGTCGTTCGTGGCGTCCGGGTTACCGTGGATGGACTCCACCACCATCGGGATGGAGGAACCGTCACCCGGATCGTAGAAGAACTTGGTGATCGGGGCACCCATGTCATCGAAAATGATGTCGTTGTAGCTGGAGATGCCAGCGGAAGCGAGGGTGATGTAACCACCCGTGCCCTCACCGAACATGGCCACCTTGTTGCCACTGATGCCGTAAGGGTTGCCATCGTCCTGGGCGCTCTTGCGGAAGAAACGCACCGCGGTGCGGCTGTCCTGGACACCGCGGTAAGCGGCCTGAATCAGCTGAAGCGTGCGCTCGGACTGGGTTGCTGCAGTCGGGTTCCAACCGAGGCGGTAGTCGATGCTGGCCACCACATATCCCTTCTTGGCGAATTCCGTGCAGATGGCCACGGCACAAGAGTCGTCGCGGTTGCCCACGGCGCTGCCGTTGACGTATTGCGGCAGGAAGTTGCCCGTGTGGAAGTAGAGAATGAGCGGACGGTCCGTCTGGGTGTCGCCGGCTGGCTCGTAGATGTCGCAGAGCAGGTCCTCCGGCGCGGGCGGCATGCCTTGAAGCGCGGGAATCACGGTCACGTTGTTGCCGTACACCACGCCCTCGGTGACTTCCACTTCAGCGAAGACTTCGTCGATGTAACGCACACCCTGGCTGTTGATCTGACCCTCGGTCAGCGTTCCGAGGGCAAGGCCCATGCGCGGGGTGTTGTAGTCCATGATCTGGTCAATCCAGAACATGGCTTCTGCTTCACCCATGGTGGGGTTCAATGTCAACTGGGTAGCGAGGATGTTGGTGCCGTTGTTGGCGTCCACCGCGGCCACGACGTCCTCATTGAACCACTGCCAAGGGGAGCTGTCGAAGGGCTCCGTTGGCGCACCGTCCACATAGCTATTGAAGACGGGGAAGAGGCCGTCCCAACCGTTGTTCACTGCAGCGTGGGGGTCCTCGATGTCAGCATCGGCAAACACCGCGTTGTTGTTCGTGGCATACCCATTGATTTCTTCGTGAACGTCATAGGCTCCACTCACTTCCACCACGGGCTCGTTGGTGGTGGGGACGATCAGCACTGCAGTCTCATAAGGGGCATAAGGGTCGTGCGGGCACTGGACACTCACCATGGGAATGTCACCCTCGTCCAACCAATTCAGGTCACCCAAGGCACCGCCGAGGTTCATCTGGAAATCAAAGTCGGAGCTGTAGCCAGTGTGGTTGGCGATGCAGAGCTGAACCGGGTCCGGTCCAAAAATGCCAGCGGGCGCGTAACCATCCGTGATGGCTTCAGGGTCACCGTGGATGGCTTCCACCACCATCGGAATGGAGGAACCGTCACCCGGATCGTAGAAGAACTTCGAGATGGGGGCCCCCATGTCGTCGAAGATGATGTCGTTGTAGTCGGAGATGCCTGCGGCGGCCAAGGTGATGTAGCCACCCGTGCCCTCACCGATCATGCCGATTTTTCCGGTATCAATGCCGTAGGGGTCATTGTCCTCAGCCACAGACTTGCGGAAGAATCGAACAGCGGTGCGGCTGTCCTGCACACCACGATAAGCGGCTTGAATGAGCTGCAACGTCCGCTCACTTTGGGTCGCTGCTGTCGGGTTCCAGCCCAAGCGGTAATCCACGCTGGCCACGACGTAACCCATCTTGGCATAGCGGGTGCAAATCTCCACAGCCGTGCTGTCGGTCTTGGTTCCTTGCGGGCTTCCATTCACATAAATGGGGAGGAAGTTTCCGGTGTGGAAGTAGAGCAACAACGGACGGTCGGTCTCAGTGTCACCGGCAGGTTCGTAGAGGTCAAGCACAAGTGGCTGGGGTGCGGGCGGCTGGCCCTGCAGCGCAGTGATGACAGTGATGTTGGTTCCGTACTGGATGTCGGAGGTGACGGTGACATCGCTGAACACCTCATCGAGGTATCGGGTCTGTGCACCGGCAGTCAAGCAGATGGCGAAGGCCGCCAACAGGAGACAGGTTTGCTTCATGATTTGGTCCCTAGGGTTGAAGGGACAAGGTAATCAAACCTCCGGGTGTCGTGTAGAAATTACACACCCTATTCGTCGAAGGCTGGCAACAATTTGTCAACGTCCATTCCGCCTCGAATCCCGCATCAGTTGCGGGTATCGATCTCGTAGAGCAGGCTCAGATAAGCCAACCGGCCCACCGTTGGTCCACCATAGGTCTCGATGTGGAGGTTTTCGAGGATGTTGGACGCCCCTCCTTTGATGGTCAAATTCCATGCATCGATGCGGGCATTCGCCTGGATGTCCAACAGGTCATACGTGGGCACAAATCCCGTGAATTGGGGGGACCCTTCGAAGACGAATCCTTGTACCCATTTGTAGTTCACACCGAAGCCCCACGTGCTCGCCTCCCGCAGCCGGAGATCGCGGGTGCTGACCCCGAAATTGTACTTGTGCTCCGGGGTGTTGAAGGCGGGAATGATCGGGTCATCCTCATCGGTCTTCACCAACCGGTTCCAACTGTAGTTGCCCGAGATCATCCAGTGGTCTCCCACGTACCAATTGGCTCCGATGGAGGCACCCGTGGTCCGCACGGTGTTGATGGAATTTGCTGCATAGCGGTAGACATCCACCCCGGTGACGGCGTCCGGGAACTGCGGGTTTTGGAAGAGGACGTCCAATCCGATGTTGTAGCCGATGAAGTGGTTGTACTGGCTGTAGTACCAGCTGCCATCGAGGTACAGCTTGTCCCACAACGTGGTCCGGTAGCCCACCTCCACGGAGCGCACCTGTTCTGGACGGAGCGGCGCAATGTCGAAGTACTGGAGGGTGTCGAGGTTGCCGAAGGGCAAGCCGTTGGTGGCCGAGATGCTCTCGCGGTAATCCACGAAACTGCCGAGTGTGACCAGGTCCTCGCGGCCTTCGAGGTTGCCGACCAAGGTGGCGGGTCCCACATCGAGGAAGAGGTATTGGTCAGCGAGGGTCGGATTGCGCAAGGCGCTGGAAAAGCTCACCCGCAGGTAATCCTGATCGCGGGGCTTCCATACCAAGCTGGCTGCCGGTGAGATCACCCAGTCGAAATTCTGGTTCTTGTCCGCTCGGATGGTGGCCGTGGTGATGACCTTGTCCTCTGCAAAGCGCTTCCGTGCACCCGCATAGAAGCCCACCTCCTGGTTCGTGATGACCGTGCCGGCCGTGTCACTGAAGATGGTCCCGTCGCTGTTCGGCGTGTACCGACGGTAGTTCGCGCCCACCCGAATCTCTTCGAGGCCTTCCACATCAAATATGCGCTCGGCGTGGGCGTGGATCAGACTCGAGCGGTCGAAGAAGCGGGTCCCCCCCTCTTCTTCATTGTTCTTGGCCGCCACCAACCGGTCGAATTGCTCCTGGAATTCCGGGGTGCCCGGCGCGAAGTAGCCCAGCGGGTCCTGCTCCACATCCGGCAAACCAGCCGTTCCGTTGTTGGCCCAATCCGCCACCTGCTGGTGCCAGAAGGCCAAGCTGTCGGCATTGTCGGCATACCAGCCTTCAACTGCCCCTTCGGGATAGCCGAAAATGGGGAAGCCGTAGTTGGGATCCACCCCGATCTGCTCCAGCTGGGGGTAGGTCTGGTTGATTCCCGGCACAATGCTGTCCACCCAGTAGCGGTAGTAAACTTTGGAGTGGCTGTAGTCGCTGCGGGCCTCCTCCTGCAAGCGCAAGGCCGTGGCGTAGGGGTCGTAGCTGTTGCCCGCGTCCTCGCTGGTCCGATAGGCCCGAACGAACCACTTGCCTGGCTTGGACAGCTCGATTTTGTGCTGATAGAATTCAATGTCCCGCAAGGAGAATCGGTTGTCACCTTGGTACACGGTGGTGCCGAATCCGCTGTTGAATCCATAGACCAACTCCGCCGACTCGTAAGTCTTTTCGGGTTGAAGGCGCAGGTGCAATGCCGTGCTCACCTTGAGGTTTTCCGTGCCGTAATCCACGAGGTCGATCTCACGGTAACCGGTCCGGTAGAAACTGCCCAACCCCCGTGCGTTCGCGCTGTTGTCGCCGCTGTAATCGAACACCGTGCGGTATTCGTCTCCGTAGATGTTGACCGCATCGAAACCACCGGGGTTGCCGAGGCCGTCGTTCGCCCCATCCACCGGATTGTAATTGTCAGCCACCCAATCGTCTGCGCTGAACCGGAAGGCATTGACCTTGAATCCGAGCACCGGATTGTCCTCCTTGTCTGTGATGTAATCGGCGTACCGGAATCCCGTCTCAGTCAGGTTGCGCTCACCGGCCTTGGCACTCACGCTCAGTCCCGGGAAGCGGAAAGGCGACTTGGTCTCCATGGACACCACACCGTTGAAGGCCCCCGGACCATAAAACGCACTGCTGGCGCCAGCCACGATGTCCACCTTCATCACGTCCAACTCGGGCGCCCCAAGAAAGTTGCCGAGTGAGAAATTCAAACCCGGGCTTTGGTTGTCGACACCGTCAATCAA
>CALBSW010000031.1 GCA_937967465.1 uncultured Flavobacteriales bacterium
GTGCCGTAAGTCGTGAAGCAGTCGAGCAGCGTGTGCGTCAGGAAGCCCCAGAAGAACAGAAGCACCCACCCTTTGAGGTCGGCATCCGGCGCGGTCCAGTTGCCGCTGAAGTAGCGCTTCTGTCCGTGGCGCCACCACCAGAGCCCGACGAGCGGGATGTACAGCACCAGCGGAACCCAGCCGCCCGGGGCGACGATCTGCGTCAGGAAATTCACCACAAAGCCCACCAGCACGGCTGCCGCAGCCTTCGTCGCCATCGCGATGCGGGCGTGATGCGGACTGCGGTACAGGCGGTCCGTCACCCAGCCAAAGGCGAACGCCCCGACCACGCAAAAAAGCAACGAATGGCTGATGCCGCGGTGGAAGGCCAGGTTGTCGAGCTCGCTGAGGAAGTATTTGCCCAGCACATCCATGTCGGGAATGGTGCCGGCCACAGCACCCCAGACCATCGCCCGGTTGCCGATGCGGCGCCCGAGCACCGCCTCCCCCACGGCGGCCCCCAACACAATCTGCGACAGTGAATCCATGCCGCAAAGGTCTTGCGCATTCCCACACATTAAACCTGCAATCAAAATTTGTAGGCATATTCCTACATTTTTTATATTGCACTCATGATCAACACCTTACACCTTCAACCTCTTGCCATCGCGTTGCTGCTCGCCCTGTCCAGCTGGAACAGCTCAGCACAATGCGACTACACCGAACTCGAGCTCGAGACCACCACTTACCAGTGGGGAGCTGAAGTCGCTTGGGAACTGTACCGCGCCGAAGACGGCAACAACCAACTCGTCGCTTCCTACCAAGGGACAACAGACAACACCACGACCAACCAGGTCGTCTGTCTCGAGGATGGCTGTTATTTCCTGCTCGCCTTGGATTCCTGGGGCGACGGCTGGAACGGGACCACTTTGAGCTGCTCGCCTGCCATCCCAGGATTCGAGACGGCCTTCACCTTGAATGAGGGCAGCTATGGCTACCACACCTTCACCTTGGGCGACACCGGATGCACGGTCTCCTTGCCAGGTTGCACGGACCCAATGGCCTTCAACTACGTCCAAGGTTCCACTGAGGACGATGGCTCTTGCGGCTACGTCGACACCTTCGTTTCCGAGGTCAATGGCGTCTCCACCACCCGTGAATTCGTGTACTACGCTCCAGAAAACATGGATTTCGGTGCTCCGCTCGTCTTTGTGTTGCATGGCTACTTCGGCACCGCCACCGGCATGTTTGACCTCAGCGGTTTCCGTGAGCTGGCCGAAGCCGAAGGATTCGGTGTCGTTTGGCCTCAAGGCCTCCCTGATGGGGCGGGCAACAACCACTGGAACGCCAACTTCGACTGGGGATCTGAGACCGACATGGAGTTTCTGGTCCAATTGGCAGAGCACCTGCAGGCCGAGTACGGCCATTCCGCCGATTGCACATACAGCTGCGGTTACTCCAATGGTGGCTACATGAGCTACAGCCTGGCCTGCCGCGCACCCGAGACCTTCCGAGGCATCGGCTCTGTGGGGGGTACCATGTCCAACAATGACTGGGAAACCTGTGACCCTTCCGAACACGTTCCGGTGGTGCACCTGCATGGCACCAATGACGAGACCATCCTTTACGAGGGTACAGACAACTGGCAGTGGGGTTGGGGACAACAGCCCGGCGTCGAGACCATCGTGGCCTGGTGGGCCGAGCAGAACAACTGCACCGAAGTGGAGGAAACCGCCCTACCCAACATCAACACCACCGACGGTTCCGACGTGGACCTCATCCGCCATTTCGGGGGAGACAATGGATACGAAGCACGTGTCTACCGCGTCAATGGCGGCGGCCACGATTGGTTCGGCTCCGTCGGCAACATGGACATCACCAGTGCCGTCGAAATGTGGGACTTCTGGCGCCAGTTCTGCGAGGGCACCATGGACATCGCCCCCACTGAAATCCAAGAAGCAGACTTGTTTGCGCTGCAAGCCAGCGTGCTGACTGCCCATGCCGCCTGTGAAATCATGGTGGTCGATGTCACCGGCAAGACCGCACTTCGCCGCCCCCTTCAACAAGGACAGCGTCTGGATTTGAGCGCTTTTGACGGCGCTTACATCATTGCTGGCCGCTCCTCCGCGGGCCTGCAAACGGTCAAAACTGTCCTGCAGTCACACTGACCGCAACGCATTCTTCAAGACGAAACCCGGGCCATACGTGGTCCGGGTTTTTCATTTTCACAGGACATTGTACCCGACATGGCCCTGACCTTCATCCCCTACGACCCGGCCTACCGGAAGGCCTTCTTCGACCTGAACAAGGCGTGGCTGGAAGCGCATTTCCTGCTCGAACCCTACGACATCCAGGTCCTCTCCGACCCGGAGACCATGGTGCTGAAGCCAGGCGGCGAGGTCCACTTCGGCCTGCTCGACGGGGAAGCGATCGCCACGTTTGCCCTCACCCCTCGCGCAGAGGGCACGCTGGAGCTCAACAAGATGGCCGTCAAAGCATCGCACCGGTCGCGCGGGTACGGCCACCAGATGATGGAGTACCTCATCGGCCTCTGCCGCCAGCGGGGCGTGCACACACTGGAACTGTATTCGCACACCTCCCTCGCCAGCGCCATCCACCTCTACCGCAAGTACGGTTTCAGGGTCATCCCCCTCCCCGACGACTGCGTCTACGACCGCGCTGACATCCGAATGGCATTGGCCCTTTGACCTTCGCATCCCCTTTGCTTTTACCCTATCTTGCTGGTCTCCAAGACCTCGACCCATGCGCCTTCTTCCCGCACTCCTGATCGGCCTGATGCCCATCCTCGCCTTTGGGCAGTCGCACTCCATCGACGAGCACGAGCTCTTCATGTCCGGCACGGTCGAGGACCTCGACATCAACATCAACACCTACTACAACGCGATCGACGCGGTGCAAGTCGAGTGGACCATCGTGGAAGCCGACGTCCCCGAGGGCTGGGAGTACTCCTTCTGCTTCCCCAACTGCCACCCCATCGGAGTGGTGGAGGCCAATGCGGAGTTCTCCGCCGACAGTGAGCAGTACCTGAACTGCCACGTCTACCCCAACGGCATCGCTGGAGAGGGCATCCTTCGCATGCAACTGACCACCAATGGAGCCGCCTTGGACACCGTCACTTGGCACGCCACGATTGACGCCGTCTCCGGACTCGACACCGAGCAGACCACCGGCATCCTAGCCTTCCCCGTCCCTTGCGTGGGTCAACTTCAGCTCGAGGGCATCCCCGCGGGCGCCACGGTCGTGTTGCAAGACCAAGCTGGCGCCACTGTTCGTGAACTCCGCATGACAAGCGCTCAGCGCACCGTCATCGACAACCTGACGCCCGGCGTCTACGTCGTGACGACAACCCTCGACGGCCACATCATCGACCGCCGCCGCATCCTCTCCCT
>CALBSW010000032.1 GCA_937967465.1 uncultured Flavobacteriales bacterium
TCGGATGGCGCCCGCACCACGAGCACGTGGGGCAGACCGGCATTGCCATTCGCCCCAACCTCTACATCGCCGTGGGCATCTCCGGGGCCATCCAACACCTGGCCGGTGTCAATGGCTCCAAGGTGATTGTGGTGGTCAACAAGGACCCCGAGGCCCCCTTCTTCAAGGCCGCGGACTACGGCATCGTGGGCGACGCCTTCGAGGTGGTCCCCAAACTCACGGAAGCCTTCAAGGCACTCTGAGAACGCCGAACGAACCCCTACCTTTCCGCCCCGGCCGACCATGAAGAAGTCCCTGCTTGCGGTATCCAACATCAAAGACAGTGGCTCCACTTCAGGAGCTTACACCCTCGTGCTCGAAGAAGTGCAAGGGAAGCGGAAGCTTGGGATCGTCATTGGCATGAATGAAGCCCAGTCGATTGCCATCAAATTGGAGGGCATGACCCCGAGCCGACCGCTCACGCACGACCTCCTTCAAAGCGTCAGCAGCGCTTTCGGCATTGTACTGAAAGAAGTCCTGATTTATGACCTCGTGGAGGGCATCTTTTTTGCCCGCCTCTTGTGCGAGAGAGAAGGAAAAGAGGAGACCATCGACGCCCGGAGTTCGGACGCCGTGGCCTTGGCCGTTCGGTTCGGTTGTCCGATTTACTGCGACGAGAAGGTCATGGAGGCCGCTGCCATCTTGCCAGAGGGAGAGGAGGCGCTGACCCCCATGCCGGAAGAAAACGAGGACGATCCATTTGGCCTGGAAGAAGGCCCGGTAGATCCGGGAGACGGCTTGTCTGACCTGACGGACGAGGAACTGCAAGAAGAACTGGACCTCTCCATCCAGAAAGAAGATTACGAGCGCGCCGGTCTCATCCGCGACGAGCTCGAACGCCGCCAATCCTGATGCAAGCCATTCTCGGCATTCTGGTCCTGACCGGACTCATGTGGCTGTTGTCCACTTCCCGCAAGTCCGTCGCGTGGCGGACCATCCTCGGCGCGTTGGCACTGCAATTCGTCATGGCCTTGCTCGTCTTGAAGGTGCCGTTCATTCACGGTGCTTTCCGCAGGGTGGCCGAGGTCTTCGTGCAGGTCATCGGCTACACCTGGAACGGCACGGACTTCCTGCTCGGCAGGTTTGCGGACGGTCAAGTGGGTCCGGACCTCGAGAATTTCGCCTTCCGCATCCTGGCCACCATCGTGTTCTTCAGCGCGTTGAGCGCCCTGTTGCACCACTTGGGCATCCTGTCCTTCTTCATCCGGGGCTTCGCCTGGGTCATGCGCCACACCTTGCGCTTGACCGGCCGCGAAAGCCTGTCTGTTGCGGGCAATGTCTTCCTTGGACAAACGGAGAGCCCCCTGCTCATCCGCCCCTATCTCGACAAGATGTCCCGCTCGGAGCTCATGCTCGTCATGACCGGGGGAATGGCCACCATCGCGGGCTCTGTGTTCGCTGCCTACGTCGGCATTCTCGGCGGATCCGACCCAGAGGCCCAGGCTTACTTCGCCACCCACCTTCTCACGGCCTCGCTCATTTCTGCACCCGCCTCTGTGGCCGCGTCCAAACTGCTGGTGCCGGAAACGGAGCCCCAGATGGCCGGCGATGCCCAGATCGTCAAGTCCAACGCGTCGAATTTCCTCGAAGCCATCACCAACGGCACCCGCGACGGCCTGTCCCTTGCCGCCAATGTGGGTGTGATGCTCCTCGTGTTCACCGCCTTTGTCTACATGGTCAACGACCTGCTGGGATGGGTCGGCGGTTGGACGGGAGCCAACGACGCCATTGCCGCCAGCACCACCTTCGATTCCCTGAGCATGGAATTGATTCTGGGCTACATCGGCGCCCCCATCGCCTGGTTGGTGGGCGTCGCCTCCGAGGACATCGTGCTGGTGGGCCAATTGCTGGGTGAGAAAACCGTCATCAACGAGTTCTACGCTTACGAAACGCTGGGCAAGCTGAAAGAGAACATGAGCGACCGCAGCGTGCTCATCGCCACCTACATCCTCTGCGGCTTTGCCAACTTCGCCTCCATCGGCATTCAGGTGGGTGGCATTGGCGTCCTGGCCCCTTCGCGGAGGGGAGAGCTGGCCAAGCTGGGCTTCCGGGCCTTGCTTGCGGGAACCGTGGCCTGTTTGCTCACGGCCTGCGTGATTTCCATCATGCACCCCTGACGGGCCGCCCCGGAGGCCCCGTATCTTTGCCCCATGAAAGTGGGCATCATCATGGGCAGCAAGAGCGATCTGCCCGTCATGCGTCAAGCAGCTGAAATCCTCACCGAACTCGGAGTCGAGCACGAAATGACCGTCGTGAGCGCACATCGCACACCGGACCGCATGGTGGAGTACGCCAGAACGGCCCGCGACCGCGGACTCGGCGCCATCGTGGCCGGTGCCGGTGGAGCAGCCCACTTGCCCGGCATGGTGGCCAGCTTGACCAGCCTCCCCGTCGTGGGGGTTCCCGTCAAAAGCTCCAACAGCATCGACGGATGGGACAGCATCCTGAGCATCCTCCAAATGCCCTCCGGGATTCCCGTCGCGACCGTTGCGCTGGATGGAGGGCGCAATGCCGGCCTGCTCGCCGCCCGCATTCTGTCCACGGCGGACCGCGACCTGGCCGCCCGCCTCGACACCTACGCTGCAGGATTGCGCGACAAGGTGATGGGCACCGTGGGAGATGTGGAGGCTGAAGGCCAATCCATCGCGCGCCGATGAGCCGCATTCGCGCCACGCAGGCCCACGACCCCAAGGCCCTGCCCATTCCCCAGCGCTACGGATTCCTCGTCGGCACCGTCGCCCCCCGACCCATTGCCCTCGCCAGCACCGTAGACGCAGAAGGTCGCCGCAACCTCGCGCCCTTCAGCTACTTCAACGTCTTTTCCATCGACCCGCCCGTCTTGGTGGTCGGCCCCACCCTGCGCGGTCGGGATGGAACCGTGAAGGACACCCTGGCCAATGCGCGGGCCACAAAGGAAATCGTGGTCAGCCTCGTCGACCACGCCATGGTGGAGGGCGCCTCCCTGTCCAGCAGCGATTACCCGGCCGATGTCGATGAGTTCGCCAAAGCCGGATTCACCCCGGTCGAGTCCGACACGGTCGCTCCGGCGCGGGTGGGAGAGTCTCCCGTGTCCTTCGAGTGCAAAGTGACGCAGATCGTCGAACTCGGGAACGGACCGGGTGCCGGCCAGATGCTCGTTTGTGAGGTCGAACGCGTCCACATTGCAGACGATGTCATCGGTGCGGATGGCAAGCCGGACCCCAATGCCATCGACCTGGTCGGTCGGTGTGGCGGCAATGCCTATGTCCGCGCTTCCGGAGATGCCTTGTTCGAAATCCCGAAACCCGTACCCGGTGGTTTGGGTGTGGGGGTGGATGCCCTCCCTGAGGAGTGGCGGAACCATCCTATGCTGTCGGACAACGAGCGCGCCCGCCTCGCCGCCATTCACACGATTCCGGATGAAACGGACGTCAACGAGCACAAGCTGATTGAATTGTCCGACCTGTTCATGGAACACGAGGACGACGCTGTCGCGTTGGAGCAAGCCTTGTATGCCGAGGCCAAAACACGCCTTGAACAGGGCGATGTGGATGGGGCGTGGAAGACCTTGCTCGCGTACAACCCCGGTTGACGGTCGGACGGGCGATATTCGCTGTATGAGTTATGAGATGAAGGGAACGGTCAAGCGCCTGTTCCCCGTTTGGAAGTCCGAAACGAGCGAATTCTACAAGCGTGAATTCGTGATCACCACTGCAGAGCAGTACCCCTCCGATGTCAAGTTCTCCGCCCTGAAGGAGAAGTCGGACCAGTTGAATGGCATCACCGAAGGCGACCAGGTCAATGTCAAGTTCGACGTCAAGGGCCGTGAGTACAACGACCGCTACTACGTCGATCTGAACGCGTGGCGCATCGAGAAGATGGGAGCAGAAGGTGCCCCTGCCGGCCAAGGTGGTCAGGCTGCACCGGCCGCTGCCGAGGTACCGCCGGCACCCGCCTTCAACCCGAGCGCACCCGCCGCTTCCGACGACGACCTGCCGTTCTGATTCGGCCCGCATGAACGCGGCCACAGACGATTCACAACGGGACCGGTTCGCCTGGGTCCCTTCCCCGCTCGCCATCGCCCTCGGCCTCACGGCCGTCACGGCGGTGGCGGCG
>CALBSW010000033.1 GCA_937967465.1 uncultured Flavobacteriales bacterium
CAAATCGTGTGGATGTTCACCTTCCTCACCATCTCTTGGGTGTTCTTCAGGGCGGACAACATTGGACTCGCAGGTCAGTATCTCGCCGCTTGGACCAACGTGACGGGAGAGCTGCCAGACTCGATGATGTTGCTCAGCGCCCTCGGCCCCATCGCCGTCATCAGCGGAGACTGGCTGCTCAGAGAAGACCGTCTGTATGCCAAGAAAACTTGGGTCCGATGGGGGGTGTATACCGCACTGGCCACTGCAGTACTGTTCTGTTGGGATGACGCGGCCAATCAATTCATTTACTTCCAATTCTGATGAAACGATTTCTGCTTCAGATTGGGTGGGTGGTGCCGGCGCTGCTGGTGGGAATCTGCGCAGTTGCACTTCTGGCACAAGTGCATCCCAAACTAGAGTACATCCTCTTTGCCAAAGGGCCCTTCGGCAGCACCTTTTACCGGATGCCCGACTTCGCGCAAGCTGAAGGTCCACACGATGTGGTGACCCTGGGGAGCAGCACGTGCAATCGGGGCATTGACCCCCGTCCATTTGCCGAGGAAGGCCTCTCCACGTTCAACCTCTGCTCATCGAGCCAAACGTTTTTCAATTCGGAATACATGCTCCAATGGAGCTCCGAGCTCAAAGGCCATCCGCGCTCCGTTTTGATCGATGTGTATCCCGCGATCTGGGACAACGGGGGATTGGAATCCGTGCGGGATTTGACCATCAACCACAACCTTTCGAACGAAGCGATTTTTCAGCGCATGGCCTGGGCTTCGCGAGACATTCAGACCATTCTCAAGGCCAGTTATTTCGGGGTGAAACGGACGCTGCACCCGGCTGATAGTGTAGTCCGAGCCACACTGCCCTTCAAATACATCCCTGGTGGGCTTTCCTACACCCTCATGCCACCAGTCGACTCGGTGGAGTGCATGCCGGACACGTGCGAGTTGAGCCGGAAGCAGCGGCGGGCGTTTGAGCGGATTCGGGCGACCTGCGAGGAGGAAGGCATCCAGCTGCTGCTGGTCAATCCGCCGCAGCTGTGCGAGGAGGTGTTCGAGAAGCCGGACGTCATGGAAGGGCTGCCGTGGATCGAGGGCAACGATTGGCCGCTCGCCAAGGTCGACACGCTGTACTACGACGACCACCACCTCCGCGGGGTCGGCGCGGAACTCTATTCCGCATGGTTGGCCAAACAGGTGGTAGTGCTGCTGAATTGACACACTGATTTGCGTTCGTGAGGACAAAGAGGGCACCGGGCCGTAAATTATTCTGTGCTCTTCAACAGCCCTGAGTTCCTGGTTTTCCTGCCGGTCGTCTTCGGACTGTATTGGTTCGTGGCCCAACGGCACCTCAAGGCGCAAAACCTCCTGCTCCTTGCGGCATCGTATACCTTTTACGGTTGGTGGGATTGGCGCTTCCTCGGGCTCATTGCGCTGTCCACCCTCGCGGACTTCCTCATCGGCCTCCGCTTGGAGCAGGCCGAGAACCGCACGCAACGCAAGCGATGGCTTTGGGTCTCCCTCGCCGTCAACCTCGGCATCCTCGGGTATTTCAAGTACGCCGGCTTCTTTGTCGAGAATTGGATCGCCGCTTGGCAATCCGTCGGGGTCACCCTGCACGCCGCCACGACCCACATCATCCTGCCCGTCGGAATCTCTTTCTACACCTTCCAGACCCTCAGCTACACCTT
>CALBSW010000034.1 GCA_937967465.1 uncultured Flavobacteriales bacterium
GGAGGACGCAATCATTCCTCGACCCAGACCGGAATCGCCCTGGCGCCGAGAATGTCTCCGCAGCGGAGCCAGTGGAGCCCCTGCACGTGGGGAACCTGTTGCCCCTGACCCGCAGCGACTTGACGGCCATCGGGTGCATGGAGGGTCCAAGACGTCCCCAGCCGCTCGGGCCACGACGCTCCTGCGCGGACCCACCAGCCTGTCGCGTCCTGCTGCAGTGGCCAGCGTGCCTCCACGCCGACAAACACCGACTCGGTGGGCACTGCCACAGCCACCTGAACCGAATCGAAGCCCAACGTGAAATTGGTCCGCGAGGAACGGAACAGCGTGGCATCCTGACTTCCGTTGCCCGCCGTGAGTTCAGTCCAGCTGTTGGACGATCCGGCCACCAGGAGGCGTCCTTGCGGATCGAGGGCGAGGTCCCACACGTCTTCATCCGCAACCCCTCCGAAGGTGTACGCTCCGAACCAGGCGCCCGTCGGACCAAAACGGGTTTGGACGAGGGCTCCAGCGCCTCCCTCCCCTTTGGTGGTGGTGCGGGCTGCGCATTGAACCACGTCGCCCGTCCAGAGCACGTCCCGCGCAGGGCGGTCGGCCGCGCTGACGGTTTCCACGACCCACTCCTGCCCCCATTCGACGGTCTCCAGAGGTTCCGGCACAGCGGCGAGCCGGCCGAACACGGCATCGAGGGTGCCGTCGGCCGAGCTGAGGGTGCCGGCCCATGCGACGCCTTCCCCGCTCGCTGTCAGGCGGTGCAGTTCGATGTCGGGATCTTCGATGGCCGCCACATCGCTGACCACGGGATTGCCGTTGTCCACGGTGACCGCGAGAATGGCATGTGGGGCGGACGGTACGTTGGTGCGGTGGACAGCGATGTAAAGCGTGTCGGCATGCCAATCGGCATCGAGGGCCTCCATGCCTTCCGTGTCGGCGAGCAAGGCCCAGCCAGGCGGCGCATCCACGGATCCGGACCACAGCCCGACCTGGATGCCGGTGGGAACGGACGGTGCCGATGTCGATGCGGTGTGGCCCACGACGAGGAAGGTGTTGCCGCCTGCCGGAGTCAGGGCCGCGGTGAACGCTGCTCCCGGCGCGGTGAGGTCGAATTCCGCCACCTTTCCTTCCGTGGCGTGCACCCCCATCATGTGGCCTTCCCAGACACCGTCTCTTGGCGCATCATACAGCGCCCAAGCCACCGCGGAGTCGGCGGGATCCCGGACCACATCGCGCAACACCATGGACGACGGCGCATCCACTGACGCAGCGGGGTCTCCTGGAAACGCAAAGGACCATTGGTGCGCCAGGCCGGTATCCAAGGCCATGACGAATCCCTTGCGCCCCACGGGGCCGAGCTCGCCTCCATGGACAGTCTGGAGGAACACCGGACTGGTCGTCTCACCGGCAACCAGGACTCCCGCGTCGTCTGCCCAGACGGCGCGACACGACTCTTCTCCTGCCCCACCGAAAACGCGGACCTCCAACAAGCCCGGCCCTTGGCCGTGCGCCACGGCCACCGTGGCCAACGTCAACAGGAGGAGGACCCGGTTCATCCGCGAATCGCTGCGAGGTAGGCCTCGCGCATGTGGTGCATTTGTCGGGCCACGTCTGCGAAGCGGTCCAAAGACAGCATGTTGGCCCCGTCGCTTTTGGCGCTGGCGGGGTCGGGATGGGTCTCGATGAACACCCCGTCGGCCCCAGCGGCCACGGCCGTTCGGGCCATGTGGGCGATGAGTTCGGGACGCCCCCCGGTCACGCCCGACGCCTGGTTGGGTTGCTGCAGGCTGTGGGTCAGGTCCATGATGGTGGGCGCGAAACTCCGCATGGCGGGCAGTCCCCGGAAGTCGACCACCAGGTCCTGGTAGCCGAAGGTGGTGCCGCGTTCGGTCACCCAAGCCTGGCCATTGCCGCTGTCGTGAACCTTGGTGACCGCATGCTGCATGGATTCCGCACTGAGGAATTGGCCCTTCTTGAGGTTGACCACCTTGCCGGTATTGGCCGCGGCCACGACGAGGTCGGTCTGGCGACAGAGGAACGCCGGAATCTGCAAGACGTCCACGTGGGCCGCCGCGAGGGCCGCTTCCTCTGCGGTGTGGATGTCGGTGGTGACCGGGAGTCCGAAGCGCTCTCGGACAGCGGCCAGGATGCCGAGGGCTTTCTCATCCCCGATGCCCGTGAAGCTGTCGATGCGGGACCGGTTGGCCTTGCGGTAGCTGCCCTTGAAGATCAGGGGCAGTCCCAGCGATGCGCAGGTTTCCTGCAGCGATTCCGCGATGCGGAAGGCCATGTCCTCCCCTTCGATGGCGCAGGGCCCGGCGATGATCTGCAATCGGTCGCCGGCGGTCCATCCGGTCTCGGGGGCGTGCGGGGTGTGGGCTTGCATGGTGCGAAGTTCGGTCAGGAGAGGTCAGAAGGTGCGGTGCCAATTCAACCCGAAGGCCATGCGCCCGCCCGTGCCGGGCAAAGCGAGCCAACGGGTGGAGACCACCAGGGAGCCTCCGGGACGGCCCTGGCGCACCTCCCGGGAAGGCAGTTCAAAACGCAAGGGAATGTAGGTGCCTCCCCAGCCGCCGTGGCCGAGGCCCACCGCGGTGCGGACCGGCCCCCACCCTTGGATGCGGGTGATTTCCACGCGGGCCCGGGGAGCGTAACCGTGGCGCTGCCATTCCAGCGTCCACTTGACGTCCGGCCGCCGGAGTACTTGCCGTTCCCAGCGGAAGGTGACCGTCGAAGGCAAGCCAAAGGACAGGTCGCCCTCGAGCGTGTCGCGCGCCGCAGCCGAGGAAAAATCGGGGGCGCCCTGCGTCAACAGCGGGAACCCCGGCGTGGTGAAGGCCGTGTCGATGCTCGAATATTCCAATGCCCGAAACCGCCCTCGGCTGAGGTCCTGGATGTCCAGGGACCACCGGTCCGGTCGGCCCATGCCCCCTTCGGATTCTTCCAACGCAATGCCGAGGTCAAATCCGACCAATGTCCCCACTCCGAGGGGCGTTCCCCGGGTCGCCAAAATGTCGACATCGACCACTTCGTCGTCCCACGTGGCGCGACTGAACCGGGCGATGCGCCCCGCGTCGTAGCGGTGGACTTCTCCCGCCTGCAAGGCCCATTGGAGCTGAAGGGTCATGGGAATGCCGAATGCCGCCGTCTCCGAGGTGCGGATGCCACCGATCTTCAGACACGTGGCCGAGATGGCAGAAAATCCTGTACCGCCCAGCCGGTCGTCTCCATCGCTGAGTCCCCAGCGCCCAAAGGCGAACCGGGCAGCAGCGGGTGACCATTCTGCTGCGGCCACCATGCGGTTCTCGAAGGCCACAAAGGTTTGCCAGCGCCCTTGGTCAGGCTCGGGAAACAGCTCCAATGCCGGCAAGGTCAAGGACACTCCGGACCGCGATGTGCCGCCGAGAAAACCGCCGCCCTTCTGTTCGGACAGCGAGACGAGGGTGCGCACTGGGCCACTGATGTCGCCGCCGAACGCCACGCCGGCCATGGCCCACTTGAGGGCAGCATTGGAGGCCCATTGATGCTCGGACCAGGCCCGCCACTCCGACACCGCACCTTGGCGCACTGTGCTGTCCGCAGGCTCGCCAGTGGCGCCTGCGGCCCACGGCCCGAGCCATGCCATGAAGAGAAGGAGCCCACGCCGCATCATTCCACAGAAATTTGGGCGTCGCCATGGAGGTGACCGCGCAGGACAACGCGTTGCGCCGTGTTGAACGTGGCCCCCGCTTCAGGCGTTTCGAATGCGACCTCCACCCTCAGCCGGGCTCCGAGCCGCAGCGCTTCAAAGTGCGGCTGAATCATGTCCACCCGCGACACGGCGGTGGTCGGCGCCAGCGGGTCGCCCGATCCCGGTACGAGGACGACATCGGCAAAATCCAGCCAACCTGGACCGAGAAAGTCATCAAAGAGCGCCATGGATTCCGGCAGGTCCACCAGCTGCAACTGCACGGTGGCTCCAACCGGCAAGGCACTTTCGACCTCGAGGTCGAGGAATCCCGAATAATCGAGCCAGTCCGGCGGTACGATGTCGAGGGTATCCACCCACACGGCGCGGGAAGCCGACACCGCCAGCGGGGCCTCCACCTGGATGCGGGCCTCGGGCAGGCGGGTCAGGTCCACCCGGTCGTACCCCCCGGTGACATCGCCAAGTGGATTGACCTCGAGGTCCACATCCCACGCCAACGCATCGGGAATGGACCCCAGGAACCCACCGAGGTTGCCCTGGTCGGCGGAGAATTGGAATGTGGCCTCCGTCGGTGCCACGCTCCACGCGCTCATGTCGCCAGTGCCTGTGAGTTCAGCACGTCCCAACCAAACGGGGGTGCCCAGCGCATCGTCTTGCAATTCGGTCGTGGTCGCTGCCCCATCCGCAGAGTCGAGGCGCTGCAATGCGTTCAACGTGGTGCGGAGGTCCAGTCCTGTCGTATTCAGCAGGGTCAGGTCCACCTCCAATCCGGTCCAGCCGACCTCGAGCGACTGCAACCCACCCTCGCCTGTCCCGATGTCCAGGATGTCGGCCACATTCAAGGATTGCGCATCGAAGCGGCCTTCGACCTGGGCCACCGACAGACCGGACAGCTCCACGGTGAGGGACAGCGCATCGCTGCCGAAGACGCCCACAGGCTCTGCTGCATCTGCAGGCACGCCCACGGACCAGCTCGTGGCCAACCGGCTGTATTGCAGCCCCTCCGGACCATCGAGATCCAGGACCACGCCCGTCAAATCCAGCACCACCTCCGCTGTGTCCGCATTCACCAACAGCTCAATCGAGGCATTGCCGCCATTGGTGCCCACTGGAAATTCCGCTCCCTCGAATTCATACACGAGAGACAGCGGTCCTTGGACGGTGCTGCTGACCTGGAGCCGCAGCACGCCGGCATCGAGTCGGGCGCGCCGCAATCCGGCTTGCGGCACATTCAAAGGCACCGTTTCCTCTTCGTTCCATATCGGCGTGCCCGGCGCCACCGGGATGGGGCCGCCACCAAAAGGCAAGGTGAAGTTGTCTGTCCACGCCGTATCGAACTCGGGCACCAGCGCCGTGGCATCGAGCAGCGGGCGGGTGGCTTCGACCGTCAGTCGGAGTCCCTCCTCGCCTTCCTCCCAAAGGGTGTCCGGCACGAGGTCAGCCCAGTTGAGGGTGTCCTGAAGAAGAATCACGTTGTGCACCGGCACCCGCCACGTCACAGGCTCCGTCCGGCAACCCGCCCAGGCACCCCACAGCAGCAGGCTGCCGATCCAAATGGAAGACAGGCTGAACCGGGTCATCGGCGCGGCCGTTTCCAAGGTTCGAAACACAAGGCCACGGCCATGCCCAAGGGGAAGACGGCCGGGTGGAAGGCCTGCATGCTCACCTCCGGCGGGGCCAAACTGAGCAGCGCGGTGCCCCCAGCAGCCATTCCGACGAAGCGGCCGAGTTGGCGCTTCCACGCAGGTGACTTCTCCGTCAAGCCCGGCCCCAACAATTGGAGCGGAAGGGCCCAGAGCAGATTGAGGTTGTAGCGGGTATCCAGGTGGTCTGTGCCAAACCAGAGGTAGGCCAACAGCACCCCGACCAGCCCGGTCACCACCGGCAAGGCGCGGCGCAACCATCGGCGCCCCATCCACCATTCCACCCCACACACCAACAGCAGAACCCAGCCGGCCGCCACCGGCCATCCGGCGCGGTCTGGCGCTTGGGACAGCATGCTCGGCAAGAGCTCCTGGGTCGACTTGACCAGGGGACGCTCGTCCATGCTGTTGGCGTCGAGGACCATGCCGTCCAATTCCACCGCGAGGTGGTCGGGCAGGAAGGCATCGCCACAGCGTCCCAGCGGCGCGTCCACGGGAAGTCCAAGCACCACATCGATTCCGAAGCGGGTCAAGGGCACCCCGCCCAACTTGGCACGGAGCAGATCGCGGAAGGTGCTGTCCTGTCGGTCTGCGCAATCCACGGTCAACCGCGAACCGAACACAGCCTCCAAGACGGTGATGACCCGCGTGGCGCAGTTGTCGTAGAGGAACAGGTACTGGTAGTCCCGGTGGTCGGGATGGGCGTTGGCGAGCAGGTAGGCATCGAGCCGGGCGATGTCCTCCGGCGCGAGGTCCAGCCGTTGCTCGGACACGCCGCGCCCCGAGCGGATGTACTCCTCGAGGAAGCCGCCAAAGGTGCTCGTGCTGAGGGAATAGATGAGCTCGCCTTGGACAAAGCGCGCATAGAACCCGTCGCTGAATTGGAACGTGCCGTAGTTGTAGACCCGGTCCAGCGGAGGGTCAGCGGCAAGGTCGGTGATGCGGATGGCGGTGTGGCCGAAGGCGCTGTAGAGCGCGTTGCCCGGGCTGCAGGTCAGGACGCTCGCTTGTGCCGCATCGGAGAAAGACCGCGTGGGCGCATCGGGATCTGGAGGAAAGGGAACGCCTTGGGCATGGACCGTGCCGAAGAAGACGGTCACGAAGGCCAGAAACAGGATGTGTTGCAGTGGCTTCACTCCGGCAAGATGCGACCGGAAAATGGCATCGCCACAGGACCGGACAACCAAGCGCGGTGCTCTCCCTCGAAGACCACGCCGAGCGGGCCACCCGGCGCCTGGAATTTGAAGGCCTCTCCCCCATTCGCCCAGCGCAACACAGCCGCGGCCGCCACGGTTCCGCTGCCGCAGCTCAGGGTCTCGCCCTCCACGCCTTTCTCGAAGGTCCGCAGGGCGTACCGCCCGTCCGCGTGGGGTGCCGTGGCCACGATGTTGACGTTGACGCCGTGCGGGGCAAAGTCCTCGTGCTCTCGGAGTGGGCGGGCGAGCTCGGGAAGGTTCACGTCCACGAGGTGTTCCGTGGTCATGCCCACGACGAGGTGGTGGGTCCCGGTGTGCACGTAAGCCCCGTGAGGGGTGTCCTTGGGGGCCTCCTGTACGCGGAGGTCCACGCATGGCTCGCCCTGCACCCAGTGCCCTTCATGCGGCCCATCCACCGCGGTGAACCGCGCGTCGTCATGCCCCTCCTCCATCAATGCCCGCCACAACGTAAAAGCGGCCCGGGCTCCGTTGCCGCAAAAGGCCTCGCTCCCGTCGGGATTCAGGAAGGTCAAATGGAAGTCGGCGCCATCGCGGCCGGGCAGCAGGAGCAGCACCCCGTCCGCGCCGATGCCATGTCGGCGGTGGCACCAGCGCGCCACCGCTTCGGGAGCCGGTCGCCACTCCCCTTCTTGCGCGCGGAGATCCAGCGCGATGAAGTCGTTGCCACAGGCATCCAGCTTGACGAATTCCATGTCCCGAAGGTACGGGCACCCCCCAGCAAAAAGGGCCGCCCTCGCGGGCAGCCCTTCTTTTCACCAAATCGAATCCAGACTTCAGTCGCAGGTCTCTGCGAAATTGGCCAGGACGTCGAGGAGATCTTCAATGCCGATTTCACCATCGCCGTTGGCATCCCCCTCACAGGTGGCGCTGGCATCCCCTTGCGGGAAGGCGCAATTGCCGTCGTCGCGGGTGGCTGCAGCATCGTAATTCAAGGCATCGGTGTAGGTGCAACCATAGCAGGCGTAATCGCACAACGCCGGGTTGCTGTCGGTAGCAAATGCTGAGAAATTGCAAGCCGTCGGATCAAGACAACCCTCCACTTCGGCACCGTCGCACACCCCATCTCCGTCGGCGTCGGAAATGCACATGCCGTTGCAGTCCCGGGTGGGGTCCATCGGGTAGTCGCACGCACCAGGATCCGTTGCAATGGCCACATAGTTGCAGGCCAAGCTGTCCTGGCATCCGGCAATCTCGATTTCATCGCAGACACCATCACCGTCTTCATCATTGACGCAGGTTCCGGTCAAGTCATAGAGCCCAGCGTAATTGCAGGACCCGTCGTCGAGGGTCGCAGATGCGTCATAATTCACGGCCAAGCTGTCGGTACAGCCAGCACACTCAGGATCCGCTCCGAAGTCCACCATTTGCAACCCTTGGGCAGCATTGCCGCATTCGTCCATGGCAGTGTAGAGGCGAATCTGGTCCCCTGCAATGCCCTCCGTGAATGCCGCGAACGTGGAGAAGGAGACCGTGGCAGTGCCACAGCTGTCGTAAGCGGCAGCCAGCGCGACGTCCACATCTGCGCAGTCGGCCTCCACGAATGCCGGCAGGTCGGTAAAGAGCGGTGCTTCGTTGTCGACATACTCAATGGTCTGTACATGTTCGGCAGCATTGCCACACGCATCCGTCGCACTGTGAGTCCGGAGGATGGTGTACTCCTGCGGGCAGTCGCCACTCACAATAGAGAACAAAAAGCTGACCTCAATGGTCGAGCAGTCGTCACCTGCAGTGATGGCGCTGTCGGGCACCATCTCCTCGCAGGACAACAGCAGGTCAGCCGGCGTCGTGAGGATGGCCGGGGCCAGCGTGTCGATGAAAGTCACCTCTTGGATGGCCGCACTCGAATTGCCGCATTGGTCCTGGGCCACAAAGGTCCGGATGAGCGTGTAGTTCTCCGGGCAGAGACCGGGCTGCTCCGCGGTGGTCACGGTCAACTCGGACCCGCTGCACGCATCCTGATGAATGGGGGCATCCGTCGGAATCGGCATCTCGCAGCTCAGCGTGTCGTTCATCGGAATGTTGCCGAGTTCCGGCCCCACGGTGTCGCGCACCGTGATGACGTAGGAGGCTGCATTGGCATTGCCACAAACGTCTGTGGCGGTCACCGTGCGGGCAATCAGGTAGTTGCCGGGACACACTGGCATGGACAGCGTGTCGACATACAGGCTGTCGGTGGTGTACTCGATGCTGAACACATCGTGGCAGGCATCGGCCGCCTCGACCATACCGTAGGCCGTGCTGTCGTCCGTACAAGCGATCACAAGATCCTCAGGAACCGATGACATCATCGGGCCGACCGTGTCCATCACCATCCACGTCTGCTCCTTGGAAGCAATGAGGCCATAGGTCAGGTTCAGTGCCAGGTACCGGTAGGTCACGAACTGTCCACACGGGGTCACCGTGTCGATGTCCAGCATGCTCGTGAGAATGTCCAATGCAGGCTCGCCAGG
>CALBSW010000035.1 GCA_937967465.1 uncultured Flavobacteriales bacterium
CTACTTTTGCGCTCCATGCGCGGAAAAACCTGGCTCACCCTTGCCTTTGCCCCTTTTGTTCTTCTCAGCGCCCACGCTCAGGAGACCGATTGGCCCCACCGCCACGCCTTCGCCAAGAGCTATTACGGACTCGGCTGGAGTGCCGTTCCGGCCATGGCGGACGGCGTGTTGACCTCCCCGACCGGCACAGTCGGCTTCGGGCGGAGTGGATTCTTCTCCCCCGCCGTCAACATCGGGGCTACCCACTTTTGGGGCCACGCAGATTTCTACGTCTCCATCCACACCGTGCCACTGAAATGGGAAGACGATGCGGTGACCAACCGGATCTCGATGGGCACATTCACCGGACTGCGGGCCTACCCTTGGGCCGTCGGAGAAGGCGAAGGCCTCCGTCCTTTTGTGGGATACAAGTTCTCTCCCTGGCGCTACCGCCAGGGCGACGTCCCCGAGCAACAGGTCAAGGTGACCCGGATCAAAGGGATGGTGGATGCCGGCCTGGGGTGGGAGACCCGCCATGGCTACTTCACGTTGGAGGCGTGCAAGGTGTTGCGCCCTGAATTCAACCTGCACACCTCCCGCACCAGTGGCCCCATTGCCGACCGTTGGCCGGGCTGGTTCGTGCAGATGGGCCTGAACTTCTCCATCGAGACCACGGCCACCGCCTCCAACCCAGTCAACCTCCACTTGAACGAGACGCTCCCAAACAGCAATCGGGATGGCTTCTTCCTGGCGGCCGGACCCTCCTCAGCCTTCCCCGTGATGTCCTCCCCTGGCGTGACCGAAGCGCAACCCTTCCTCGACGACCTGTCGTTTCCGACCATCTTCCCCGATGTGGCCCTCGGCTGGCACTTCACCAAGACCGATGCCGTGTTGGCCGTGTCCCGCCGCAGCATGACCCAGCGTCGCGCCGCCTATGGGATCGAGCAAACCATCACACGCACCAGCCACATCCTCGAGGCCTACAAGTTCCTTGGTGACTACCATGGATTCGCCCCCTACCTCGGCTTGGGCGTTTCGACGGAAGACATCGCCATTTCGGAGTCAGACCAAGGGGTCCAAACCGGCACCAGCACCGCCTCACCCCACCCGGTCTCGATCGTCTTTGGATGGGACATTCGCCCGAGCGAAAAGGGCGATTGGTGGGTCTTGCGGACCAACCTTCGGATTCCCCCGAGCCTCACGGTCGACCACGAAGGCAAAACGCTGAGCCTGCAGCATCTGGAATTCAACTTCATCCAGCTGGTGGTCTACCCGCAACGCCTTCGCCGCGCCCTGCAGTGGCAGAAGAACCGCTGAAGGCACGGCTGACATCCTCTGCGTAGATTGGGGGCGAAGCCATGAAGAACCGCATTGCCCTCCTGCTGGCCCTGAGCGCCTTAACATCCGCCCCCACGTTCGCCCAATTCGACTGCGATGGGGAGCGCTACCGTTACACCTCCGCCTTTGACAATGTCTCGGTCTCCGAAGGGCATGTCTACGGCAACAACATCGACGCACTCGGCATCGACACCGAGCTGGACTTCGACTTCTACGAAGCGGTGGGGAACACGGCCTCGGACCGTCCCCTGCTGCTGATCGCCCATGGCGGCTTCTTTCTGGGGGGATCCAACGACGGCCTCGACGTGGTGCCGCTGTGCGAGGATTTTGCCCGCATGGGCTACGCGGTGGCCAGCTTCTCCTACCGCTTGGGCATTGCCAATGTGCTGGATCTGGAAAATGAATTGGTCAAGGCCGTTTGGCGTGGGGTCCACGACGGGCGCGCCGCTGTGCGCTACTTCCGCAAGTCTGTCGAGGAGGAAGGCAATCCGTGGGGCATCGATCCCGACCGCATCTACATGGGTGGCGTGTCGGCCGGCGGCTTCCTCGCCCTCCACCACGCCTATGTCGACGAAGACGCCGAAATCCCGGCCAACATCGACCAGAGCGCACCCGGCATGGGCGGTGGACTTGAAGGCGAGTCCGGCAACCCCGGCTACAGCTCCGCCGTGGCTGGTGTGTTCAACATTTCGGGTGCCCTCAAGGATGCCGATTGGATCCAAGACGGCGACGAAAACCTGGTCTCCATTCACGGCACCGACGACGGCACCGTTCCCTACGGCACCGGCAGCGTGACCCTGATGGGCTTCCCCGTCACCGACGTCGACGGCAGCGCCACCCTGCACGACCAAGCGGAAGCCGTGGGGCTGAACCACTGCTTTGTCACCATCGAAGGCGCGGGCCACGTGCCCCACGTCACGGACAATGCCGCCTATGACGTCACGCTCTCCACAGTGGCGGGCGCGCTGTCCTCCTGGATCTGCGCCGACTACCCGGAGCAGTGTGGCGAATACGACTACACCAGCGACATCCGGGAACAGCTCGCCCACGCGGTGCGGATGTACCCGAATCCGGCCGACAACGGGCAAGTGACCCTCGTCCATTCTGCCGCCGATGGCGCCTGGCAGGCCCGCATCCGCGACGGCCAGGGCCGGGTGGTCGCCACCCATTCCGACTTCGGTCCACAGGCCACCCTCGACCTCAGCGGCCTGCCGAGCGGCCTCTACATCGTCGAGGTCGCCGAATGGAGCTGGCGCAAGCCGCTCATCGTCCGCTGACGCACAAACTTTGAATCGCGCTCAGTAGACGAGCGTCTGCATGGCGTGCGGCAAGATGCTCGCCTGGACCTGCTGGTCGCCCACAATCAGGGCGTAGTCCATCGGCTCGTCCGTCCGGTTCATCACCACCGTCACGCGCTCCCCCGAAGGGTTCTCCCACGTCGTGCTCTCCAGCGTGCTGCGGCTGGCGGCCGTGCTAACGCGGCGGGCACCCTGGCGGACGAACTTCGAGAAATGGCCGATGTAGTAGTACGTCGGCGTGAAGATCAGCTCGTCCGTCTGCGTGTCGCCATGGACCGGCGCGAAGCAGAAGTTTTCGACGTGGTTCGGACCGCCCCGCTCGTCGAGGAAGATGTTCCAATCCGTCCAGCCGACCGTGCCGCTGTTGAAGTCGTTGATCATGCTGTTGCCGTAACGCTCGGCGTTGGACCAGCGCTCGTAGTGGGCGCTATCAAAGCCCTCTTGGCACCCTTCGGTGAACAGCAGCTTCTTGTCCGGGAAGGACTCCTGGATCAGCTTGAGGTTGTCATACTTCGGCAAGCCGCCGGTCCAGGTCTCGTACCAATGGAACCCGGTGCCCCACGCGTAGGACGCGGCGACGGAATCCTCGAAAATCGTGTTGGCGCGGTGCGTGATCAGGTCGCGGTTGTGGTCCCAGACGACGATGTTCTTGTCGCCATACCCGGCGGCCTCCATTGCGGGTCCAAGGTGGTATTTGAGGAAATCCCGCTCCTCCTCGGCCGTGTAGATGCACGACTCCCAGCGCTGCACCGCCATGGGCTCGTTCTGGATGGTCACCCCCCACACCGGCAAGCCCTCTGCCTCGTAGGCCTCGATGAACTTCACGAAGTACTGCGCCCACGCGTCCCGGTATTCCGGCAGCAGCGAACCGCCGTAGAGCATGTTTTCGTTGGTCTTCATGAACGCCGGCGGGCTCCACGGACTGGCGTAAAAGACGAGATCCTCGCCGACCAGCTCCGCGGCGCGCTGGATCATCGGAATCCGCTTCACCGTGTCCGCCGCGATGGAAAACGTCGCCAGCTCCGCATCCCCCTCCTCGATGTAGGTGTGGCTCCCGAGGCCGAAGTCGCAGGAATGGATGCTCGTCCGGATGATGGTGTACCCGATGCCGTCCTCGCCGAAATAGGCCTCGAGCAGCGCCTCCTGATTGGCCGGACTCATCTGCGAAAACACCTCTGCCGACGCGTCGGTGATCGCCCCGCCAATGCCGAGGAACGTCTGGAACTTCTTGTTGGGATTCACGAAAATGGCCACCTCCGTTTCCAGCGGCTGGCGGGCCGCATCGAATTCGAGCTCGCCCTCAAACGACAGCCGCTTGTCCGTGTTTTCGGCCGTGGCATACACCTTCGCCGACGTCAAATCCGAATCTGAAACGGGCGCCGCGGCTGGGGAAACCGCCACGGATGACTCCTCCGGAGAGGGCTGGGTCCCGCAGGAAGCCAGGGCAAGGACGAGAACAAGGGGCAAGGTGAATCGAAGCATGTTGGTCGTTTGATGCGGCGCCCAAAGTACACCCGGCGGTTCACCATTGCCTCAAATCAGAGTAACCCCAACCGAAAATGACCACACTCAGACGGAATTCCGAAAGCATCGGAAGTACTTTCGGGGCCATGAGCAAGACCTGTTTTGCGGCCATGGCCTGCGCCCTCCTTTTCACGGTGACCGGCTGCACCACCACCACAACGCGCAGCACCCAACTCGCCGAAGGCGTCGCCCTCCTCGACATCGAGCCCGTCAAGGCCCGCTGCATCGTCGACACCACCCGGACCCTGCAAGCCGTCTCCCAGACGCGCACCGTCCTCGGGTTCTTCCGCTCCGGCGACAGGGAATTCGCGCAGTACCCAGGCATGGTCTTCCGCCTCGGCCCCGCCATGCGCGAGCGGCGCGCCGCCGTCCACAAGGCGCTGAAAGACACCGACTTCGACGTCATGGTCAACCCGAAGTACATCGTGCAGACCAAGCGCCGCCCCTTTGTCCGCACCGTGACCGTTCAGGTGGCGGGCTATGGCGGCCACCTCGTCTTTGACCAACCCAAAGACTGAGCCCCGCCATGAAGCATCTCCTCTGGACCGCAGGCCTCGCATTCTGCTGCGGATCGCTCCAAGGTCAGACCCTCGACGACAGCCTGCTGGAGCAGGCCAACCGAGACACCCGCTCGCCCCGCGAATGGAACTGGGCGTCCGGCGAGGCCGGCACCTGGAACGTCTGGCTCGAGCTCGACGCGGGCACCATCGAGCAGTTCGAATACGGGTCCGACAACCACATTCGCCGCGCCGCCACCCTCGGCCACCCCGAGTGGAGCGATGGCGAACTCACGGCCGCCCTGAACCGCATGGGCTCGTCCGGATTCAACAACGCCGTCGACTACCAGAGCCGCTATCTCCCCGCGGCGGTGCGCATCGGCGCCTCCCGCCAAGTCTGGAAGGGGATATCCGCCGGCCTGCAGCTCGGTCGCGCCTGGACCCCGGCGTATGTGAATTGCACGCGTGCCGACGGCGAGTCTGTGGTCGCCAGCTGGAACCAAGTCCGCTTCGGGGACTTCGTGGACCAATACCTCTACTACGACGACCTCTACAACGGCGACCAGTGGCGCTACCAGAACCTCGCCGAATTCACCGAGGGCATCAGCGGATGGCGCGTGGAAGTCGTGCTTCAACAGGAGCTGGCCCACGGCCTCGGATGGACGGCCAGCCTCGGCACCACCGTCGGCCTGAACCGCGACATCCAGTCCCGGTCCTCCGCCTTTTTCGGCAGCCAAGGCCTGCTGCCCGAGGATGAGCTCGGTGCCACCCTCTCCCCCAGCTCCCTCGCCAAAGCCCCGACCTCCGCCTCGCTGGGCGGCACCTACCGGGTCGGCCCCGTGGTCTTCGGACTCTCGTGGTCGAGCGTGTTCGTCAGCGGTGCCAAGGTCAACGACTGGGTGGCCGCCGGCGCCGACGTCATCGACCCGATCAACCAGTTGCGCCTCCGCCTCGGCATGAGCTTCTGAGCACACCCGAGGCCAGGATCACCGCTTCCGCGCGCGGAGGGCGTACGCGTGGGGCAAGCGCTGCCCTCGACGGTCGCCGAGGACGTGCTCACCCGGCGCCCGCTCCACCATGCCGTCCAGTGGATACGGGGAATGGTCGTACTCCTCAAACAGGTTGACCTCGAGTCCCGCCGATCGGGCCCCTGCCAACACATCCGACAGCGTATGGTCCCAATAGCAGGACGTGATCTCCACGTCTTCGCCGCCGTCGGTGTACGAGCCTTGCTGGGTTTCGACATCGGGCTCAGGCGAATGGAAATAGTCCACCGGCGCCTTCTCGTCAAACAGCCAGATGAGCGGGTGGAATTCCACCAGGATCAATTCACCCCCCGGTGCCAGATGACGCGACGCAATGCGCATCCAATCGGCCACATCCGGAATCCAGCCGAGCACGCCGTAGCTGGCGAACACCGTGTCAAACGTCCGGCCGAGGTCGAGCTCCAGCACATTGGACAACACAAAATCCGCCGACAGGCCCAACTCTGCGGCGGTTTCCCGGGCCACCTCGATGGCGGATTCCGAGAAATCGACCCCGGTCGCCTCTGCCCCCATCCGGGCCAAGGACAGGGTATCCTGACCGAAATGGCATTGAAGATGCAGAATGGACTTCCCCGAGACATCGCCCATCAGCGCCAGCTCGAATGGCTTGAGCGAGGTTTGACCCGCCTTGAAACCCGCCATGTCGTAGAACGCCGACCCCACGTGAATCTCGGTCCGTCGGTTCCAGCATTGCCGGTTGATCTCAATGAAGTCCTTCCCGTCGCTCACATCCCGAAAGTAGGCGTCAGCAAAAACCCACTGTTGTGTCTGGTGCAACCGATGTCCATTCCATCCGTTTCCCTTTCATTCGCACTTCACCTGATCTGATTCCATTGAAACCTGCTTTCATTCCCCTCCTGGCCATCCTGACTGCCCCACTTCTCAGTTGGGGCCAAGTGGATGGAGACAACATCTTTTCAGTCGAGCAGGTCATCAGCATCAACCTCGACTTTCCACAAGCCGACTTCTGGGAGCAGCTGCAGGAGAATTACGACGCGGATGAAAACGAGTACATCGTCGCCCATCTGACCCTCACCGATGTCAGCGGCACACATGCGATCGACAGCGTTGGAGTCCGGCTCAAGGGCAACTCCAGCTACAACCACCCCGGCACCAAAAAGTCGTTCAAGATTGACTTCAACAAATACATCTCGGGTCAGAACTACGACGGGCTGAAGAAGCTCAACTTCAGCAACGGATTCAAGGATCCGTCCTGCATGCGGGAGAAGCTCTTCTTTGACGTGTGCCGTCAGGCCATCGTACCGGCACCGCGGGCCAGCTTCGCCGAGGTGACTTACAACGGGGAGCCTTGGGGCTTCTACACCGTGGTGGAGCAAATCGACGACCAGTTCCTCGACTGGAACATCCTCGAAGACGACGGCAACCTGTTCAAGGCCGGCGACAACTTTGGTGGCGGCGGTGGACCGGGAGGAGGCGGACCTGGCGGGGCCAATGACACCGCGGCAGACCTCGTCTACTACGGTGAGGACCAGGCCACTTACGAGGACCGGTATGAACTGAAATCCAACGAAGACGTGAACGACTGGAGCGACCTCATCTCCTTCCTCGATTTCGTCAACAACACCGACGATGCCGCTTTTGCGGCCGGCATTGACTTCCGGATCGAAGTAGACGCCTTCCTCCGCTCCGCCGCTTTGGACATGCTGTTCAGCAACCTCGACACCTACACCGGATCCGCGCGGAACTATTACCTCTACCACAACATGGATTCCAACCTGTGGGAGTGGATCAAGTGGGACGCCAACGAAACCTTCGGATCGTACGCCAACGGCGCGGGAGACATGGAAACGCTCGCCTTGGATTACTGCGATGCCCCACGCCCGTTGCTGCAGCGGATGCTGGATGACCCCGCCCTGTATGGCCGCTACTTGCAGCAAGTCTGCTACCTCACCGCCTACTTCTTCAACGAGACCTATTTGCATGCCCGCATCGACGAGATCCGCGACCTCATCGCCCCCTACGTCTACGCGGACGACAACAAGATGTACTCCAGCGCCGATTTCGACACCAACATCGAAGCAGACCTGTCGGGCAGTGGCGGTGGTCCCATGGGCGAGCAGGCTTACGGGCTGAAACCGTTTGTGACCAATCGCTCGGCCTACATCGCGGGCGAATTGGACTGCAGTACCCTCTCCCTCGAGGACGTCAGCACATCAGACTGGGCTGTCTTCCCCAACCCCGTCCATCAGGAACTGACCATCTCCAGCCCCACGTCGTGCATGGCAGACCTCACCCTCCGCAACGCCATTGGGCAAGTCGTTCTGCGCAAGCAGATGGATGGCGTATCGAACATCCAACTCGATGTGGTCGGACTTGCGCCCGGACTGCACATCCTGGACATCCAATCCAACGGCGAGCTCTTGACCCGCCGACGGGTCATCATCGAGTGACCCCACCCTCGGAAGCCGAAGCGAGCATGGTGAGGAATTTCACCTTGTCAACGGCCCCGAAGCGGCAGTCGTAAACCACGTGCACAGCTTGCTAAGACCGTTCCCTGCCGCTTTCAGAGCCCGTCCTTCTCATGAGACATGGATCATCATGGGCGGTCCGGCTTCAGGCCGCCGGCACGGTCAATCAGATCGCGCATCATGTCTTCCCCCTTTTGATCCGGCGGGCCGCCCTGGGCGCGCTCGAACCCGTAGGGCTGGTCGGGCCCATGATCAATGAGCTTGAACCGGAAGATGTAGTCGTCTGCCCCCTCGCCGCGGCCGCTGAAGGTGCCGAAGCGGAGGTCGTTGAGCTGGAGCGACCCATCGTCCCGCATCACCGCATTGAAGTAGCCCGCACTGAACCAGCGCAGCACGCGCAGCGTCTCATCCGTCTCGAGATTGTGCAGGAGGTTCCATCCCTTGTCCACGCGGTGAAACTCGATGGGCACCTCATCGAGGATGGAATACTGCGCGAGCAGGTAGCCGTCGCCGTCTTCCACCACCGCGTTCCAGAGGAGGTTGTTGAAGATGGTGGGGGTGATGAAAAGCGCTTCGTGGGGCTTGCCCTCTGCCTCCAGCGCGGCCTCGAAGGTGTCCTTGACCTGCCCATGGTTGACCGCTGTGAGGGCCAAATAGAAACAGCACCAAGCGATGCCAGCTGTATTCCAAATGCGACGGCCACGGTCCTCCCTTGCAAAGCGGGCCGCCACCAGCAGGCAAGCGAGGAAGGGGAAAGTCCACAGCGGATCAGCCACCGCAATGGTGCCCCACGCCACGCGGGTGTCGGCAAACGGCGCAAACAGCTGGGTGCCGTAAGTCGTGAAGCAGTCGAGCAGCGTGTGCGTCAGGAAGCCCCAGAAGA
>CALBSW010000036.1 GCA_937967465.1 uncultured Flavobacteriales bacterium
CAAGGGCTCCTTGAAGGTCTGCGCGGTGATGTACCGCTCGAAGCCGAGCAGCATGGAGGGCAGCAGGACGAGGTTGGTCAGCATGGCCACGAGCAGGGTCGTGGAGACCAGAATGCCAAGCGCCCGGGTGCCTTCAAAGTCGGAGGCGAAGAACATCAGGAAGCCGAAGAACAGCACGATGCTCGTGTACATCATCGACACGCCGGTCTCCCGCACGGCGAGCAGGACCGCCTCGCGCATGTTCCAACCGTGGAGGTCAAGCTCCTGTCGGTATTTGGCCAGCAGGTGAATGGTGTCGTCGACGGAAATGCCGAAGGCGATGCTGAAGACGAGCAGGGTGCTGGGTTTGAGCGCGATGCCGAAATACCCCATCACCGCCGCCGTGAAGATGAGCGGCACCAGGTTGGGCAAGAGGCTGATGGCCACCATGCGCGCACTGCGGAAGAGGATGGACATCACCGTGGCGATGACGAGCACGGCGAGGGCGAGCGACACGAAGAGGTTCTTGACAAGGTAGGTCGTGCCCTCCACGAAGACGACGCTGGTGCCGGTCAAGATGACCTCGTGTTCTTCGGGCGGGAAGATGGAATCGATGCGCAGTCGGAGCCGCTCGGTCAGCGCCCCCATTTCCCGGGTGCCGATGTCCGCCACCTGGGCGGTGACCCGGACGGTGGTCTTGGCCGAGTCGACGAATCGGCCTCCCCCATCGATTCCGGATGTGGTGCCGGTGAGGTAAGGGCCCATGAAGCTTTGCTCCCGGCGGGTGGGCAAGGAATACCGGGCCGGATTGCCGCGGAAGAAGCCTTGCTTGGCGAGCTTGAGTCCGTCCACGATGGACACGGAACGGGACAACTGGGGCTCTTCAGCCAGCACATTCTGCAGCCGCTCCACCTTTTTCAGGAAGGCCAATTGCGTCGCCCGGCCCGGCTTGTCCGTTCGGACCACGACCTCAAAAGGCATGACCCCGCCAAACCGGTCTTCGAACCACTTCAGGTCGGTCAGGATGGCGTCTTCCTGGGGCAAATCGCCGGCGACGTTGCCCGTCACCTTCATCAGGGAGATGCCCAGACCGCCCAGCAGGAGGACACCCAACGTGACCACGTAGACGGCCTTGCGGTGGTGGCTCACGAGCCGCTCCAGGCGGTGCACGACGTGGTACACCCACCGGCGATCCAAGTGCCGGACGTGGCGGCGTTTGGGCGGAGGAAGCCAGCTGAAGACGGAGGGGATGATCAGCAGCGAAATGCAGAACATCGCCAGGATGTTGATGGAGGCAATGACCCCGAATTGCTGCAGCACGTCACTCGTGGTGAACATGAACGCCGCAAAGCCCAGCGCCGTGGTGGCGTTGGTCATGAAGGTCGCGTTGCCCACCTTCTTCACCATCCGCGTGAGCGCCAGACCCTTGTTGCCATGCCGCTTGAATTCCGCGTGGTACTTGTTGAGCAGGTAAATGCAATTCGGAACCCCGATCACGATCATCAACGGGGGAATCAACCCCATCAACGCCGTGAGCTTGTAATCGAAGAGGACAATGCTGCCGAGCGACCAGACCACGCCGGTTCCGACGACCAACATGCACACGGCCATCACCACCGCGTTGCGGAAGAAGAGCAGCAACAGCAGCGCCGTCACCGCTGCTGCCAGCCCGATGAACAGCCCGAGTTCGCGCTTGATCTTGGTGGTGACTTCGGTTCGGATGTACGGCAATCCCGACACGTGGACGTCGACGCCCGTCTGGGCCTCGAAGCGTTCGACTTTCTCCACCAACAGCTCCACGCTGCGCCCCCGGTTCTCCGAATTGAAGAGGGGCGCATTGACGTAGACCATCTGGATGGTGGCCCCGCCATCGGTGTGCAGGAACCCTTCGTAGAACGGCAGGCTCCGCAGGCGGACCAGTGTGCTGTCCAGCGTCTTCTGGTCCTGCGGCTTCTTCGCGAAGACCGGCTCCATCACGAACGACTTCGGGTCGTCTTGCCGCACGAGTTCCACGGCGGTCGCAAAGCCAAAGACGCTGTCGACCACATTCACCTCCCAAGCCGTGCCATCCGGCCGGAGACTGTCGACTGGAACTTGCACGGCGCGCAAGGCGGAATCGAGGTCCCACCAAGCCTGGAAAACGGACAGGCTGTCAAGCCGACCGTCTTCCACACCCAGCGCGACGACGTTGCCCTCTTCCCCGAACTGCTCCAGGAAGGATTCATAGGCCTCGAGGGTCGGGTCGTCTTCAGGGAGGAGCCCGCCGAACTTGTATCGAATGCCCAGCTCGTCAATCCGCAGGGCCATGCCGGCCGTGATGGCGGCCAGCACCAACAGGATGGGCAGGCGGCCGCGAAGGATGAGCGTTGCGAGTCGGGTCCACATGGGCAGCCGGCAAAGGAACGAAGGCGAGCGCGAATCCATGGTGCCCACCCCGAAGGCCCGGATTACCTTCGCATCTCATTCGTTCGCAACACCCTGCATTCCCATGAACCAGTTCGATCTCGTGGTCATCGGCGCCGGCCCCGGCGGTTACGTGGCCGCCATCCGCGGCGCCCAACTCGGGTACAAAACGGCCCTCATCGAGAAGCGCGGCACCCTCGGCGGAACCTGCCTCAACGTCGGCTGCATCCCCTCCAAGGCCCTGCTCGACAGCTCAGAGCATTTCCTCAAAGCCAAGAAGGAATTTGACATCCACGGCATCCAAGTGTCGGACCTCGGGATTGATTTCCCCCGGATGATCGCCCGCAAGCAGGAGGTGGTCGACCAGACCGTCGCCGGCGTGGACTACCTCATGGAGAAGAATGGGATCACCGTGCTCAACGGATTCGGCTCCTTTGTCGACGCGCACACCCTGGAGGTCAAGCAAGAAGGTGGGAAGGCCGAGCAGATCAAGGCGGACCGCATTCTCATCGCCACCGGCAGCGAGCCGGCCAGCCTGCCGTTCATCCAACTGGACGGAGAGCGCATCATCACCTCCACGGAGGCGCTGGAACTGCCTGCCCTGCCCGAACGCATGGTCATCATCGGCGGTGGCGTCATCGGACTCGAGCTCGGCTCGGTCTACGCCCGCCTTGGCACCGAGGTCCACGTGGTCGAATACCAGAACGCCATCATCCCGACCATGGACCGCACCATGGGCAAGGAGCTCCAGCGCGCCATGAAGAAGATCGGCGTCAAGTTCCACCTCAGCCATGGCGTGAAGGAGGTGGTCAATGCCGGTGACAAGGCCATCGTCAAGGCCGACAACAAAAAGGGCGAAGAGGTGACCTGGGAGGCGGATTACTGCCTCGTGGCGGTGGGCCGCAAGCCGTACACCGAAGGGCTGGGCCTCGACAAGGCCGGCATCGCCCTCGACGACCGGGGCCGCGTGGAGGTGGATGGCCACCTGCGCACCGCCCACCCGCACATCTACGCCATCGGCGACGTGGTGAAGGGCGCGATGCTCGCCCACAAGGCCGAGGAGGAAGGCATCTACGCCGTCGAGCACATGGCCGGCCAGAAGCCGCACCTCGACCACAACCTCATCCCCGGCGTGGTCTACACGTGGCC
>CALBSW010000037.1 GCA_937967465.1 uncultured Flavobacteriales bacterium
CCCGTGGAACGTGTTTCCGCTGGGTGAATACAGGGCGTCTCGCGTGTTGACAATCACCTGGTCATGCAGGGTGAATCCGGCATCCAATGTCCCGCCACCGGTCACCCAATCGCTGAGCACGTCGTTGTGCTGCACGGCTTTGACCGCTTTCAGTGCGGCGGGGTCGGACCAACCCAACTCTTGCAACAGCTCGTCCCTGCGGGACTTGGCGCTTCGCCAATCCGCACGCATTTGGGACTGCTCCACATCCAATGCCTGCAAGATGAGAGCGGCCTCCTCTGAGGACAGGCCATCTTCCATTGTCAAAACGGGTTGCGCGCCTTGCAATTCGAGCAGGCCTTTGGCGACAACCCGAACGGCTTCGTCATTGCCCCGGGTGGCCGATTGGACTTGGCGGCGCATTTCTGGAATCCAACGGTCCCGCCGAAAGCTGGATTCAGCAAGCTGCTGATCGACATCAAACAGGGCCGCGTCGTATTCGTTTTCTGCAGCATACAGGGTGGTGAGGGATTCAAAGCCCCACCGGCTGATCATGAATTGCGCAGGCCAAGCCGCCTTCATCGGGCGGGCGATGCGCGGATGGAGGTCCGAGAAGGACACAATGGCGCCGCCCAGCATCAATTGGGGAATGATGAACAACGGAATGGCCAGGTAGATGACCCTGACGCTGTTGAAGAGCAGGGAAATGATGAGGCCAAAGACATTGGCGCACGCGGCCACCGCAAAGAGCGTCAGGAAATAGCCCATGAAGTGTCCGGGCAAGGCCAGGATGGGATGCGACACAGCGGCGAACAGCAGGGTCTGCACTGCTGAAATGCCGAACAGCACCCCGGTTTTGGCGCCGAGATAGGCGCCCCAGCTGAGTTGGAGGTGGTCCTCCCGTTTGCGCATCAGCCGGTCACGGAACAGCTCCTCTGCGCTCACGGTGAGGCCCATGAAAATGGCCACGATCACCGCGATGAAGAGGAAGTGCGGCAGGTTGATGGCACTGCCATACGTGTACGTTTCTGCTGAACTGGACCGCAGCAAGGCTGCGAGCAGCAATGCCAAAACGGGGGCTTCCAACAGGTTGATCCAGAGGTATTGGGGGTTCTTCCATTTGCGGGTGATGTCCCGCAAGGCTTGAACTCGCCATTGCCGAATCCAGCCCGCACTTCGGAAGGCGGTGTCGTCAGCAGATGGGGCCGCTTCTTCCGTGACGTCCTCCACCGCTGCGGCGTGTCCCGGGACCACCAGAACATTGTAGAAATCGTTCCACTCCTTCGGGCTGATTCGGCGCTGTCCGGTGGACTTGCCGCGACCGTCCAGGACAGGGACTTCGATGATGTCGAAGATTTGCTCCGGGTTGACATGGCCGCACATCCCACAGGCCACTTGGTCGGCATCGAAATGGTTGACGATGGTCCGGAAATGGGTCAATGCGTCCAGGGGTCTGCCGGTGAATACGGGATATCCCCCTTGGTCCATGACCCACAACGCATCAAAGCTGCGGAAGATGTCACCGCTGGGCTGGTGGATCACGGCAATCACCAAGGTGCCGCCGTAGGTCATCTGCTTCAGCAGGTCCATCAACAGCTCTGAATCCTTGCTGCTCAAGCCACTTGTGGGCTCGTCCACCAACAGGACTTCCGGTTCCCGAATGAGCTCCATGGCGATGTTCAGGCGCTTGCGCTGGCCACCACTGATGGTCTTCCGTAGGGCATCCCCGACGGGAAGATCGCGGGCCTCCCAAAGTCCCAGTTGACTCAAGCATCGTTCGACCCGCTCATGGGCCTGCTCTGTGGATTCCGAGCCAAAGGCCAGACGGGCTGCATAGAACAGATTCTCCCGGACCGTGAGCTCGGGAAGCAGGTGGTCTGCTTGAGGGACCAGGCCAATCCGGGAGCGGTTGTTTGGATCGCTGACAGGGCGTCCGTCGAGCAGAATGTCCCCAAACGTGGGTTGGTCCGAGCCTGCCAACAGGTGCAGCAAGGTGGACTTGCCCGACCCGCTCGCGCCCATGACGCCCACCAGCATGCCCGAGCCGGCCGCAGCACTGAACGGGTGGATGGCCTGTTTTTCCGGGTATTTGAACCAATGGCTGACCTCTTTGACCTCGAGGGTGAACTCTGGAATGTTCTCCTCCTCCATGAAGGAGCGCTGGATGTCCACGAAATGCAGTGGGGCTGTTCCGGGATGCCGGAGGGTCGAGCCCGGTGTGAAAGGCTGGGTCCGCTCGCCATCCAGCAGTTCGCCGTTGAGTTGAATGGCCCCCGGCCCCATCGGCCGCAGGAACACCACTTGGGATTCCGGATGCCGGAAGCAGGCCAAAGGTGTGGCCCAGCCTGACTTGACCACGCCGCCCAGTTGAGGCTGATCGCCAATGAGGAAGGCTTCGTGATACCGCTGTGTCATGGCGGGCCAGGACGCCGTGTCAAACACGAGGGCCTCATAGCAGCGCTGCTCGCCTTCTCGGATGCCGAAGCTGCTGGCCACGAGGTCGGTCAATTCCCGCGACAACGCATCGCGTTGTGCGGCCTCCTCCCCTTCTTGAATCAGGGCCTTTTCGAATTCGAGAACGCGCAGGAAGACCAAGGCCTTTTCACTCGCCTGCAGGTCCCGGTTGATGTTGTTGCAGGCTCGGAGAACCTTGGTGGCGCGGAGTGCCGTGCGCTTCAATCCCGCGACTTCACGGGACTCCACGGCAGCGCCGTATTCTTCGATGTAGCCTTCAAAAGTGGTCAGCCAGTGTTGAATCTGGTCCCGTCCAAGACGGCGGCGAAGGAAACTCGCCACCACTTCTCGGCCACGGTCAATGCCTTCCTCCCTCAGGGTGATGAGGGCGAAGAGTTGCATGAGGGCGTCGAGGATGCTTCTGCTCATCCGGCCTTCTCATACGCAGCAGAAGCTGCTTTGGATTCACTGACGCTCGTAACACCCCACGTCGGGTGCTGAGCCCACCACACGGGGCAGCCCGTCGAGGTCGGTTGCAAGGAACGGGAGTCCGGCCGGGACCCCCACGCCGTTCCATTGGCTGTTGCCGCTGGCCAAGTGGAAATCGCGCGCGAACACGTCTGCAAAGGGCGGCTCTGCGTCCAAGGTGCTCTCCTCGATCCAATCGGCGCCACCAACGGCATCGAGGTCGACGGCACAACCGCGAAGGAGCAAGTCGTTGACATCGCCCTCAAGGTCTACGACCAATTCGTCAAAATCCGTGAGGCCTGCATTGTTTCCCCACAAGATGCAGTTCAGGAATCGGCTTTCGTTCAAAGGCCGGATTTGAAGGTTGCCTGCCACATCCTCGTAATGGTCATTGATGAGGACTGTCGGCGTCCCGCGTGTCCCATCTGCCCAGTAATTGGCAAATGTGCTGTGGGTGAAGCGATAGCGCCCGCCGAGGGTAAAGGCGGCACAGGCTTGACCGCAGTCGTAAATCAGGTTGTTCGTTCCGTCAATGTGGGCGCCTTGGGCGAGAAGGCCAATGGCGCTCATGTTGTGGATGACGCAATTTTCGAGGGTCACGGCAGCGCCTGCTGTCCCTGTGGTATCCACTTGCAGGCCGATGGTGCCGTTGCGCAGGATGGCGTGCCGAAGGGTGCTGCCGGGCGACCCGTAAATCCAGATGCCCCCTCCGAGAATGCTGGCTTGTGCCACCCCGAATTCGGTCTGGATGAGCGTGTCCACCTGGATGCCCCATTGTCCGGAAATGTCGGCGTACTCGGGTTCCAATCGGTCCCCCTCGAACACGACTGGGTTGCCCAACTCGCCGTGGATGTCCAGTACTCCCCCAGACACGTAGATCCCGCCACCGGCGTGCACATGAACTTGGGCGCCGGCCTCGATGTCCAGTGCGCACCCTTCAGCCACTCCGACCACGCCATAAATCACGTGCGGCTTCTGGGCCGTCCAGACCGCATTGCATTCCAGCGTGCTCAAACTGCCTGGGCTTCCGTGGAAGAACGCATCCTGTCCCCAAGCGATGAGCTCCACGTATTGGGAGAAGCCATTGACGGTGACGCGGATGCGGTCCTTGACGATGAACGGCAGGTCATAGTCGTTCTCCGGATCAATGGTGACTTCCACGAACACGTAGAGTGAGTCGCCTTCATCGAGCTCAAGACCGCCCACACTCGGGCCGGGAATGCCGTCGACATTGATCCGAAAAGGGCTGTCGAGGCCGTCCTCGAGTACGATGTCCTGGAGCAGGATCCGGCCCGGACTGTCATTGACAATCCGGAAGGCTTCGCTGGCGCTGCCAATGGTGCTGAACACGGTGTCGAAGAGCACGGTGTCCTGACTGAACGCCACCCGCGCGTCTGCGCCCTGGTACAATTTGTCGCCCTGACAACCCCACAATCCGACCAGCATGGTCATGAGGGCAAGCAGCGTGCAGGTCACTTTGGATGTGGTGGACAATGGCTTCATGGACCCAACGAAATTACGGCATGCCCCATGGGCCGGACTTACCTTCTGCCCATGGAAACGGGAAAAGTGTGCCGAACGCATGTGGATTGGACTTGGGAGGAAGCGCGCGCTCATTTTGTACGGGTGGATCCGGAGTTCGTGTCCGTGACCCAACACTTGCCGTCTCCACAGCCTGCGCCGCAACGCACCACGTTCGAAAGTTTGAGCAGGGCCATCATGGGGCAGCAGCTCAGTACGAAAGCGGCTGCGACCATCTGGGGGCGTTTTGCGGATCACCACGGCGGCATTCCTTCGCCTCAACTGGTGTTGGACACCGATGCAGAGCAGCACCGCATGCTGGGGGTCAGCGGCCAAAAGCACCGGTACTTGCAGAGTCTGGCCGATCAGGTGCTCGCGAACCCAGGTGATTTCGAGTCCGTCGAGGAATGGGGTGATGAAGCGATCATCGCCCGGTGGACCCAAGTCAAAGGACTTGGCCGATGGACGGTTCAGATGCACCTGATGTTTGCCCTGAATCGGCCGGATGTCTTCCCCGTGGATGACTTGGGCATTCGCCGGGCCATGGAGCGCCACTTCGATTTAAAGAAGGACAGCCCCAAGGCGGCCTATGAAAAACGGGCCCTGGTGTGGGGCCCGTTTCGGACAGCAGCCAGTCGGCTGCTGTGGATGTCATTGGACAATCAGCCCAAGTAGGACTTGAGAATCCGGCTGCGGCTGGTGTGCTTGAGACGGCGAATGGCCTTCTCCTTGATTTGACGCACGCGCTCGCGGGTCAGATCGAACCGCTCTCCAATCTCTTCGAGGGTCAGAGGGTGTTCGCCACCGAGGCCGAAGTACAAACGGATGACGTCGGCCTCACGGCTGGTCAGGGTTTGCAGGCTGCGCTCGATTTCCTTGCGGAGGGACTCCGTAATGAGCACCGTGTCCGGAGACGGGGTGTCATTGGTCTGCAGCACGTCGTACATCGTGCTGGAGCTGTCGTCTCCGTCCTTCAACGGAGCGTCCATGGACACATGACGTCCGGCATTCTTCAAGCTTTGCTTGACCTCGTCGAGGGTCATGTCGAGCACCTCGGCCAATTCAGCGGGCGTCGGGGGACGCTCGAATTCTTGTTCGAGGCGGGCAAAGGCCTTGTTGATCTTGTTGATGGAACCAATCTTGTTGAGCGGCAGACGGACAATCCGGCTTTGCTCAGCCAAGGCTTGGAGGATGCTCTGGCGGATCCACCAAACAGCGTACGAAATGAATTTGAATCCGCGCGTTTCGTCGAAACGTTGCGCCGCCTTGATGAGGCCGAGGTTGCCCTCGTTGATCAAGTCAGGCAGGGACAAGCCCTGGTTCTGGTATTGCTTGGAGACAGAAACCACGAAACGGAGGTTGGCCTTGGTCATTTTTTCCAAAGCCACCTGATCGCCCTGCTTGATGCGGCGGGCAAGTTCGACTTCTTCCTCGGCGGTGATCAGGTCAACACGACCGATTTCCTGGAGGTACTTGTCGAGGGATGCGGTCTCCCGGTTGGTGACCTGCTTCGTGATTTTTAGCTGTCTCATGGGCGTTGTGTGTCGAAGAGAGGAAGGCGGCCAGGCAAGACCGCCTTCCTAGAACGTGAATTCTTCAGTTTCGTTTCATTCGGGCTTCGGAAGAAGCACTTTGCGGCTCAGCTTGAGCTTGCCGGAACGTGGGTCGCGGCCGGTCACCTTGAACTTGACGATGTCGCCTTCATTGATGACGTCGGACACTTGGTTCACGCGGTGGTGCTCCAACTCGGAGATGTGCAGGAGTCCGTCTTGACCTGGGATGATCTCCACGAACGCACCGTATGGCATGACCGTCTTGACTGGGCCTTCGTAGATCTCGCCCACTTCCACCGTTGGGGGGAATGCGATGGCGCGAATACGGGCTACTGCCGCGTCGATCTTCTGCTTGTTGTCTCCAGAGACTTCCACGAGGCCCTTGCCGTCCGCGTCCTCGATGGAGACGTTGGCGCCGGTCGTGTCCTGGATCTCGTTGATGATCTTACCGCCAGGGCCGATGATGGGACCGATGGCTTCAGCAGGCACCTCAAAGGAGATGATCCGGGGCGCGTGGTCCTTGTAGTCCTCACGCGGCTGCTCCATGGTTTTCATCATCTCGCCGAGGATGTGGGCGCGGCCCTCCTTGGCTTGGAGCAGGGCTTCCGTCAGTTGCTCGAAAGACAATCCCTTGATCTTGATGTCCATCTGGCAGGCGGTGATGCCTTCCGTGGTTCCCGTCACCTTGAAGTCCATGTCTCCGAGGTGGTCCTCGTCACCGAGGATGTCGCTCAGGACAGCGTACTTGCCGGACTCCTTGTCGGTGATCAGGCCCATGGCGATGCCGCTCACAGGGCGCTTGATCGGCACACCGCCATCCATGAGGGCGAGGGTGCCGGCACAGACCGTGGCCATGGAGCTGGATCCGTTGGACTCGAGGATCTCGCTGACGAGGCGGATGGTGTATGGGCAATCGTCCACTGGCGGCAGCATGGGCTTGAGCGCACGCAGGGCCAAGTTTCCGTGACCGATTTCCCGGCGGCTGGTGCCGCGGATTGGACGGGCCTCTCCTGTGGAGAACGGCGGGAAGTTGTAGTGAAGAAGGAACTTCTCCGTCTTCCGCACCAAAGCGTTGTCGATGAGCTGCTCATCGTCCTTCGTTCCCAGGGTCAGGGTCGTCAGGCTCTGCGTCTCACCACGGGTGAAGATGGAGGAGCCGTGCGGTCCCGGCAGGTAGTCCACCTCGCACCAGATGGGGCGGATGTCCTTGGTGCCACGGCCGTCGAGGCGAATGCCCTCATTGAGGAGCAGGTCGCGGATGGCCTTCTTCTGGGTGGCCTTGAAGTAGTCGCGAAGCATGTACTGCTTGGCAGCCTTGTCCTCGTCGGACATGCCGGCAAGGAAGTCCTCCTTGATGGCCTTGAAGGTGGATCCGCGCTCCTTTTTGGAACCGGCGTTCTTCGCTGCGTCGTAGTACTTCTGGTAGCACGCGTCGTGAATGGCCTGCTTCAGGCTGTCGTCGTGCTTCTCGTGCTCGTACTCCCGCTTGGGTGAGGAACCGGGCACTTCAGCGGCCATGTCGAGCTGAACTTGGCACTGAACCTTGATGGCCGCGTGGGCGGCTTCAATGGCGCTGACCATTTCTTCTTCGGACACTTCGTTCATCTCCCCTTCCACCATCACGATGCTGTCCATGGAACCGGCGATCATCATGTCGATGTCGGCTTCCTCGAGCTGCTCGTAGGTCGGGTTGATGACGAACTCTCCACCGACACGGGCCACCCGCACTTCGGAAATGGGACCGTCAAATGGGATGTCGCTCACGGCGAGGGCGGCAGAAGCGGCCAGACCGGCCAGGCTGTCCGGCATGTTCACCTTGTCGGCGGACATGAGCTGGATCATCACTTGGGTTTCGGCGTGGTAGTCCTCAGGGAAGGTGGGGCGAAGGGCCCGGTCCACCAGGCGCATCACGAGCACTTCCGTGTCGCTGGGGCGCGCCTCGCGCTTGAAGAATCCGCCGGGGAATCGGCCGGTGGAAGCGTATTTCTCACGGTAATCGACCGTGAGCGGCAGGAAGTCCACGCCTTCTGAAGCGTCGTGGTTGCTGACGGCTGCAGCGAGCAGCATGGTGTCGCCTTGGCGCACGACCACACTTCCATGGGCCTGCTTGGCGAGTTTGCCCGTCTCAATCGTCACGGGCCGACCATCACCGAGGTCGATGGTCTTGGTTACTACGTTCATTTCCTAAAAGGAATTGCATTTCGGGCACTCGTAAATCCCGCCGGGCGTTTCCCGACGGTGGGTTTGCGTCCTCGTTCACGACCGGGTGCCCATGCCGTGACGAATTCGTTGTCGTTGCCGAAGGGAATCAGCGGCGGAGGCCGAGTTCCTTGACGATCGCGCGGTAACGCGTGATGTCCTTGGCTTTCAAGTAGTCGAGCAGGCGACGGCGCTTGCCGACCATCGTGATCAGGGCACGCTGTGTGTTGGCGTCTTTGCGGTTGTCCTTCAAGTGCTCAGTCAAATGAGCGATGCGGAAGGAGAACAGGGCGATTTGGCCTTCGGCGCTGCCGGTGTCCTGGGCGTTCTTGCCATACTTGGCGAAGAACTCTTGCTTTTTCTCGGGTGTGAGGTACATGTGGAAATCTCTTGGATGTTCTGAATGCGACCTGATTTTCAGGGGTGCAAAAGTAGGGTGACCCGCTGAGGATGGCAAGCCTTTCGGCCTCAGTCTCAGTCGACGAGCATGCCAATCAAGGTGGACAGCTCTTCTTGCAGTTTCCCGCGGTGCACAATGCGATCGACGAAGCCGTGCTCCAGCAAGAATTCGGACCGCTGGAATCCGGCGGGCAAATCTTTACCGATGGTCTCCTTGACCACGCGTGGGCCGGCAAAACCGATCAATGCATTGGGCTCTGCGATGTGCAGGTCGCCCAACATCGCAAATGAGGCCGTCACACCACCTGTGGTGGGGTCCGTCAGAACGCAGATGTAGGGCAAGCCTGCTTTGGCCAGCAAGCTGAGGCGTGCGCTGGTCTTGGCCATCTGCATCAGCGACAAGCCCGCCTCCATCATGCGTGCGCCTCCACTCTTGGTGATGCAGACGAAGGGCAGGCCGTTCTTGATGGCGTAATCGATGCCGCGGGCCATCTTCTCCCCCACCACGGACCCCATGGATCCGCCGATGAAACTGAAGTCCATGCTGCAAATGACCATTTGCCGACCGCCGACTTCACCCACGCCCGTCCGGATTGCATCCTTGAGGCCGGTTTTTTCCTGTGAAGCTTGGAGGCGGTCTTCATAGGCTTTCGTGTCCTTGAATTCCAGCGGATTGGCAGAGGTCATCTTCGCTTGAAGCTCGCGGAACTTTCCGCCGTCAAACAAAAAGCTGAAGTATTCCTTGGACCCGATTCGCTCGTGGTGGTCACAATGCGGGCAGACCCAGAGGTTGTCCTCATGCTCCTTCCGAGCAGTGACCGTTTTGCAAGACGGGCACTTGTACCAATTGCCTTCTGGAATTTCCTTCTTCTCGGCCGTCTTCGTCGTGATGCCTTCCTTCATGCGCCGAAACCAGCCAAGGCCAGCATCGTTCTGCGCATCGTCTTTGCGCTGGGCGGGTTGGGGTTGCTTCTCTGACATGTGGGTGCCAAAGGTACGCGCCTTCAGAAGGGAAGGGACACGGCGGGATGAATCCGCCAACGTCCCATTGTGGGTGACATGCCTTCTGGCCAGCGGACAGGACGTGCAGCGTCGCAACGGAGCAGGAAGTACCCGAAGTCCAGCCGCACCCCTGTTCCTGCGCTGACCCCCAGTTCCCGTGGGAAACGCCGCCATTCGAAATGGGCCAATGGCTGTGCTTCATCCGCCTGGACCATCCAGATGTTGCCCACATCGACGAAGGCCGCAAGCTGAATCCAGTCGTTGATAAAATGCCGCGCCTCCACATTGGCTTCCAGCCGAATGTCGCCCCGCACGTTGACGCCTTGCTCCCCTGCTCCACCGGGCCCCAGCCCCAATGCGCGCCACCCTCGAAGGCTATTGGGCCCGCCCACATAAAATTGTTTCTCCAATGGAGGTGCGGAGCCAGCAATGCTGGAAGAAACCACACCGGTATACAAACGGGCGTGCAGCCCGTTCCGGTTGTTTCGCAGCCAATCCCACCGCAGATCGAGAACCCAGCGCGAGTAGCGGGCGACTTGAACATCGCTGCCTGATCCGAGCAAGCTTGGCAGCGGAATTGCGGTTTCCTCAGGAGCCCGAGCATCCAAAGCGTGAAACAGGTGCCCTGCGGCTTCAGCTTCAAGGTGAAGCCTGAACCGGACGCCGTTGGCGCGTTGGCTCGGTTGCAACCACCAGCTCAATCCGCTGGCAAAGAGTGCACGCGATTCAAATGACGACACAAGAAACCCGGAACCGATGTCATTCAATTCCTGAACAAAGCCCGGCTGCAGTCGACTGGCGGTCATGGCCAGTTCGAACGGGCGGAGTTCAAGTTTGGATCCGGTTGCCGGGTTTTCAATGAATTGCTCCACCAACCCGACCTGAATGAAGGTTCGGCTGAATTTGGGGCGATTCTCATCCCGCCACTGCAAGGAGAGGCGGCTTTGGGGGCGGTTGGATTGGCTGAATCGCTGCGGACCAAAGGGAATGAGCCTCCGGGTCGCGTATTCGATGCCGGCGGTGAGCACGCGCGAATTGAGGAACGGCTCCGTGGTGCCGGCCACGCTGTCGCTTCCGAGATACGGCGTCACCGTCTCCAAGCCGGCTTGCAGATTGAGGTTCAACTCTTCGGCCCTTCTTCGAAAGTCGACTTGGCTGTAAGTCCATTGGACTTCTCCTCCTGGACCTTGTCTGGATGTCAGTCCCCCCTTGACCCGCATCACTTGTTTGGGGGCAGGAAGAATGCGATACACTGCACCAAGTTGCCGCTCACGCATGCTGGTGCTGTCCGGCAGACTGACCAATTCCAAGTCGACCCTTTCTGCCATGGGCAAAGAACGAAGCCGTTGTCGGGTGTCGGTCAGTCGCTTTGGGTCAAACAAGTCACCCGACTCCAACAACACATTGCGTTCCAGAATGCGAATGTCCCGTTCAGGCGGCGTGCGCCACAAGACCCCGTTTTCTCGACGGGGCGTCAGTCCCGACGTGTTTTCTGGCCAAGTGACTGTGACCTCTGCAATGCGGCTGATTCTGTGGGGTCGCACGATTCCGGCAGCCCGGGAAGGCAAAAGACGGACCGACATGTCCGCCAATCCCGTCGACCGGCTTCCCGTGGTGTCGAGGTCCACCGTCATGTGTTCCGCGAGAAACCCATACCAGCCGGCACCCTGCAACATGGACGCCACCTCGCTCCGGGTGCGGTCCATGGCGTCGAGGTCCATCCACCTGCCTTCCCAAGCCTTCCACTCCTCTTGCACTCGGGACATCGCAACCTCTGAGAGTCCACTGCCTTGGTCCTCCACCACTACCTTACCGATGGCCAACCTTCGGCCCGGGTCCAAGGCCACCTCCAAGGTGATGTGCGGCCCTTGGACCACCGTGTCAACCTGGATGTTGCCGTCCAGAAATCCCTGTCGCTGGAGTTGCGCGGACATCCAAACTTGAGATTGCACCAGTGAAAGCGGGTCGAATGGCGTCGCCGAACCCGTCGGGGGAACGCCATCGGAGGCGAGGCGACGCTCCCATTGGCCCGTGATCCGAGCGAGATGATGTCGCCAAGGAACGCCGAGCAACCGTTCAGGTGCGCGCAGGCTCATGGCCGGGTCCAGCCGCGTCTTCCATTCAGACAGCGCCATGCCGCCCTGGTCTTGGGGGGTGGGTTTCAGCGACCAATTCGTTCGCCACACCAAGGGGGTGCTGTCACTCTGCCCCATGGTGGCGAGCGGCAGCCACAAAAAGAATGCGAGATGGGCCCACGCACGCGTTCTTCCGCTGCGCGATATTGCACCTTCCATGCTGACCCGCAACGAGATCCTGTATATCCGCAGCCTGCGTGACCGAAACACCCGCATTTCAGAGCGGAAGTTCGTGGTTGAAGGGCACAAATGCGTCGATGAAGCGTTGCGTTCGGGTTGGGCGGTTCATGGGCTTTTTGCAACGGAAGCTGCGATGGGCTCAGTGACAGGGGATGCGGCGCCTGTTTCCTCCAAGGAGATGGACCGCATGAGTGCGTTCAAATCCCCTCCTGGTGTGCTCGCCGTGGTGGAGATGCCCGACGATACGAACATGTCCGCCCAGGATTGGGTCGGCGAGTCAGGTGCGGCTTTCGGCTTGGCACTGGATGGATTGTCGGATCCCGGCAACCTTGGAACCTTGTTGCGCACAGCCGACTGGCTGGGTATCCAGGGAGTTTGGGCGTCCCCAAGGGTGGTGGATGTCTTCAATCCAAAAGTGGTTCAGGCCTCCATGGGCGCCGTGTTTCGGGTTCAAGTTTGGAGGTCTGAATTGCCTGCACATTTGACTGCGTTGCGCGAAGCCGGGGCATTGGTGTATGGCATGGATATGGCGGGGCAAGACGCATGGGCCATGCCTGGCACGCCGGGCTCTCCCAGTCCTTGGGTGGCCGTGTTGGGCAGTGAGAGCCACGGTTTGTCTCCGGAGGTCATGTCCGCTTGCACGGAACAGATCCACATTCCCGGCCGAGGAGGCAGTGAGTCACTGAATGCCACCATGGCGGCGGGAATGGTACTGGGGGAATGGGGCGCGCGACTTCACCGTCAATCCAGCGCGTCCCGCTGAACCTCACGATAGACTTCGGCAAAGAGCCTCCTCCCCTCTGCCGGATCGAAGTCCATTCGCCAAGCCTCCAATTGCCGGCGACACACTTCCCAGCGGGAATGAAAGTCGGCGGCTTCAATGGGGTGACGGTCTGAGCCGTAGGCCTGGAGTGCGGCATCCGCCCATTGGCCCCGGGCAGGAAGTTGGGCCATGGCCTGGTCCATTCGGGTGGCGGCTTGGGACCAACTCTCTTTTCCGTCGAGCCCGAGCAAATCCACGGTTCCTCCTTCCGCAAGATGAACACCTCCTTTCCAACCGAGCAGGCCTTCGCGCATGCTCCATTCATCGTCATCGGGTGCCTTGTCGCCAGCCAACTTCTCTTTGATCAGACGGGCATCACACGGATTGACATCGTATCGGATGGCCAGGGGTCGAACCAACCCGCTCAACGCAGCCGCGCCGTGTGACTCCCCTCCCATCGCCAAGCCCAACATGCGCAACAAACCTGCATGGGTGGCGTCCACACCGTTCTTTGCCCGACCAGGTGCTTGGGCAATCCACACGTGCCCACCATCCGTGATGATCTGGGCGATGTCTTCGCTCAATTGCTTCTGCTGAAGCAATGCGGCCCTGCCGGCCAAGGAGCGGTCGATGAACAGGGCCTTGTTCCGGGCCATGAGCTCTTTTACCCACGGTTTGTTGGCGAGGTTGGTTCCGAGCACAATGTGGGTGGTCGGCCGCCCGGCCTCCACCCGCGCCAGGTTGTACAAGGCTGGGTCGCAAACGATGTCGCGGTGCGTGCTCAACACGATGCCCGGGGGGTCTTCAACAGCCAGCTGGGCCTCCATTCCTGAAGTCGTCTCCTTCACCAGCCAGCGCATGAAAGGCAGGCTTCCATCGCGCTGGATGTCTTCCATGACCAAGGGGAGTTCAGCCCCCATTCCACGAAGGATGTCCACGAGGCGGGTCATCTCGGGCGTTTGAAGAAATGCGTTCAGGTCGCGGAATTCCACGCCCCAAAGGAACGGCATGCGGTTACTTTGCGCCATGACGTTCTCCGAACTCAAGGTCACAAGACAATATTTGGACGCCTTGGATGACATGGGCATCACCTCGCCCACGGAGATCCAGCAAAAGGCCATTCCCAGGATTCGCGCGGGACAGGACGTCATTGGCATTGCTCAAACCGGGACGGGAAAGACCCTGGCTTTTCTGCTGCCGATCATGGGGATGTTGTCCCACGCCCAAGGTCAGGGACCGCGGTGCGTGATCCTGACCCCTGCGAAAGAATTGGCCTTGCAAATCGCAGATGTGGCGAAACGGCTGGCGGCCCGCACGGATTTGAGGGTCGATGTGGTCTACGGCGGCGTGGGTCACAGGGCCCAGCAGCAACGCCTCGAGGCCGGAGTCGACTTGGTGGTGGCCACGCCGGGGCGATTCATGGAGCTCTACTTGCGACAGGCGTTCAACACGAAATCCATCCAGCATCTGGTGCTGGACGAGGCTGACCGGATGATGGACCTGGGGTTCATGCCGCAGCTTCGAAAGCTCCTTGAGATTCTGCCCACCAAGCGACAAAACCTGTTGTTCTCTGCGACTTACCCCCCAAAGACGGAAGCCATGGCCGACGAGTTCTTGCTGTGGCCAACCCGGGTGGAGGCTTCTCCGCAGAGCACTCCTGTTGAGACGGTGAGCCAGTCGGGATTCAGAGCCGACAATTTCGGGACGAAGCTCAACCTTCTCGAGCACGTTCTGCAGCAGGAAGATGTGGGCACGCAGGCCTTGTTGTTCGTTCGAGAAAAGGACCAGGCCGAGCGCATTGGTCAGCGCATTTTCGAGAAGGTCACCCGCTCTGTCCGCACCTTGCACGCCAACAAGGGCCAGAACAGCCGGATTCACGCCATGGAGGAATTCAAGGCTGGAGAGCTTCAAATCTTGGTCGCCACCGATGTGGCCAGCCGAGGGATTGATGTGCCCCAATTGGATTTGGTCATCAATGTGACGGTTCCGCGGGACCCCCACGATTACATCCACCGCATCGGACGCACAGGCAGGGCCATGCGGACTGGACGTGCCATCACCTTCATCGATCCCAGTGAAAAGGCGGCATTGAAGCGCATCGAAGGGTTGCTGGGGAAACCCATGGACATCTCTCCATTGCCGGAAAACGTTGTGGTGGAAGCCACACCCAAATGGGAGGCGCAGGCCATGGCGCGGGCGGTGGACCGAGAAAAGCGCAAAGCCGACCCCAATTTCAAGGGAGCGTTCCACGAGAAAAAGCGGAAGCCTGGTGGCGGACGGCGTCGGCGACGCTGATCACAACGGCGTGACTTTGCCCGAAGAATCCAGGCGATAGCCCTCGTCGTAACACCAGACCTCTGTGTCTCCGGTGGGATTCACGCACAAGCGTGTGTGGTGTTCGAAATCAAAGCCTTGGTGCTCGAGCCACGTCAGTGCGGGGACATCTGAAGCCACAATGTTCGTCGTGTTCCACACCCTGAAGGCGCGCAAGATGTCGTGGTTCTTTTTCAAGATCTGTTGCACGGCCACCACGCTTTCAGCCGCCTCTTTCACCCAAGTGGGTTGCGCCCGTTGGCGCGATGGCGAAGGGTATTGACTCAAACAGTATTCTGAACAGAAGTCTCCAGAGTACGCGGATTCTGCTCGGTTTTGAAGCGGTGTGCGACAGTGCAAGCATCGTGTAAGCATGGCGGTGAATCGTGGGTTGTTCTGAGCAATGAAGGGGCCGATGGTGGCAATCCGCAGGCCACAGGCACTCTGCTTCGTTTCTGTGTCCCTTTCCTTTGTGAGTGATGGATACCAACACGCACATCGGCGTCATTGGCGCTGGCACCATGGGACGGGGAATCGCCCAGATTGCGGCCACCGCAGGACACCCGGTTACCCTCGTCGACCTCAGCCCAGACGCGTTGGAGGCAGCCACGGCCAGTTTGCGAAAGGTGTTCAATCGCCTCGTGGAGAAGGGCCGTGTTCAGGCGTTGGAAGCCGATGCCATTCTGGCGCGCATCCAATGCTCCACCAACATGGACAACCTGTCTGATGCGGGTCTCGTCATTGAAGCCGTCGTAGAAAAAATGACGGTCAAGGAGCAGATTTTCAGAAGCTTGGAAGAAGTGGTGTCAGGTGATTGTGTCCTGGCCACGAACACCTCGTCCCTGTCTGTCACGGCGCTTGCATCCGCACTGAGCCGCCCTGAGCGTTGCATCGGACTGCACTTCTTCAATCCCGCTCCGCTCCTCCCCCTTGTCGAGGTCGTACCTGCGCTCCAAACCCGGGAAAACTTGAGCGAAGAGATGTCGGTGTTGATGCGCCAATGGGGCAAGCAGCCCGCCATCGCCAAAGACACTCCGGGCTTCATTGTCAACCGTGTTGCACGTCCATTTTACGGTGAAGCCATCCGCATCATGGAGGAAGGCATCGCCGATGTGGCCACCATCGATTGGGCCATGACCGAATTGGGCGGCTTTCGGATGGGTCCCTTCCAGTTGATGGACTTGATTGGCAATGACATCAATTACGCCGTGACGGAAAGTGTGTGGACCGCCTTCCACCACGATGCGCGGTACACTCCGTCCTTCTCGCAAAAGCGGAATGTGGACGCGGGTTGGCTCGGGCGCAAATCAGGTCGCGGTTGGCATGATCACTCCGATGGTGCCCCCGCTCCGGAGCCGAGAATGGACAAGGATTTGGGTCAAGACATCCTGTGGCGCATCCTGGTCATGCTGATCAATGAGGCGGCCGATGCCGTCTTTTGGGGAGTGGCCAGCCCGGAGGATGTGGATCGGGCGATGAAAGGCGGGGTCAATTATCCGAAAGGACTCTTGGCTTGGGCAGAAGAAGTCGGATTGGACCGTTGCGTGGCCGCTTTGGATGCGTTGAAAGCCGAGTACGGCGAAGAACGCTATCGGTGCAGTCCGTTGCTCCGCCGGTTGGCCAAGCAGGAACGGGGATTCTTCAGCTGAAGGCCCGTTCAGCAGTCCGTCCCAAATCCGCCCAGAAGGGCCAGGACATCGGAGACCGTCACCTGGCCGTCTCCATCGATGTCCGCTGAGCATCCGGACAGACACCCGAATTCGGAAAGCAGGACCAATACGTCGGACACGGTGATCAGCGCATCTCCGTTCAAGTCCAAGGGGCATCCCAGCTCTTCCGCTGAGAGTGCGCCGTCGCAGTTGTTGTCCAATCCCGCAGCGGTGCCCGGAGCTCCTGGGTATACATCGGCGTTGCTGTCATCGCAATCGCACACCGTGGATTCGCCATCTCCGTCCACGTCCACAATGCCCGCACACGTTTCAAATCCAGTTTGACAATTGGCCGCAACACAGGCCTCGCAATCGGCTTCACTTCCGAATGCACACGTCAGGAAGCAATTGTCACTCACACACGTACTCTGTGCCGCGAAACAACTGACGCATCCTGCACTCATTTGCGGAACTGCGTTGGCAATGCATTCGTCGAAGCACGCGGTGATGTCGCTGGCGAGAAAGCAGGAGAACCCGCAAGAGAAGACGGCGTCATTCACCATGTCGCCGTCATTGCAAAGCAGGGCGAAATCCGAGGAATCGCACTGGGCAGAGAGTCCGTCCGCAAGTGCAAGCATGGCCATCACAAGTGCAAGGAGTCGAAATGAAGGCATGAGTTCAGGTTTCAACGAAATGACACATGGGCCAGCCCGCAAGTTCAATCCTGAAGGGTGGCGGCTCCCTGATCGAGTTTGTTTCTGGCCTTCAGGATGTCTTCTGGATGGGTCAAGTCGTAAAACTGACCTGTCATGGGCAACACGCGCAGGCCTTGCCCGCTGTTCGCGGCCCAAATGGAGACGGCTGTGGGCAATTCCCGTTCCTGTCTCACTGGGTGCTCCGGAACCTCACGGACGGCAGTCAGCAAAGCATGGAAGGGCATTCGAAAGCAATTCATGCTCACCCGGACGGTCCCGTCTGGCCAGGTTGCGGCATTCACGGTGGCGCCATCTGGCTTTTCATGAATCGCCTGGAGTTGGCCGTCGGCTTCGGCTTCAATGACGGCAAACGCATGGACGCGTTCGGCGGGGAGTCCCAAGTGGTCCCGATCGAAGGCCGGCAAGCAAGCAGGTTCAGCCTGCATGGCTTGCAGTACGCCCAAGGGAGGAAGGTTGTCTCCATTGACAATGGTCACACTGCTTCCATCCCATTCTGGATGCGCTTCAAGCGCCACTTGAACAGCGTGTGCGGTTCCAAGCGGTTTGGTTCGGCCTGGCGGGATGGGCTGCGCCACAAAATGGAGTTCGGGATGCGCGACACCAGGCTGTTCGAAATGCGGGCGGGTCACGTCATCTCCTTCTCCGATGACAATGCAAATGGGGCCGACCCCTTCTGCCCTCGCCTGTTCGACCAATCGTTGGAGCAAGGGGATTCGCTCTGGTCCGATGCGGATCATGGCTTTTGGGCGGCTGGCGGCTTCTTCCAACACCCATTCCGGAACCTGAGCGCTGGCCCTCATGCGGCTCCCTCTCCCTGCCGCCATGATGATGAGTGGATTCAACTCATTCATGGCGAACGCCTTCGTCCATGGACACCACCCAAGCGTTTTTGGCTCCTGCCTCCCGAACGGCCTGTGCGACCTCCTCCGCTTTGTCTTCTGGGGTGTATGCCAGCATGCAGCCGCCGCCGCCGGACCCATTGATTTTTCCACCCCAAGCGCCGGCCTTTGTCGCTGCGTCCAGCATGGCTTCAATCTTGGGGGTAGACAGTCCGAGGACATCCCGAAGCACCGCATGGTGCCGTGTCAGATCCGCACCGAACCCCGCGCCATCTGCGTCTCCCGATTGCAAACGAGCCGCCCACGTCGCCTCCAGGTCCCGATTGACCCGGGTCCCCTTTGCCAATTGGCGTTGGTCTTCGGACCAGTTTGAATGCCCCATGTCGAGGTGGGGCATCAACGGTAGTCTGGCCTCCTTGCAACGGGCCAGGTGGCCTTGGGTGTCCTTGGGTTCCCCGGAATCGCCGAGGATGAAAGCCCCTTCGAGTGGAGGCAATGCCCGTGGCGCGCCCTGTCCGAAGCGGTGGAAATGGCCATGCGCACAGGCCAGGTGGTCCATGTTCCCTCCTGCGCCTTGAAAAGCGAGGACTTCCGCCTTGTGGCACCGGTTGGCCAGGTCAGCAAGTGACTCCACCTTGCCCCATATCCGCCCCCATCCTGCAGCCCAGGCCGTGATCAAGGCGGTGGAAGAGCTGCATCCTGCCTGAATGGGGATGTCGCTTTGAATGTGGACGTCCATGCCCTTCGGCAGGACTCCCGTTTCCCGAATGAAATGGGCCAATACGGCCTCCCATGGATGGGCGGGCTGGTCGAAATTCAGGCTCGTCATGTCCATTTGCATGACGGCTCCCAAAGCGGCGCTGGTCAGTCGAACCGTTGCGTCTTCCCTGGGCGTCCAATCCAATCGGCATCGCCGATTGATGGCCATCGCCATGACCGGCAGCCCCAGATAATCCTGATGCTCGCCAAACAAGCAGAGTCTCGCGGGCGCGGATGTGGTGAAGGGGGTCATGCCGCTTTGCGCTGCAACACCAAGATGGCTCGGGTACTCAACGCCGCGACGGCAAGGAAACCGATTCCGGCGCCTGTCTGATCAAACAGCAGGCTGCCCACGCCCAGCAAGACGCCATAGACGGCCATGCATCCCAGTGCGGCTTGCAGCAGTGCGCGCGGCACGTTCCAAGACGGCTCCACCGAACCGCCCTCGGGGGTGAACTGCGACCAGCCGGGGCCGCCCGGACGGACGAGATTGACAAACCGCTGGAGCACATCGGCAGATTCAGGCGGCAGCACGAAGGCGGCGCAGACCCAGCCGGCCGTGGTGATCAGGCTGCCCGCCACCAGTTTGGCCCAACCCGCCATCGCAGGGACCAGGGCCACCGGCTCGGCCGCCAGCGCGTCGTGGATCCACGTGAAGTAAATGGCCACGACCAGCGAGATGACCATGGCTGCGATCTCCGTGCCGGCCGAGATGCGCCACCAGAACCACCGAAGGATGAAGAGGCCGCCGGTTCCAGCACCCAACAACAACAAGAGGTTGAACGCCTGTCCTGCGGAGGTCAGGGTCAAGCTCAATGCGGCGCCAGTCAGGAGGGACAGAACCGTGGCCAATCGGCCGGCTGTGACGCGCTGGGCTTCGGTCGCGTCAGGTCGAACGAAGCGCACCCACACATCGTGGACGAGATAGCTGGCGCCCAAGTTGACTTGGGTGCTCATGGTCGAAATGAACGCAGCGAGCAGCGAGGCAGTCACCCAGCCGAGCAGGCCGGAGGGCAGCAGGCTCAACATGGCGGGATAGGCCACGTCATGTCCCACCTTGTCCGCGGCCAATGCGGGGAATGCCGCTGCAATGGAGTCGAGGTCGGGAAAGACGATGAGGGAGGCCAAGGCGACGAGAATCCAAGGCCAAGGACGCAAGGCGTAGTGGGCCGCGTTGAACAGCAACGTGGCTCCGACGGCATCGTCCTCGCTCCGTGCGCTGAACATTCTCTGGGCGATGTATCCGCCTCCACCGGGTTCGGCACCCGGATAATAACTCGCCCACCACTGTACGGCGAGCGGAACAAGGAGCACGGGGATCCATACTTCCGGATCGCTGAAATCCGGCCAGACGGACAACTTCCCGCTGACATTCGGGTGGGTCATCAACCCCTCCAGGCCGCCCACTTCCGGCATGGACAGGACGCACAGGCAAGCCGCCACCGCGCCCCCCATGGCGAGGGCAAACTGGAAGAGGTCGGTCCAGAGGATGGCCCGAAGCCCGCCGTAGGCACTGAAGAACAGGGTGACGCTGCACGTTACTGCGAGGGTCATCCAACCTGGCCATCCCAGCAGAATGCTGCCGAGCTTGATGGCGGCCAAACTGACGGTGGCCATGACCAGTACATTGAACACCAAGCCGAGGTACACAGCCCGGAACCCCCTGAGGAACGCCCCTGCCTTGCCCCCGTAGCGGAGCTCGTAGAATTCGATGTCGGTCAGGACGCCCGACCGGCGCCACAGGCGGGCATAGACGAAGACCGTGAGCATGCCCGTCAACAGGAAGGCCCACCATGCCCAGTTGCCCGACACGCCCTGCTGCCGGACCAGATCTGTGACAAGGTTTGGCGTATCCGCGCTGAAAGTCGTCGCCACCATGGAGGTCCCGAGCAGCCACCAAGGCATGGACCGGCCCCCGAGGAAGTAGTCCTCAGAATCGCCCTTGCCTTGCCGACCCGACCACCAGCCGATGCCCAGGACGATGAGCAGCACCGCTGCGATGATGCCCCAATCCAACCCCGTCAATTGCATGCCGTCAATGTACACGCGGCAAAGCGCTTAAACCGGGGTGGGCGTGAGCCGTTATCTTCAAGGTCCTGACATCCCATGCACGGTCATCTCCTCCTCACCCCTCTTGTTCTTGACGGCACCCCCTGCGAATGACGATCACCAAGCCCTTTTGGAGGGTCATCCTCTTCCTTGCCCCGCTCTGTCCCATTTGTCAGAACATGACGCATGAGATGCGCTTGCTCGAAGAGGAGTTTGCCGGCGCCCCCGTTGAGTTTGTCGGGGTCTTTCCCAACCCTTCCACCCGTCCGGATCAAATCGCTGAATTCGGCGAGACTTACGATTTGAACATGGCGCTGATGGCGGACACAGCCGGCTGGGCTGGTCGCCTGGACGCCCGCTGGACCCCGGAGGTTTTCGTTCTAGATGAACGGGACTCCGTGGTGTACCGCGGCCGGTTGAACGACCGGTATTTCGCGCCTGGAAAGCGACGCCCCCGAACTCGGAACCGGGATTTGCGTAAAGCATTGAAGGACGTTCTCAATGGCCGCCCCGTGTCCACCCCGGTCACGGATGCGGTCGGGTGCCCCATCGAGGGCCTCCGCATCCACAACGCTCCCTAACTTGACCTCATGAGAATTTCTCTGCTCTTC
>CALBSW010000038.1 GCA_937967465.1 uncultured Flavobacteriales bacterium
GAGGTCGGAGAGGGTGTCACCGATTTCGAAGGCTTCGATGCCGGTGATGGCGCATGGGGCGCCGGACCGGACGTGGTCCACTTTCTCCTTGCCGAGTCCGCTGAAGACGAACAGCTCCTTGGCGCGCACCTTGCGGTTGCCGTCCGCGGTGCAGAGCATGTAGTCGCGGTTGGCGTGCAGGTCACCGCGGAAGAGCCGGCCGATGGCGATCCGACCGGTGAACCGGCTGTAGTCGAGGGACGTGATTTGAAGTTGCGGGGTGCCTTCCACGTAGGGGGCCTCCGGAACCGTGTCCAGGATGGTGTCCATCAGGAAGCTCATGTCTTCCGTTGGGTTCTCCCAGTCGGGTCCCATCCAGCCCATCTTGGCCGAACCATAGACCGTGGTGAAATCCAACTGTTCCTCGGTGGCCCCGAGGTTGAACATCAGATCGAACACCTGTTCCTGAACGAGGTCAGGGGTACAATTCTCCTTGTCCACCTTGTTGACCACCACGATCGGAATCAGGCCGAGCTCCAGGGCCTTGCCGAGGACGAAGCGGGTCTGCGGCATGGGGCCTTCGAACGCGTCCACGAGCAGGAGTACGGCGTCGGCCATCTTGAGCACGCGCTCGACCTCACCGCCGAAATCCGCGTGGCCTGGAGTGTCAATCAAGTTGATCTTGACATCCTTGTAGTTCGCCGCGACGTTCTTGGACAGAATGGTGATCCCGCGCTCGCGCTCGAGGTCGTTGTTGTCGAGGATGAGGTCACCGGTCGCCTTGCGGGGGTCGATGACGTTGCAGTGGTGGATGATCTTGTCGACCAGCGTGGTTTTGCCGTGGTCGACGTGGGCGATGATCGCGACGTTGCGGAGTCCGCTCATGGGAGGGGGTCGGATTTGAGGGCGCGAAAAAACGCCGGAATCCGCGTCCGGTCACCACAAAGTGCTGGAAATCTGCGAGAAATGTTGTGGACGGCTCAATGTGAATGCCCGTCTTCCGTGCTGCAAACAGTGTGGCAATGGGGGCACGCGAAGCCGTCGTTTCCCTTCTTCAATCGGATTCCGTCAATGTGGTTCACGACGAAGTCTTGAATGAAGGCGTGGCTCTCCTTGTGGTTGTTGATGTCGATTTGCTTGTCAGCGAAGAGGTCGCGGATTTTGCCGTCCCACCCTTGGTGGCCCCAGCAGTTGGGGCAGGTCCCTGGGGCTTGGTCTGTGGCGCGGTCCGCTTGGGGTGTCAGCAAGTGGTCGAGGAGGCGTTGGGCGAAACTCATGGGGGCAAGTTGATTCACAAAAGGAGCAAATCCCATGCGAAGGGTCATCTGAATTCATGCCTCTCGACATCGGCTTACCGGGGCTTCGGGTTAGCTTCGCGGGCGATGTCGCAACGGGCACTCATCGGAGCGTGGGGTTTCCTCCTGATTTGGGGTGGAGTACACTTCATGCAATTGCAGCACGTTGTTGGGCACCACCTCGCGGACCTCGTCCATCACGAGGGATGCTCACATCACCACCACGACGCAACGCCGGTCACATGGCCGGCAGAGGACGATCTCGTCAGGGCCGATGGCGATTGCCCATTGTGCGATTGGACCAGTGTCCCGGCGTTGTCTGTCGAAGTGTTCGCCTTGGCGGATGTCCCTCCGGATTGGCCTTGCTCCCCTTCAATGGGAGAGGTTCAGAATGGATGGACAGGCCCGGCCTGTGCGCCGGGAATCGGTTGGCGAGGGCCACCGGTGCGGAGCCTGCTCTGAGTTCCGTTTCACCCCCCATTTTTCCTCATGTTTCCACCCCCTGTGGCGTGGGACGTGTCCGCCATTCTGAGTTCAGTCTGGGCGATGCGGTGGTTCAAGTTTTGCTGCGTTCTGGCCATGTGGATGGTGTTGAATCCGGCGTTGAACCCCTTGTGTGCCCAGTTGCCCAAGACGGTGGACGGACACGTCTTTCACGCTGAAGACCGCACCCCGTGTGGCGACGCCTTGATTCAGGCGTGGCCTTGTGGTGCCACGTTTTCCGCCGGCACAGACGGCCGGTTCGTGGCGTCGTGCCCCGTGGGCATTGACTCCCTGACCGTGCTGGCCCATGGCCGCGCAATGGAGACGGTGCGGGTTGTGGAGGGCACCACCCACTACGATGTGGACCTGTGGTGGCTGGCCATCACCTTGGAGGATGCCGCCGTTCAGGCGACCACGAGCGAGGAGGTGGCGGAAGCCCAAGAGGTGGCCGATGCTGGCGACCTGCTCACCACCTTGGACCGCGTGGCGGGCGTCCGCAGCCTCGACCTCGGTGCCGGGCTGGTGCAGCCCGTGCTTCGGGGGCTGGTCGGCTCCCGGGTGGCCGTGCTCGAAGACGGGGTGCCCCAGGTGGGCGGCCGATGGGGAGCGGACCATGGTGTTCTGCTCGACCCGGCGCTCTATGGCGGGACCGAGTGGGTGCCCGGTGGCGGTCAGGTTTGGTTGAGCCCCGAGGCGATGGGCGGTGGAGTCCGCCTCAAGCCGCTGGGCATGCTGGGCCAACCGGGCAGCCGAACGACGCTGGGCACGAGCCACAGGGCAGGGGATGCCCGAAGCCGGGTCCACGTGCTGCACCGCCAGCGCCAAGGCAATGGACAGTGGCACGCCGGGGTTTCCCTGGCCCGGTTCGGAGACCGGAATGTCCCGCAGGACCGGTTCAACTACATCGGACGCGTGCTTGAGATCGAGGATGGACGTCTGGCCAACACGGGCGGTCGAGGAGGCCATGCCGTGTTGGGGGCGCGTTGGGAAAATGCCAAGCGGGGCCAGTTCTCGCTGGACCTCAGGGCGTCTGATGTGCTTCAGGGTTTGTTCCCCGGCATCATTGGTGTGCCCAGTCAATCGGAGCTCAAGGGCGATGGAGACCGCTTTTCGTTGAATATCCCCAGCCAGCAAGCACAACGGATTCAGTTGGCGGGCAAATGGATTCGCCCCGGCATCCTCGACCGCACGGTGCGGTTGTCCCTCTCGCGGAACCTCCGCATCGAGTCTGCACCGCCCCATGCCCACGGCTATGGCCCCGAACCGGACAGCGAGCTCAGCCTTTTGTTGGACGAGCGGCATGTGTTCGTGGAGAGCCGGTGGGAGGGCATCCACGGTGCCTTCGGATTCCAGGCGGAACACTTGGACGGCCGGACTTCCGGTTGGGAGTTTCTTCTTCCCGACCACCTGCGCACCCGGGTGTCTGCCATTGCAGACCGGAAGTGGAGGGCCGGCCGAATTGGACTGAGACTGGACGGCGTTCGCGTGTCCAATGTGGGCCACACGGAGCCGCTGTACGCGTCCGATGGGGCCGTGGTCGGGGATGATGTGCGGGCGACGGCCCTCGCCAGGATGATGGCGGGATGGGCGCTGATGGTCAACCAGCCGTTCCATCTTGGTCAGCGTTTGGAAGGCCAATGGACCGCCACGGTGTATTCCCGCGTGCCCGACAGCTATTCGTTGGCGGCCAACGGCATCCACCATGGCACCTTCCGGTTCGAGCAAGGCAATCCGGATCTGGCACCGGAGAAGACGGCGGAAGTTCGCGCGACCATCGGGTCCCACGACCCTACAGAGTACCAGCAGTTCCGTTGGTCCGCCCGCGGTTTTGCGGCCCTGCACGACGGCTTCATCCACTTGACGCCCACGGCTTCGTTTGCGCCCATTGTCCACGCGGGACAGGTCTACGCGTTCGAGGCGCTGGACGCCTTCCGGACGGGGGGCGAAGTCGAGGCGGATCTGCGGGTGGGCCGCGGCCGACTGTCCACCTCGGTGGCGCTGCTCGGCCAATGGGCGCTCGAGACCGGGCTCGGCTTGCCGTTTACCTCGCCGACGGAAATCCGCAGTGCCCTCTGGTGGCCGCTGGGGGACAAGGCGTTTGTCCGTCCCCGTCACCGCTGGATTGCCGGCGCCAACCTGACGGCCCGAAATGAAGAATCCACCCCGGGCGCGAGCCTGTGGGGTGTTGAACTCCAAGTCGAAGGAGAGCGCATGACGCTCGCCTTGGACGTGGACAACCTGATGAACGCGGCGTGGCTCGACCACGTCAGTGCGTACCGCACCCTGGGACTGGTCACCCAGGGGCGATGGGCATCCCTGCGCCTCACGTTCGATGTGACGCAGACGGATGACCGATCATGACCGCCCTTTTGAAACAGAACAAACAACATCATGAAAATCAACACATACCTCGCCGCCTTCGCGGCCACTGCAGCCTTGGCTTCTTGCGGCACCACCGACACGGAGCCGCCCACGGTTTGCGATTCGGACAACCTCACCGGACTGCCCAGCATCCTCGCTGGAGAGCTCGAGGTGGAGGCTGGCACCACGGTGACCTTGCACGACGCGTTCTGCGACAATGACGGACTGGCGGAGATCCGCTGGGACCTGCACACAGCCGAGGGCCATTCCCACGATGAAGAACACGAAGGCGAGGAGCATGAGGGCGAAGAGCACGAGGAGGAGTTCATCCTGTGGAGCGGAAGCGACTGGGAGAAGC
>CALBSW010000039.1 GCA_937967465.1 uncultured Flavobacteriales bacterium
GCCGCCAGGGCCGCAGCTTCTTCGGCAGCCGCCAGGGCCGCAGCTTCTTCGGCAGCCGCCTGGGCCGCAGCTTCTTCGGCAGCCGCTTGAGCCGCAGCTTCTTCGGCAGCCGCCTGGGCCGCAGCTTCTTCGGCAGCCGCCTGGGCCGCAGCTTCTTCGGCAGCCGCAAGGGCCGCAGCTTCTTCGGCAGCCGCAAGGGCCGCAGCTTCTTCGGCAGCCGCCAGGGCCGCAGCTTCTTCGGCAGCCGCCAGGGCCGCAGCTTCTTCGGCAGAAATCGCTTCGCGCCAAATCTCAGACTGCGCACTCCAAATTTCTTGAACGCGCTGCGCTGCTTCTGCCCGCTTCAGACCCGCTGCAAACCCCACCTCTTGTTGGTCCCACTTGTCTTCTGCCGATCGCAATTCGGATGCCTTGGATCTCGCATCCTCCATGGATTCCATAGCCATGTCCAATTCGGACAAGGCCATCTCCAAAGCCTGCCATGCCGAATTGTCCCGCAAGACGTCCGACGCGCGCCATTCCTCCCACTCAGCCTCCGATTCCATTTGCCAATTGGCCGGGCGCTCAGCGAAACCAGCTTCCCAAGCCTCCAACATGGCTTGCCTCAGGTCTACCCATCGGCTGGCCACTTTTTCATCCAATTCCGCCAAGTCCTGCGCATTCTCAATCTGCGGAACAGCCGACGGACCAGCAGCAGAAACAAATCGTCGCCAAGCTCTTGCAACGGCCTCATCGGATTCCGCGAAAAGTGCCATCTCCCTGCGCAATTCGTCTTTGATGGCGTCCTCCAAGCCAGACCAACCCTGAAACCCAAAACCAACGAGGGACTCTGCACCATTCTCTCCCAATGGGTCCTCGAGGCCCTCCGAGCCCACCTTTTTGCCTGCGGACTCCAACTCACCCTCCTCTTGAAGCCCTGCCATCTCCACCTCGAGCAAGGCACTCCTCTCCACTTCCCATTGATCACGATGGGATTCCCACTGGCGGCGTTGTCGATCGAGCCACTTGCCGCGCCAGCCAGCACGCTCCTTCCGAGACCACACCCCTAAGCCTCTCGACAACACAAAGTCGACTTCTTCAAAAAGCTGATCGCCTCTGTCCACGGTCCAAATGGAAGCCGCTGGATCCACTTCAGCCACGCCCCGTTGGGCGTCCACATGATCGGCCCAACTGCGCTGCAATTCATCGAAGCCAGGACGGCCTTCCTGTTGCAATTCTCGGAGCGCCAATTTTTCCCTCCGGTAGGCCAGAGCTGCGTCACCCGCGACTTTGGCGAGAGATGCTTTGGTAGCCGATTGAACCGCCTCACTCCACGTATCCAGCATGGCGCGGATGTCATCGAAATCGACTGCGTCCTGTAGCTGACTGCTCACCCTCGAAGCATCTGGAGCCCAACCTTCCAATAGGTCCACTGCATCATACAGCGCTCCAGCCAGTGTCATGTTGGGGTTGTCCAAAAAGGACTGCTCCAGAACCAACACTTGCTCCATGTTTTGCTCCCACACTTCCTGCACCAAGGCAGGCGACTCCATGAGCAACTGATTCAAGGTTTCTTCAGCTGGTCGAACCTCGGCCCATTCTACTGCTGACCTCTGCGGGAGATCAAGCCCAGCCTCTTGAATGGCATCCGCCTCAGCCATTGGTTGTTCCACTGGCTTTTTGGCTCCTGCCACGTCTGACACCCTGACTCCCTCAACATCTTCTGGCCGGTCCAAGGCCTGGGATGCACCCAGCGGGACGTTTCGAGAAGCGAGGCCCTCCTCGCTCGACCAACGGGACTTCACCCACTCTCCCCAAACCAGAGGAGATTCGGACAACACCGCAGTGTCCGTTGCCGCAGCTTCTTCTGTTGCTTTTGCTGCTAGATCAGACACTTCTGTGGCACGCAAATCTGCGATCATGGCCCAGTCCGGTTGCACCCGCTCCGTGAAGTTCCAGCCTCGCCCCTCTTTTCGAAGCTCCCATGTGCCATCTACAGTGCCATAGGTTTCAGCGACGACGTTTTGGTCTTGGTCCATCAGCGCGATACGCACCCCCGCTTCTGAATCCAGCCCTCCCAACTGGAGGTGCTCCGCCTCTTGGTTGGCGAGGGGCAGGTCTTCTTTCACCTCACCTTGCTGATACACCCGCAAGGACAACCCAGCAGTCTCCACTTCTTCTTCCACCCAAGCCACCGTGCCAGACTCGAATGGCCTGTCCTGCAGCTCCACTCGAAACGCGTGGACTTGACCGTCAGAGGCCGCGCGATTGGACGCAAACCAAGCCCCGCCATCCGGCTCAGGGATGAAAAACGCATCGTCATTGACCGAATTGATGGGAAACGGCAACCGCTGCGGTCGGCCTTGAAAGACACCTCCAGACCACGGGATGGCATAGATGTCATAGCCCCCAAGTCCTCCCGGTCGATCGGAGGAGAAGTACAGGATTCCATCGCGACTGAGAAACGCATCCCGCTCGTTGAATTCCGTGTTAATCGAGTCGCCAAGCGGCACGGGGTCACTGTACCCGCCGGAACTCAGCTTGATACTGAACAAGTCCCAACCGTTCTTTCCATTCTTGCCCAACGAGCCGAAAACCAACAACGTATCGCCATCATGAAAAGCCATGCGGCCAGCAGGCACTTTGGCATCTGCTTTGGATCTCAAATCCGCGGGAACAGAAACCAATCTCAGACCAGGCGTTTCAGGTTGATAGAATCGAAAAGCCGCTTCTGGATCTGCCGGAATGCGGTCAAGCACTTGCAAGCCAACCGCTTCGTCCGGTGACCATTGAACGGCTTGGCACATCCTGGATGCCGTGCGGGCTTCCTCACCAAACCGGGCCTTTTTCCCAGCCGCTGCCAGATAAGCGGTGTACAAGTCAGCGGCGCGATCAAAGTCGTATTCCAATTGAGCCAACCGCGCCCTGTGGAACTCCAAGTCGACGTCAGAGCATGCTTTGCGAATGGCAATGCGCAAGTGGCGACGTGCCATGGACAACCTTCCCGGCTCGCGCAATGCACAGCCGGCCAACCTTCCATGCAGACATCCCTCTTCAGGATACAGGCTAACCAACCGTTCAAAATCCGCCAAGGCCTCCAACCATCGCCCTGCCTGGTAATGGGCTTCCGCCCGCTCGCGAACGGCGTTGAGGTCCGTCTCTTGCGCTGTCAAAGACCAGGGTCCGGCCAACAAGCACAGCCACACCACGCGAAATCCAACGGATTTCACGCTTTGGAACACTTGACCGACCCGCCGGCGCCTCATGCTTGGCAAATTCAGGCCCAACGGGCATCCTCCGTGTCAGAATCGCCGGTGTTTTCAACAGGAATGGCCTGACCCTTTGGTCGCTTGGGTTGACCTCTACCTTTGCCGCCAGAACGAACATCCATGCCCAACGCATTCTTTCAAGTCCCCTATCCGGAGAACGAGCCGGTTTTGAGCTACGGCCCAGGCAGCCCCGAACGCGAAGCACAGCTCGCAGAATATGAGCGCATGCTGAACCAGGAGCCGGTGTCAGTCCCCATGGTCATTGGCGGCCGCAAAGTCACCACCGACGACCGCCGCTCCCTGACCCCACCGCATGACCACCAACGTGTCATCGGCCATGCACACTTTGGCACTGCGGACCATGTTCGCGAGGCCATCGATGCCGCCCTCGAAGCCCGAACCGGATGGGCGGCGCTCAGTTGGGAACAGCGCGCCAGCATTTTCCTGCGGGCAGCTGAAATGCTCGCTGGTCCCTGGCGCACGCGCATCAACGCGGCCACCATGCTGGCTCAGGGCAAGAACCTGCACCAAGCAGAAATCGATGCCGCTTGTGAATTCATCGACTTCCTGCGGTTCAACTGCCACTTTGCGCAAGAGATCTACGCCCAGCAACCTGAGAGTGCACCGGGCATTTGGAACCGCCTGGAATACCGCGCCCTCGAGGGATTCGTCTTTGCCATTACCCCATTCAACTTCACCGCCATCGCGGGCAACCTGCCCATTTCCGCTGCGCTCATGGGGAATGTCGTGGTGTGGAAACCTTCCGACGAGCAGATCTACTCCGCGCACGTCATCATGGAACTGCTCCACGAAGCGGGCCTTCCGGAAGGCGTCATCAACCTCGTGACCGTGGATGGGCCTGTGGCTGGTGATGTGGTATTCAACCACCCGGACTTCTCCGGACTGCACTTCACGGGCAGCACTGGCGTCTTCCGCCACCTCTGGAAGACCATCGGCGAAAACATCGCCAAGTACAGGACGTACCCCCGCATTGTGGGTGAGACTGGGGGAAAGGACTTCATTTTGGCACACCGCTCAGCCAACGTGGACGAGGTGGTGACCGGCATCGTTCGCGGAGCCTTTGAATTCCAAGGGCAGAAGTGCAGCGCCGCAAGCCGCGTCTACCTCCCGGACAACTTGTGGCCTGAAATCCAAGAGAAGCTGGTTGCCGAAGTGGGCACGCTCAAGGTGGGCACCCCTGGCGATCCGACCAACTTCGTGGGAGCCGTGATCAGCCGCCGCTCCTTCGACAAAATCCAAGGCTACATCGACTTTGCCCGGAACAGCGACGACGCGGAGATCCTGTGTGGTGGCGGATGCGATGACAGCGTCGGCTATTTCGTCGAGCCCACCGTGGTCCTCGCGAAAACCCCGCACTTCAAAACCATGGAAGAGGAGATCTTCGGACCGGTGGTGACCTTGTATGTCTACCCTGCTGACGATTTCGACGCCGCATTGGAAATGGTCGACTCCACCAGCGAGTACGCCCTGACTGGCGCTGTGTTTGCCCGGGAACGCTACGCCATCGATGACGCCATGCGCGCCTTGGAGAATGCCGCTGGCAACTTCTACATCAACGACAAACCGACCGGGGCCGTTGTGGGACAGCAGCCATTTGGAGGTGCCCGAGGTTCTGGAACCAACGACAAGGCTGGGTCTTACTTGAATCTGTTGCGCTGGGTCAGCCCTCGGACCATCAAGGAAACCCTGACGCCTCCCCGCAACTACCGCTACCCTTTTCACCAAGGCTAATCAGGGACTTTCGCACATGAAAAAGGGCGCCGCGTGGCGCCCTTTTTCGTTGAATGTGCAGCTGTTGGTCAGGCCTTTTTCGCGGCCTTCTTGGCTGCGGGCTTGCGGGCCGGAGCCTTCTTGGCCGCAGGCTTCGCTGCTGCCTTCTTGGCTGCAGGCTTGCGCGCTGGAGCCTTTTTGGCCGCAGGCTTTGCTGCTGCCTTCTTGGTTGCAGGCTTGCGCGCTGGAGCCTTTTTGGCCGCAGGCTTTGCTGCCGTCTTCTTGGCAGCGGGCTTGCGCGCCGGAGCCTTGGACTCCACCGCAGCTGAAGGACGACGTGGCTGTCGGCCGCGATCGTCCATGGGCTTGGATGCCACCGTCTCAAACAACTTGTCGTAAGGGGCCTTGAGGCCGCCCTCTGCATTCATCCAAGACTTGAGAACGAGGAACTTCTCCTTCTTTCCGGGCAGTCCAACCGTGTCAATCTTGTTCAACGTGCTGCGCAGACGGAATGCCGCATTCAGCACGCTGGCCTTGGCATTCTTCTCCTTCTCAGCCGGCAGGTTGTTGAGAACCATCGCATCTCGGACCAATTCCGCATAACTCAATGGACGGTCGCACTGGCGGAGACGACGCAAGATGAAATTGCCCCAAACGCTCTTCGGGCCGCGCTTCTTGGGACGACCTGCTTTCTTTTTGGGTTCAGCAGAAGCTTCGGATTTCCTGGGGCGACCTGGACCACGCTTTGCCGGCGTCGCAGTTGCTGGAGCTGGGGAGGTCTTGGGTGCCGCCAAACCCGAGATGGGCATCGATGCACCCCCCAACCGGGCAATGACTTGGTCCACATGCTGCAGACGGGCTGCCAATTGAATGCGCTCCTGTTCGTAGAAGCTTCGAATTTGCTGGAGCTCATTGGCGTCCAGAGAAATGGCTGATTTTTTTGCCATGGGAGATATGAGGTGAAATACGTCGTTTCGTATTTGCTAGGTGCTGCAAATCAACAACATGTTTTGCAATCCCATCCGAAGTCCATTGCAAAAACAAACAAATCCCCGGGGCATGGCCCCGGGGACGTCAAGGCTGTAAGCCGGATTCTGTAGTCCCGAGGGACTTTCCACCATTGATCTAACGCAACCTACCCTCCAGCATCGGACGGGTCGTCCTCAAACACTGGTATACATGGTCTTGCAGCCCGAAAGGTTTACCCAAGCCGTGCGGTCACCCAACACGCTGGTGGGCTCTTACCCCACCTTCTCACCCTTGCCTGTGCCCGAGGGCCATCGGCGGTCTGAATTTCTGAAGCACTGTCTGTCACCCTTGCGGGCGCCTTCCCTTTCAGGAAGTACGGTACCCTATGCTGTCCGGACTTTCCTCACCAGCCCGAGGGCCGGCGCGGTGGAACACCTTGAACGCCAAAGATACTCAGTCCCAAGTCACGTCGAGCACCAGGCTTTCGCCAGCCCGTTGAACTTCGACCGGAGTCACCTGCCCTTCTTCAAACATGGCCAGGCCTTCCATGTAGCCCATCATGTCATTGACTTCATGGTCTCCCATTCGCACCACGATGTCCCCTTTTTGCATGCCCGCCTTTGCTGCAGGACGATCTTCACTCACACCATCAATCCGCATCCCCGTACCCGAAAACAAGTAGTCCGGGACAACACCGAGCGTCACCTTGAAGCGAGGTGTGTCATCGTTTGAACTGTCTTTCGTCTTGGTAAACGGAATGGAATCCTGAACCCCCAACTCCCGCACGATGCAAGCTGCAAAATCGGCGATGCGGACCATGCCTTCGTAGTTCAACTTGTCGGCGGTATCCGTCGGTTTGTGATAGTCCTCGTGCTGGCCGGTAAAAAAGTGCAATACGGGGATGTCCTCCAGATAGAAGGAGGTGTGATCGGAAGGGCCCACGCCGCTCTCACTCAGCACCAGTTCAAACCCCGCCCCGTCCGTCGCATTGCAGGTCTCCAAAATGTCATTCCACACTGGCGAGGTGCCGTTGCCATACACCGCCAAAGTGTCTCCGCGAAGCCGACCGACCATGTCAAAGTTGATCATCCAATCGATGTTGTCCAGACCCACCGTGGCCTCGTTGGTGTAGTGATTCGATCCCCACAGCCCCTTCTCTTCTCCGCTGAAGCTGGCCATGAGCAATGGAGACTGCGTCATGGGGACCACGGCATGACGGGAGGCCAACTCGAGGACCATGGCCACACCGCTGGCATTGTCATCCGCTCCGGGGTGCATGGCCGAATCTCCCTCTGCAGCACCTCGCCACAGGCTGTTTTCGTCGCCCCATCCGAGGTGATCGTGGTGACATCCAATCACGCCCCAGCCGGACAAGGAATCCGCTGGATTGGCCGTGGCGGCCAAGACATTCTTGCCCACCACCTCGTTGACCGTGGCCATGCCCATCGTCTTGAGGGTATCGCCATGCACCTGCATTGGAGGGTGCGGCTTGTAACGGAACGTCTGGAAGTAACCGCTGTCGCCTGCAGCCACCAAACCAAGCGCCGCCATGCGACCGGCCACCCATTCTCCCGCAGCATAAGCCCCTGGTTGTCCGGTTTCTCTGCCCTCAAAAGCGTCTGCGGTCAGGGACTCCACATCGGACCGCAGGGCGGCCACACTGGCTTCAGTGCCTTGGTCATGGACCACCACAGCGCCCCCGTCGGAGCCAGATTGACAAGCGGATGCGCCCAGCAGAATGCACAGGCCAAGGACGAGACGAGAGGTATTCATGGAAATGGAATCGCGGTTGGAGAGGCGAAGTTCTACATTCGCGTCGCTTTTTTCGCCATGAACGTCTCCTTCCCCTTCCCGGCCATTGCGTTTGCCGGAGTCCTGCTTGTTGCTGCATGTCAAACCGCAGCTCCAGATGCAGGTTCACAAGATGTTGCACCGACCACCACGGATTTGCCGGACAGCCTGGACCGCGGCTACGATGAAGAGGTGCATCTGAAGAACGTACGTCAGCTGACCTACGGCGGAGACAACGCCGAGGCTTATTGGTCCTTTGACGGCAAAAGCCTGGTCTTTCAGGCCACCAACCCAGGCTGGGGCGTGGAATGTGACCAGATTTACGTGATGGACGTCGCCGATGGCACGCCTTCCGAGACGCCGCCCGCTCCGGTGAGCACCGGACTTGGCCGCACCACGTGCGCCTACTTCATGCCGGGAGACACGACGGTGGTCTACGCCTCCACCCATGCCGCCGACACAGCTTGTCCAGAGGTGCCGCGCCGGGGCCCCAAAGGCGAATATGTGTGGCCCATCTACCCCACCTACGACATCTACACCGCCAGCGCAGGCGGCGGCGAACCCGCCCTCTTCATTGGTGGCGAAGGCTACGATGCGGAAGCCACGGTCAGCCCGCAAGGCGACAAAGTGGTCTTCACCAGCACCCGCAGCGGCGACCTCGAGCTCTACACCTGCGACATCGACGGCAGCAACATCCAACAGGTCACCAGCGAACTCGGCTATGACGGCGGCGCCTTCTTCAGCCCCGACGGCCAATACCTCGTGTGGCGCGCCAGCCGCCCGGCCGAGGGCGAGGAAGCCGACGCCTACCGCAAGCTCCTTTCTGAAGGACTTGTCCAACCCACCGCCATGGAGCTTTTCGTAGCCAAAGTGGACGGCAGCGAGCAGCGCCAAATCACCAACCTCGGGGGCGCCAACTGGGCCCCGTATTTCCACCCCGATGGCGAGCACATCCTGTTCAGCTCCAACCACGTCACAGGCGCCTTCCCGTTCAACATCTTCATGACGGACATCCACGGCGCCGAGCCCGTGCAAATCACCTTCGACAACGCGTTTGACAGCTTCCCGATGTTCTCGCCCGACGGCAAGCGCATCGCCTTCAGCTCCAACCGCAACAACGGCCGGACGCGTTCGACCAACGTCTTCGTCGCCGACTGGGTCGAATAAGGATGGCCACCTATGCCGTCATCAAGCCGTACGGCATGCTCAGCCAGTTCACCCCTGAAGCCGGCCACCCCGGCCTGTCCGAACTGGGCGACTTTCCAAAAGACGTCTACCCGGTCGGCCGTCTCGACCGAGACTCTGAGGGCCTGCTTCTGTTGACCGACGACAACAACCTGAAGCGCCGCATCCTCGAAGGCCAAGGCGGCCGCAAAATCTGGAAGACCTACCACGTCCAGGTCGAAGGCGCCCCCACGGCCGAAGACCTCCGCGCCCTCGAGCGCCCGATGCAGCTGAAGGCCAAGGGCAAGGTGTTCACCACCCGCCCCGCCAAAGCCCGGCTCCTGCCGGACTACACGCCACCGTGGGAGCGCACACCCCCTATCCGGTACCGAGCCAACATCCCAACCACGTGGATCGAGCTGCAAATCGACGAGGGCAAAAACCGCCAGGTGCGGCGCATGACGGCCGCCATCGGCTTCCCCACCCTGCGCCTCATCCGCCACGCCATCGGCGGCTTCGCACTGCCAAATGGTATCCTTGGGACTTCGGAGGAGCTCGACCAACAAGCCATCGACTCGCTGTTTGCCTGACATCCCATGGCCCGCCCTACTTTGAGGGCATGAAGAGACGGAAGTTCCTGCAGGGTGGCCTGCTCGGATTGGGTGGCCTGATGGCCGGACGCACAGCGCGGGCAGCAGGCCCCATGGGCGCCGTTGAGTTTGCGGAACGGGTGCAGGCGGCCAAGCTCCAAGGCTCCGTGTTTGACCTCGCGACGGAGGCCCTTCCCACCGTGCGAATCGCCCTGTTCGGTTTGGGCAACCGAGGCAGCAGCCTCATCGACATGCTCGAATGGCTGATCGGTCAAGGACACGCCGAAATCACGGCCATCAGCGACGTCAATCCCGACAAGATCCAACGGACACTGGAACGCATTGCCCAGTTCCAGACCACCGCTCCCCGCGTCTTTACTGGAGACGACAACGCGTGGAAGGAAGCCTGTTCCACGGACGTGGCCGACCTCGCACTCCTCTGCACCCCTTGGGAATGGCACACCCCCATGGCAGCATACGCCATGCGGCAGGGCCTTCACGCCGCGAGCGAAGTGCCCATTGCCACCACGTACCAGGAAGGCATTGACCTGATCCAAGTGGCCGAAGAGACACAGCGGCATTGCATCATGCTGGAGAATTGCTGCTACAACGGCGAGGAATTGTGGATTCTGAACATGATCCAAGAGGGCGTCTTTGGCACCCTGACCCATGCCGAGTGCGCCTACCTGCACGACCTGCGCGTGATGATGCTCGACCCCACGTACTACGAAGACCGTTGGCGATTGAAGCACCACCTGTTTCGGAACGGCAACCTCTACACCACGCATGGCTTGGGGCCGGTCTGCATGTATTTCGACATCCTGCGCGGCGACACCCTCTCCCACCTCGTCAGCATGAGCTCGCGGGAAGCGGCGTTGAGCGAAGCCTTGTCCGACTCCGAAGAGCAAGCGCTCCAGGACATGGCCGGCAGGGTGAAATGCGGCGACGTCAACACGACCCTCATCCGAACCGTGCAGGGCAAGAGCATCATGCTCCAGTTCGACACACACTCCGGCCGACCTTACAGCCGGCTCGACAAGGTCGTCGGCTCCAAAGCCGCCCACTACGGCTATCCTTCCCGGCTGTACGTCGACCACGGGCCGGCCTGGGGCCACAATTGGCTCGATGACGCTGAGACTGCGGAAATGCGCGACCGATACGCCCATCCGCTGTGGACCCGGCTGCAGGCCCTGGCCGCCGAACACAAGCAGGGCCATGGCGGCATGGACTTCATCATGATGTACCGCCTGATCCGATGCCTCAACCAAGGGCTTCCTTTGGACCTCAACGTCTACGACGGCGTGCTGTGGAGCATGGTCGGCATCCTCGGCGAAGAGAGTGTCGCCCGCGGTTCCGTTCGCGTGGACGTGCCCGACCTCACGGGTGGTCGCTGGCGCAAGGCCGTTCCCCACCCCGTGCACCGGGACGTGCAATGATGTTCAGAGGGAGCGGGCCCACTCGAAGCCCTCACGGATGGCGCGCTCCGCATCGATTCCGTACGCGACGTTGGCTCCGCCAATGACCTGAATTGGAATCCCTGAAGATTCCAGGGAGGACACAGCCTCGTTGTTGGACAGCTGGCCGGAGCAGAAGACGACGTGATCGACTTTGAGGAACTGCTCCTTGCCCCCCACTTCAATGCACAACCCGCCGGGCTCGATGGCCTTGTAGGTCACGCCGGGAATGGCCTGCACCCCGCGTTGGCGCAAGGTCAAGCGGTGAATCCAGCCTGTCGTCTTGCCGAGCCCCTTGCCCGGCTTGCCTTCCTTGCGCTGAAGCAGGAAAATCTCCCGCGGCGTGTCCGGGCGTTGAGGTGGTTCAAGCCCTCCGTCCGTTTCAATGTCGGCATCGATACCCCAGCTCGTCCTGAATCGTTCGATGGTCTCCTCTCCGTGGGGATGCGACAAGAAGTCGGCCACATCGAACCCGATTCCGCCGGCACCGATCAGCGCCACACGCTTCCCCACTTCGATTTCTCCGCGGAGAACCGCATCATATGGAACGGCATGGGGCAAATCTGCGCCTGGAATGGAGGGAATTCGGGGACGGACGCCCGCACACCAGCCGATGGCTTTGAACGGGTTTCCTTCAGCTTTCGCCGCTCCCACCATATCAGGTTCAAATCGGGTGGACAGGTGAATGCGCACACCATGGGCATCCAGCTCGTGCTGATAGTAGCGCAGGGTTTCGGCGAACTCCTCCTTGCCTGGAATCTGGCGGGCCAGCAGGAATTGGCCACCCAATGCTTCACGGGCTTCATACAGGTCCACCTCAGCGCCCCGACGGGCCAGCTCAAGGGCCGTGGACATGCCGGCTGGCCCGCCTCCGACCACGGCGTAGCGGCCTTCGAGTTTCTCGGTCGCCACTTGCGGGAATTCCGTCTCGCGCCCAGCGCGCGGATTCACGACGCACCCAGCCACCTTGCCCTTGAAGGTGCGGTCGAGACAGGCCTGGTTGCAGGCGATGCACGTGTTGATTTCGGCCTCGCGCCCTTCCATCGCTTTGGCCATGATCTCGCCATCGGCGAGCCAAGGGCGGGCCATGGACACCAGGTCAGCACAGCCGTCGGCGAGCACCTGCTCGGCCACGTGCGGCATGTTGATTCGGTTGGTCGTGACCAGCGGGACGTCCACTTGCCCCATGAGCTTTTTCGTGACCCACGCAAAACCTGCGCGGGGTACCATGGCGGCAATCGTGGGAATGCGGGCCTCGTGCCAGCCAATGCCGGTGTTGATGATGTCTGCACCGGCGGCCTCGATGATCTGGGCCTGCTCGACAACCTCGCCCCAACCGCTGCCCTCCTCGACGAGGTCGAGCATGCTCAGGCGGTACATGATGGCGAAGTCCGGTCCACAGGCCTCGCGAATCCGGGAGACGATCTCCTGAGGAAAGCGGACCCGGTTGGCGAACTCGCCGCCCCACTGATCGGACCGGTGGTTGGTCCGACGGGTCAGGAATTGGTTGATCAGATAGCCTTCCGACCCCATGATCTCGACGCCGTCATAGCCTGCCTCGCGGGCCAGCTTGGCGCATCGGATATAATCGCGGATGGTCTTCTCCACTCCCCGCCCGCTCAAGGCCCATGGGCTGAATTTGCTGATCGGAGCCTTGCCCTTGGATGGGGCCACACAGAACGGATGGTAGCTGTAGCGTCCCCCGTGCAGGATCTGCAGGGCAATCCGTCCGCCAGAAGCGTGAACCGTTTCCGTGACCGTGCGGTGTTTGGCGACTTGTCCGGACTTCATCAGCGTGGCTCCGTGAGGCGCCAAACGACCTGCGCGGTTGGGACTGATTCCCCCCGTCACGATGAGGCCAGCCCCGCCCTCGGCGCGCTCCGCGTAGAATCGGGCGAGCTTGGAAAAGCCACCGGGCTGCTCCTCGAGGTTCATGTGCATCGATCCCATGATGGCCCGGTTCGGCATGCGCATGCCGGCCACGTCGAGGGGCTGCATGAGATGGGGGTACTTGGGATGGGAAGGTGCGGAGCCCGTCATGTCCACAAGGTCGGAAATCGCCTGTCAATCGGCGAACTCCACGCAATCCAGGCCGAAATAGGACAGCAGGTACAGGATGTCGGCGATGCCCACCGACCCGTCACCATTGACATCCTGCGGACAGTTGGGGTCCGCCACCACACACTGCCCTGTGGCCGATGACCACACCGTACCTGCACCACAGAACCCCTGATAGGTGCAGGAACCATCGTCCAATTCTGCTGTGGGCGCATAATTGTCTGCCACAGGATTCGTACAACCGGCCTCAACGCCGAGCAAAGCCGACCAATCCGCAGCACCGGACAGCGTGAACACCCCATGGAACCACTGCCCCTCCCAAGTGAGGGCGGCACCAACAGGACCGGTCCAAGTCAGTTCGCTTCCCTCATCTCCATTCCAGCTCACGCCCGTCCATTTGGGGGGCAAATCCAACTGAAGGGTGGCCACGTCGCCATCCAACGACAGCAGTGACAACTGCGCCTCCTCGGCTCCCTGGACCAAACGCAACGCACTGTCTGCTGCCAATGACATGTGGACCTCGCGGGCACCGTCCGGCCAGAAGACCTCCAGGCTGTCCGCTTGCGCAGCGTTGCCCAGGCCGAAGAACTGGGTGGTGCTGTGTTGCGCAAACAGGTCCTCACCTGCCCGCAACACACGCTGCTGCAGATGCCCATCGACGTGCAGCACCAGGCGGGTGCCGATGGCCTCAGAATTGGAGTGGGTGCCACACACGGACACCGTCAGACCATGGTGACCAGGGTGGCTTTCTTCGCTGGCATTGTCCCAGACCGTCAAGTACTGTCCGGTTCCCAGCCCCACCATGTCGGGGTCCCCATCCTGGTCCAAGTCTCCGCGAACCAGGCAAAACAACGGAGCCATCTCCCCGGGCCATTCACCTGAATGGTCCGCAAAGGCTGCCGCTCCACTCTGCAAATCGGCACCGGGATGCTCCATCCAGTAATTCTCATAGAACTCCGTGTCCTCACCGTCGCCCGGAACATTGAATGGATACGTCGCGACCATGAGGTCGTCCCAACCGTTCAGGTCGGCGTCCACCCACATGGCACTCCAGGACCACTGGGTCAAATCCAGACCGCTCACCGCGGAGGCCTCTGTGAAATCACCTGCCGAATCCCGATCGAAATAAGCCGATGTGACCTGCGGATAGGTGTAGAATGGCTCCAAGCTCTGGTTGGTCACGAAGATCTCTTCAGCCCCGTCGGCATCGGGATCGCCAATGGTGGACGACATGGAAGACATCGTCACATCCAACCCCAGCAACGCGGACGACTCGGTGAACGTCCCATCTCCATTGTTGAGGTAAGCCTCGTTGGTGGGCACACACCCGCCTTCGACCCCGGCATCGTTGATGACGAACAGGTCCATCAACGAATCGCCATTCAAATGCATCCACACCGACTGGAAGGTGGGCGTCAAGCCATTGGCCAATCCGGACGAGACACTGACATCGAGGAAACTGTCCCCGGCGTTCTCCATCAAGACATTTTCGGTCATCCACAGGTCCGAGCACGGCAGGGCGTAATTCGAGACCATCCCGTCCAGGTCCCCATCGCCATCCATGTCATGAAAGGCCAGACCCGTGCATGGACGATTGTCCAGAACGTCCCACCCCCACTCCGAAGTGCGGTCCACAAAATCCCCGTCCTCGTTGATCCAAATCTGGCTCCGTGACAATTGGGATGCCCCACCGAAAAAGGTGATGGCCATGGAACTCGTGTGCAGGAAATCGCGGTCGCCGTCGTTGTCAATGTCGAGCCAGACCACGGCAGTCGGTCGTCCGAAAGCGGGCTCGATGCCCAGGTTGACTTCCGTGAATCCCGACGGGCCTCCGGCATGAAAATTCAGACCGCCTGAAGCGTTGGGCACAGTCAAGTCATCCCAGCCGTCCAAATTGAAGTCCACGAAACTCAGGCCTTGCCCCAAGAAATTGGTGTAGCCTTCGATGAGCGGGTCAGGTGAAGCCAGTTGCCATTGGGCCTGAACGGACGATGTCCAACACCACATCGCCCCCAAGAAGGCCATGCCCGAAATCCACCGCCGTTGTGTGCGCCCCTTCATGGACCCATCAAGATACGTCGCACTCCGGATGAGCGCCCTCAATCGAACTCTGGGAATCGGTCGGCAAATTCGTTTCTGCGCGACCGCGACGGCAACACCTGATAGATGAACCGCTGGTTGTCCTCTTTGATGCGGCGCTTGTCGTCCTTCAACTCGGTGATGGCATCGATGAACAGCTGATCCTTGCTGGTGATGTTCATGACCCCATTGCGATACTCGAAGTAGTACCAATTCTCGTCGTCGAGGTGCAGGTAAATCCGGAGTGTTCCTCCACCGCCCAAAGCCCACTCGATGCGGCCCGGAATGCGGCGGAAAATCGGCTGCTTGTCCATGGAGACGATTCCGATGCCATTCTCTCCACTGACAAACGCATCCTCGCTTGCGTCCCAGGTCAGGTCGAGTCCCGTGAACAGGAAGCGGTGCTGGATGCTGGCAGGCGTCTTCTTGAATGCGCCCATGAGGGTCATTCCACCCAACACCTCATCGGCCCCTTCCAACCCGAGCCACTCGCGCAGGGCCGGCTCAAACGTCGTCTGGGTGATGTCCAAAGGAATCGCGGTGGGCCAGACCTGAATGCGCTCCGCCAAGGCTTTCCAGACCGCATCGTCAAACGGGAAGTCCACCCCTGCCGTGATGGAGGCTTCCATGCCCGTGCCGGTTGGGAACACCTTCACCTTTCCAGCTGTGCGCTGCGTCACCATCCCCATGTCCACGGGCAGGCGCACAGGCCCGGTTCCCTCGACGGCACATTGTCCGGCTTCAAGGGAAATCAACGTTCCCGGCAGGTCAGGCTGGAGCATCTTCTCTGGCGAGCCGGCGAGGTAGCGGCTGTTGCGCTTGTCATACCGCAAGTCTCCTGTGGCCGCGAGAATCCGGAATTCATCGTGACCCCTCACCTCATCGACAAAGGCGCCATACGGACCGCCTCCGGGCTCATCCACATCTCGGAAATACGCCCCCACGCCGAGGTGGGCCATGAGCGGCGTCCGCAACGTGGTGTCCAGGGGAATCCGGACATCCTTCGGATCGATGACCGCATCGAACAACAATTGCTGCTTGTCGGTCTCCGGACAAGCCGCCTCGAGGGAGACGGCGCCATCAAATTCGAGGTGTTGTCGGGCTGCGGCCAGCCGAACCTCACCGGAGAATCCGAAGAACGGACTCAGGCTGAACCCTTCCTGTACAGGGATGGTGCCCCTTCCCACCGTTTCACCACTGGTGTCGACCTCCACCGTTTCCAATTGAATGAGCTGCTCGAGTCCATTCTCGTCCACGTAAAACAGACTGGCCCTCGCCTCATAGTCGTAGCGGCCCAGGATGTTGACGTCCGCGTCGAACAGCCGATGGTGCCGAGAAACGACATTGGCCACGATGACCGCCTTTGTGAGCTGGTCCATCTGGGCACGGCGGCGCACCACCACTCTGCCGCTGTCAGGCTCCACGAAAGCATCCGCCGTTCGGATGAACTTCACGTCCTCACAGGAGATCACGGCTTCCGATATGTCGTAAATCGCCGTGGGCGCCAAGAAATTCAAGCTATCCTGGTCCGCCCGGGTGCTGTAGAAATTCGAGAGGGACACGGCGTCATCTGTGTCGATGACAAAGTCGTTGAGGGGCTCTCGATTGGAGGCCATCTCCATCTCGTCCTTGTCCATGTACCACTTGAACTCGTCCATGTAGCACAGGTACTGGTTGGCGGGGAGGTCAATCTTGGTTTCGCCGTCATTGGAAGCGAAATCGCCGATCCGGGCATCGAAGTCGATCGTGCAATGCACATTGTCCGTCTTGAAGGCCAACGCCCCTTCAACCCGCTGGTCCAGCTGGAAAGACGCGGTGTCGCACAGAATCCGCCTGCGGTCAAATTCGAACATCTCCGATGAGAGGGTCGCCCCGTTGAACCGCATGTCGCCTTGTCCCGTCATGCCTGACGCAGACAAGGTGAGTGCTCCGGACAATTCACTTTCTCCTTCAAAAAACCGGATGGGAACATCTTCCGAGCGCGCTGAAATTCTCGACTGACGGGGCTCGAACAGCACGGCCACACCCTCGCCTTGCACCTCGGGCACCGGTGGCGGCCCGGCACTTTCCCGGTTGGTGAACGTCTGGGCCAATCCTTTGGTGCTGTCTGGCAACAGGACGAACCGATCGCTTTCGGCATGGGCCGTCCGGAAATCCAGTTTTCCGCCCCCTTGCAGTCCCCCGCCATTCAAGGTCAAGTCCTCATCGAACGTGCCTGCACCACCGTACACCTGATAACCTCCATTGGGGGTGCTGGTCGTGAACCCGAGATACAAGTCATCCATCACCTGCAGCCTTTCCTGAATCGGTGGCAGCAGGTCCCCCGATTCCAAGGTGCCATCGAACACCAATTCCTGACGCCCGAGCGCATCGAGACTGTCCAAGGTGAACGGTTCCACCACAAACCGGAACCGCTCCCGCTCATAGGCCCCTTGCTCGATGGCGGCATCGTCCCAGTAGACGTAGCTCGGGGCGTCGGTCACGAGAACGGGATACTGCGGATACACCTCACTGAGTCGGCCACTCCGATTGATGGGCACATCCACGCGCAAGACGCCTTCGATGTTTTCGAGCGCATTCCGGACCCGTTTCCGCTTGGCCCGTCCGCGGACATCCTTTTCCTCGTCGTCATTGACTTTGAGCTTGCACTGTTCCACAGCATTCAGCTCAATGGAGAAGGATTCATAATCGAATGCATAGTCTGATCCGTCGAACTGCAGGTTGCCTGCACGAACGCCTCCGCCAAATGCGAAGTCCCGGTCCTCGCCGATGACCACCCGACCATCCCGGGGTTCGATGACCACACCCCGGTCGCGGGACACATCCACACGGTCCACGCCATTGACCTTCAGCTGGTAATTCAGCAGACTGAGTTCACCGTGCGGCTCCCCCACCGCTTCTGAACGGAAGAACAACACGTCGTAATCCCGGCGCCCCGCAGCATTGGCCAGGGCTTCGAAGAGCTTGGGCATGGCCCGCGCCTCGCGGGTGTCCAAGTCCATTTCGAGGTACCCATCGTGTGCCATGCGGATCATCATGGCGCGGGTCTTGACTTCACTCAATCGAATGCCACGTGCCAACTCCAAGCTCGTGAACGTGCTGTCTCCCGTGCCCTTGACGTGGTTCCGAACCCGGACCAACGGGTGCACCGGATCGATGCCCTGCATCTCCTGGAACATCTCCCGTTCAAAGAAATCCTCGCTGAACAAGATGGCCGTGGAGCGGCTTGCGCCGGGCGGCCCCTCCAATCGGAGTCGGGTCTCGCCCAACCGCCATGACAGCACATCACAATCCAGGGACACCCTGTGATAGGAATCCGAAAATGGCCGGGGACCGAGTCCCTCCTCGGTACGCAGCAGCGACAGCTTTTGTGACGCGAGGTTGAAGCGAAGGTTCAACTCAGGATGGTGCAAGCTGTCTCCATCCAACCGCACCACAGCTTCCACACCTTGGCCACTGAATTGATTGGACTTCAGGATGAACAGGTTGGCCCGACAATGGACCAACACCGTATCGCCCCGACGGAAATCCAATGTGGCGGGCTCCGCTTCATCGCCTTTGCCCTGCAACTCGGCACCCCTCACTGTCAGACCGCCATTGAAATCGACACCGGGCACGATGTCTGGCATGGACAACCGATTGATGTAGGTATCAAACCTGGGATAACGCGCGGCATCCATGGCCTCGCCCGACTTGTCGTCCCGCTTTCTGAACCGGGCTTTGTCCGTGAGCTGGCCGAGCAAGGGGTCGGGAAACAACTCCGTGGTGAACCGTGCGGAATCCACGGTGAGGCTGGGCGACTTGAGTCGGATGTCGAAGGCACCAAAATCGGCATAGTTCCGCCCGGGGTCCCATCCAGAACGGCCCCAATCCACCCGGCCACTGCGGCCTTCAAAGCGGCCTTTCGCGTAGATGTACTCTCCGGCTGTTCGTTTGACCACCAAGGTGTCGCCCTTGGCCAACGCCTGCAGTGTTCCAGTGGGGCCGAGAAAAAGGCGGGGAGCGCCCTGTTCAGGGAGCGACATGGCCATGGGGCCTTCAAACGACCAGGACACACTCTGGGTCTGGTGGAAGACCCCGTCGAGCAACAGGTCCTTGCCCACCGAGAGCAGCGGGGCAAAGTCGGAGGCCCATCGGCGCTCCTGCATGGCGCGTTCCACTGCTCCATCCCATGCCGCAAACGGAATTCTCAAGGAGTCACCTGCCAGCGCCGCCTGCGCACTTCGGGCATATCCAAACCGCTCAGGGAACGCGCCGAGATTGCGCTCTTCCATTTGGGTCAAGCGTTCGATGAACACCGAGGTGATCGCCGTGTCGGCGCCCGGAGCCGTGATCAAGGGCACCAACTTCCGATCCAAGAACCGGGCCGCATCCTTGTCAAAGGGCTCCACTTCCTTGGCCAACTTTTGCACGGCCTTCTCCAACGCCACCACGTCCAATTCCTGCGCCCAGCATGACGCCATGACGCCCATGCAACACCCAGCCAGCGCCAGGATCCTCCGAATCGACCACAAACACTTCATCAATTCCGGGAAATTAAACGCTCCGCATGCGCCCGCGGTATCTTGCGGCGTCGGATGATGAACCTGTTGCACACATTGCGCGCTCGGCCACAAATCGTCCCCCGCTGGGCGATCTTCTCCATCGACCTCGCCTTGGGGGTGGTGGCATTGGGTGTGGCTTACGCGCTTCGCTTCGAGTTCGACATCCCCTCCCACGAACTGGACGCCGCCCGCAGCTTCTTGCCAGCCTACCTCGCCTTCCGCGCATTCGGCATGCTGGTGCACCGCAGCTTTGCCGGCATCATCCGCTTCAGCGGCTCCAGAGACGCACGCCGCGTCCTGCTGGCCTTGACCACGGGCTCCGCCTTGTTCCTGGCGCTCAATCTCACCTACCGTGCCATGGGCATGGCCTATCCGGTGCCTTTGAGCGTCATGGCCATCGAACTGCTGGGTTCGGCCGTCCTGCTCACCGGGTTTCGCATCACGGTCCGCTCCGTCTATCAGCGCTTCCAAACTGCACGTCCCACCCCGGTGGTGGTGTTCGGAGCCGGGGAAGCCGGTCTCATCACCAAACAGGCCGTCGAACGCCCCAGTGCAGACCCCTTGCGCGTGGTGGCCTTCCTGGACGACGACCCCGCCAAGCATGGAAAGGACATCGATGGCGCCCCCATTCATCCAGCCAATCGGGCGGCGAGGGTATTGCAGGACACCGGAGCCAAGCGGCTCATCGTCTCCATCCAGCATTTGTCCCCTTCCAGAAAAGCCGCGGTCATCGACGCTGCACTCGAACTCGGGCTCCGCGTCATGGACGTTCCGCCCGCGCAACGGTGGATCCAAGGCGAATTGAGTGCTGGCCAGCTGCGGGATGTCCGCATCGAAGACCTCTTGGGCCGTCCCGTCATCGAATTGGACGCCTCGGCCATTTCCGCCCAACTGCAAGGCGCCAAGGTGGTGGTGACCGGAGGCGCCGGGTCCATTGGGTCAGAACTTGTCTTTCAAGCTTTGGCCCGCGGCGCAGCCGAAGTGCTGGCCTTGGACATTGCGGAAACGCCCCTGCACGACCTCGGCCTGCACGCCCGCTCGCGATTTGGAGAAGGCGCCGAAAAGCTCCACACCTGCATTGGCGATGTGCGCGACAGCGAAGGGTTGAAGGAGACCTTTGGGACATTCCAACCCGACATCGTCTACCACGCCGCAGCCTACAAGCACGTTCCGGTCATGGAACGACAACCGCTGCAAGCCTGGCGCACCAACGTCCTCGGCACCACCCATGCGCTCGAAGCCGCCAAAGCTGCAGGGGCACATTCCTTCGTCTTGGTGAGCACCGACAAGGCCGTCAACCCTTCCAGCGTGATGGGCGCCTCCAAACGCATGGCCGAATTGGCTGTTCGGAGCGTGGGTGAAGGGGGCGACATGAAATGCGTCATCACCCGATTCGGCAACGTGCTCGACAGCAATGGAAGCGTGATCCCCCTGTTCCGCCGTCAAATCGAACAGGGCGGGCCAATCACCTTGACCCACCCCGACGTCACCCGGTATTTCATGACCATTCCGGAAGCGGTTCAATTGGTGATGGAAGCGGCGGCGACCAGCGCCGGAGACGACATCTACGTGTTTGACATGGGCGAACGTGTCCGCATCGCCGACCTCGCCCGCCGCATGATCCGGCTGGCCGGTCTTGTCGAGGGACAGGACATCCAAGTGGACATTGTGGGACTGCGTCCCGGAGAAAAGCTCCATGAAGAGCTCATGAGTGGTCAAGAAAACCTCTTGCCCACGCACCACCCCAAAATCCTCCGGGCCGCCCGGACCCCCGTCGATGGCGATGCCGTGCGGGACAGCATTGCGCAAAGCCGGTCCAACCGATGGACAGATGGCGATGTGCGGACCGCATTGAGCCAGCACATTCCCGAATACACGCCCGATCCGGCCTCCATGCCTGAAATTGAATCGCCATGACCTTTGACCCCGCCACAGAGGAGCGTTTGCTTCAAGACTTGCGCAGCTATTTCGGCTACGCCGACGATCAGATTGAATTCAGCTGGTCCGAGCGGGAGGGCATACACGAGGTGGCCCTGTTCACCTACAACCCCCGGCACACCCACCGATTCCTGTTCCACAAATCGCATGGCTCCAATCGGGTGCAGGCCCTTCAAGCCCTGCTCGACTACACGCAAACCCACCGGGACCGCGAGCAGAGTTACACCATCCAATGGCGGGTGGCCGGCGAGACCGAATTGCACACCAGCTACTTCAGCGCCGGCAACATTCTGATGGCACTGGACAAATTCTTCGCGGGACGCGACCCGCACACCGTTCAGGTCTTCAGCGTGGCACTCAACCCTGTCAGCTGAGTGGTCCGCGACACGTTTCCTGCACTCGCCGGCCGGGGCGAAGGGCTTTTCAAAGCCAAGGGCAGCAAGTTCCACGGCTATGCCTTTCCCCTTCCCTTCCACGACGAATCCGCTGCGGAGAAGGCGGTGCAAGACTGCCTCGATGAAGTGCGCAAAGCGCACCATGCCGCCCGACATGTCTGCTATGCTTGGCAATTCGGTCCGGACCGCTTCCGGGCAGCCGATGACGGAGAGCCGGGCGGCAGCGCGGGCGCACCCATCCACGGCGTCCTCCGCTCCCACGATCTTCACTGGAGCTTGATTGCCGTGGTGCGCTATTTCGGCGGTGTGAAACTCGGTGTGGGTGGCCTCATTGAAGCGTATCGCGAGGCGGGAAGAGAAGCCGTGCAAGACGCCGGCCTATCGGTCAACATCCTCAAACTGCCCATGACCTTCGGATACACACCCGACTTGACCCGGCACGTGATGCAGGCCATCCAAAAAGCCAATGCTGACATTGTCGGAGAACGCTACACGGACCGCTGCCTGCTGGACATCGCTGTCGCCGCAGGCGATGCCGAGGGCATGACCCATGCCCTCCTTGACATCCACGGGGTTGAACAGATTTCCCCAAAACCCACTTCCAATGAGTGACATGAATTGCCTCCATCCCCTCTCGAAGTGGGCCCTGCTCCCACTGCTGTTTGCCTTGCCCTTCCTTGCTCCTGCCCAATTGGAGTTCGAGCACAATGGCACGGTCCGCTCCTACTACATGGAGGGCCCGGACCCCATTCCTGCCGGAGCGCCCATCGTGGTCGTCCTGCATGGGTACACCAGCAGTGCACAGCTGATTCGCGCCTACAGCGGGTTCACACCGCTCGCGCAGGAAGAAGGCTTCGTCGCGGTCTTCCCCCAGGGCACAGAGGACAACTTCGGCATCCCCCACTGGAACGCCAACATTGGCTTCAGCAACACCGATGACCACGGCTTCCTCGTGGCGCTGGTGCAGCACTTGCAAGAGGAATACGGGCTCAGCGAATCCTGTACTTACGCCTGCGGCATGTCCAACGGCGGATACATGAGTTACTCCCTGGCCTGCGAGCACCCGGAGGTGTTCTCTGCAGTGGGCTCCGTCACGGGTGCCATGAGTGCGGCCGACTTTGGATGCACGCCCAGTGAAGTGGTTCCCGTCGTCCACTTGCACGGCACCGACGATGAAACTGTCGCCTACGACGGCGGTGTGGGCGGCGAAGGATGGGGCGGCGCAGGCGTTCCAGAGATCATCGAACACTGGACCGGGCTCATGGGCACGACCACACTCGAAGAATCCACCCTGCCCAACCTCGAATCCGTGGACAACACCTCTGTGGATTTTCTGCGTTACGCAGGGTCACCTGGCGGGCAGGAATTTCACCATTACCGCGTGAATGGCGGTGGACACGATTGGTTTGGAGTGTGGGGCAGCCAAGATGTGGAAGCCACAGAAGTGCTGTGGGACTTCTTCTCCTCCCAGTGTGCTGGGGAATTCACGGACGTTCCAGAGACGGCATCGGCCCAGATACTCCTCGAGCGGGTCGGCCCAGGAATCCGGATGGGCCAAAGCGGCCGCATCGAAGTCGTGGACCTTCAAGGGCGCATCCTGAACCGCCTGGATCTCGACGCGGGAGAATTTTGGATGCCCTCCGGCCAAGGCATTCGCCTGCTTCGCGCAACGGCCGCCGGCCGCCATCCGGAAGTCCTCATCTGGAATTGATTCAGGCCGGCTTCCGAACGACCTGGAGGTAGCGCTCCTGCCCCAAGGCACAGCGGTCAAAGCGGTCTTGTCCGAAGAGCGACACCAAGTCCAATTCTTCCACCTCGAACCCGACCTGACGATACCGGTCGGCATAATCCATTCCGTAGAGCCGGACATGGTCGCTCTGCCAATAGAGGCGCTCGCGTTCTGCGGGATCCGTCACATTGGGGTCCTCGAGGGTCTGGGCATTGTTACGGTCCATGGGCAGTCGAAAAATGTCCGAAACAGCGGGACTCATCACCCGGAAATACTCCGCCATCACCTTCCGGTCGTCGGCCACATGCTCCATGAGGTGGTTGCCCATGATGATGTCGAAATGGGCATCTTCGTAGGGAATCTCGTGCACGTCAAAATGCACGTCCGCCCAAGGCGAGACCAAGTCGGCCCGGACGACCTCCAGGCCCTCCGCTCGATTGAACCGCTTGAGAAAGCAATATTCCGGTGCGAGGTGGAGCATCTTTCGACCGGCTCCGCCTGAAAACAGGTCGCTGTGCTCCGTCAGGTACATCCAGACGGCGCGGTGACGCTCCAGACTCAGCGTGTCGGGTGCCAAGGCATTGGGGCGGCTGCGGTCACCGCGGCCATAGGAGAGGAATTTGCGATAGCGCCTGCCGTTGATCGGGTCCTCAAACCTGCTGCCCCGGAGAAACGGAGAACACAACTGCAACGCGAGGTGTGCCACCCGTTGAAGCTGGTGTCGCGGAACAATGCGGGTGACAAATGAAATCAGCTGGCGCATGGGCCGGCCAAGATAAGGCCGGAGCGAGCGCGATTCGATTCAACGGATGACGACCTCACGGATGATGTCCGATCCGAGATGCCCATTGATCAGGGTTCGAATCCGAGACCGGGCCATGAGGAACTCTTCCTTCATCGGGGCAGAATCCAGTTCCACGGTCAGAACACCCTCTCGAACCTTGAGATAGCGCGTTTTTCGAGACACCGCCTCCCCCATGACCTCTCGCCAAGCCGCCTCTGCTTCCGCCTCCTTGAGGCGTGCACCGTGACCGGACAGCTTGAGCCAGTGACTCAACGCGTCTCCCAGAGACACGGCCTCGCCTTTCCGCGGCGCCCGGTTGCGGTTGCGGCGGGGACGGTTCATGGCGTCGAAGTGTTGCCGGACTCTGGAATGGCAATGACCCCGTCTTGGGTGACGTGCCATGCTGCGAAGGGGACCTCCGCATCGCGCAGCAAACCGGGAATGCGCTCAGGATCCGTGTCGGAAATGAAGACTTGTCCGAAGCGTTCGCCCGCCAAGGTGGACATCAGGGCCCCAGCGCGATGGGCGTCAATCTTGTCGAAAATGTCGTCCAACAAGAGGATGGGTCGACGGCCCACGCGACGGGCCAAGTGCTCCACTTGCGCCAACCGCAGCGCGAGCAGAAACGTCTTCTGTTGGCCCTGACTTCCAAACCGCTTCAAAGGATGGTCTCCAATCCGGAACAAGACATCGTCCTTGTGAACCCCGACAGTCGACCGGCGCAACCGGCGGTCATCTTCTCGGGCTTCCACCAAGGCCTGACCGAACTCCCCGGACTTCACTTTCGTCGACAGGGACATGCCCACGGACTCCCTGCCTTCGCACAAGCTGGCGTGGATGCGATCGAACTCCGGCGTGAATTCCGCCAGAAAACGCGCCCGCTCGGCGGCGATGGATTCCGCCAAGGGCACCATGCGCTCGTCCCAGGGCTCCAATTGACCTTCGTCCCAGACCCGGTTTTCGGCGAAAAAGCGCAGCAAGTTGTTGCGTTGCTGGACAAGGTGCTGGTACTGAATCAACCGGTCGAGGTAGGGACGGTCGTATTGGCTGATGACCATGTCCATCCACTTCCGGCGCACTTCACTGCCATCCAGAATGAGTTCTGCATCGGCCGGGGCGATCATCACCACGGGATAGCGCCCCACATGGTCTGCCAACTTCGAATACGCCTTGCCGTTCCGTTTGAGCAGCTTCTTCTGCCCCTTCGCGACCGCGCAAGCCACGCGGTCCGTTTCCTCGCCCGCGCCATCATCCAAGGCAAACGCCCCCTCGACGAGGAAGGCCTCTCGGCCGTGTCGAATGTTCTGGGAATCGATCGGGTTGAAATACCCCTTGGCATTGCCCAGGTAATGCACCGCATCCAGCACATTGGTCTTGCCTGTACCATTGTCACCAAGCAGACAATTGACCTGCGGGCACAGGTCGAGCTCGACTTCCTCGTGATTCTTGAAGTCAAGCAATTGCAGGCGCGTGAGACGCATGCGGATGGGGGAAGTCTCAGACTCGGTCACTTTGGCTATTTTTGCCGTCCGCAAAAGTGGGCTTCGGCCCGCGGATGTGGCCCGGCTTTTTCCACGGAGAATTCCGGAGCTTATCAAGAACGACAACATCGACCTCCATGGCCGCAGACAACAACACCGGCGCTCCGATTGAAGAACTGACCGACAAGACGGAACAGTTCATTGAAAACAACAGCCGCAATCTGATCATCGCGATTGCCGCAGTGGCCGTCGTCATCGTCGGCATCGTCGGCTACGGCAAGTTCATCGTCGAACCTGCCGAAACGGAAGCCAATGAGCACGTCTGGCGCGCCGAGCAGTACTTCATGATGGACAGTGTGGACCTCGCCCTCAACGGGGACGGTCTCTACCCTGGCCTGCTCGAAGTCATCGACAACCACGGCGGCACCAAGGCGGCCTCCCGCGCTGGCTATGAGGCGGGCATCCTGCTCCGCCAGCAGGGCGACTTCGCCGGCGCCATCGAAGCTTTCGAAAACGCAGGTTTGAAAGACGACATCCTCTCCACGCTCGCCACCATCAACATCGGCGATTGCGAGGTAGAACTGGGCAACCTCGACGCTGCCGCCAGCGCCTTTGACCGCGCCGCCAGCATGGCAGGCAGCTCCATTGGTGAAGACTACCTCGCCCCCATCGCCCTCTACAAGGGTGCTTTGGTGGACCTCGAATTGGGCGACAATGGCAGTGCGAAGTCCAAGCTGGACCGCATCGTCCAGGATTACTCCGCTTCCAACCTCAAGGCCACGGCTGAAGGCCTCGCCGCCTCCATCGCAGGCTGATTTTTCATGGCCACAGAAGGTCACGATCTCTCCGCCTTTGACGTGGAGGGCCTCCGGGATTGTGCGGACTTCCGCATCGGGTTGGCTGTGGCCGAATGGAACCACGAAATCACCCATGCCTTGCGGGATGGGGCGCTGCATGTTCTCTCCGAGGTCGGCGTGACCGACATCCTCCACCGCGACGTCCCGGGCAGTTTTGAATTGCCTCTGGCTTGCCAATGGCTCCTGACCCACGGCCGTTGTGATGCGGTCATCGCTGTCGGCAGTGTCATTCGCGGAGAGACAGCCCACTTCGACTACGTCTGCCAAGCCGCCTCCTCGGGCGTGTTGCGCGCCGGTATGGATGCGGACAAGCCCGCGGTCTTCTGCGTTTTGACAGACGACAACATCGAACAGTCCCGGGCGCGATCCGGAGGGCGACACGGCAACAAGGGTGTGGAGGCTGCGGTGGCAGCGCTGCAAATGGCGCGCCTTCGCCGGGAACTCCAACACGGACAAGATTGGGGCATCGGACTGTGAACCGCCCCCTCCATCGCCACCCCCTCTTCGCCCCCCTCGCGGTCGGCCTCTTGTTGAGGCTCATTGCGGCCACATTCAGCACAGGCTACCTGATGCACGACGACCACTTTCTCGTGGTGGAAGTGGCCGGGAGCTGGGCTGCTGGCGAAGACTACAACAACTGGCTGCCTTGGAATCAAGGGGACAATCCCAAGCCACACCAAGCCAATCTCGCATATCCGGGCACCCAGTTTCTGGTGCTCAAGGCCCTGCCCGCCTTCGGCATCACGCAGCCTCAAAGCCAAGCGCAGGCGCTGCGCTACCTGCATGGAGCGTACAGCCTCCTCCTCATTGTCTTGGCCTACGGTTTGGCCCGTCGATTGGCCCCAGAACGACAACGGGTGGCCACCATCGCGGCATGGTGGATGGCCGCCGGCGGTTTCTGGCCGTTGCTTTCGGTACATCAGCTCGTGGAAATGGTGTGCATTCCGCCGCTCCTGTGGGCGTTTTACGTCCTGGTCCGGGATGCGCAAGTGACGTCGCGTCAAGCGATTCTGGCCGGCATTGGCATCGGACTGGCCACCGGATTCCGCTACCAATGCGGCCTCATTGGCATCGGCCTCATTCCTGTCCTGCTCTTCCAACGCCAACCTTGGGCCTTGGTGAAGGTGGGCGTCTCTGCATGGTTGACCTTCTCTTTGTGTCAGCTCCAGGATGTGTTCATCTGGGGTGAACCCTTCGCACAGCTTCGCGCCTACATCGCCTACAACCAAGACCACGCGGGCAACTACCCAAGCGGCCCTTGGTACCAGTACATCCTGACCTTGCTCGGCCTGCTGGTTCCGCCCGGCAGCCTGATGATGCTCTGGGGCGCTGCCCACAGGGGACGGTCGGCCCCTTCGAGCTGGTGGCGTGTGGCGATTCCAGTGCTCGTCTTTCTCGTCTTCCACAGCGCCTTCATCAACAAGCAGGAACGCTTCATCCTCCCGGTGGTGCCCGCTTTGATCGTCCTGGGTGCCGTGGGATGGGACGCTTGGCGCAATCGCAGCGCATGGTGGCAGCGGCACACCGGCATCGAGCGTGCCCTGTGGGGACTTTTCTGGGTGTTGAATGCCGCGCTCATCGCGGGCACCGTCACGTACGAAGCCAAACGCGCGCGGGTTCAAGCCATGTCCTTCCTTCACGAGGCCGGCGCCGAACGCTTTGCCATGATCCAAGTCGACAGTGGCGCCATGCCACCGCGGTTCTACATGGGGCGCTGGGATGTGGTTCACATCGACAACCGACAGGATGGCCAGGCGAAATCGCCCGCTGAAGTCGCGGCCCGCTGGTGCGCCCATCCACCGGACTACCTGCTGTTCCAAGGCCAGGAACACCTGGCTGAGGCCGTCCAAGCCTACAAGGCGGACCTGCCTGGAATCCGGTATGTCACCACGATTCAATCCAGCCGCATCGACCGTTGGCTGGAGCGGTTGAACCCCATCAATTCCTCGGAGCGCATCATGATTTATGCGGTCGAGGATGCCCTTCCTTGTCCTTGACCTCCAACACGTTGTCCATGGCCCATTTCACCCCTGAATTCCACACCTTCTTTGCCGGCCTCGAAGCCCAGAACGACCGGGACTGGTACGCCGCGCACAAAAAGGACTACGAACGGCACGTCCGCGACCCCTTCAAGGCGTTCGTCACCGAGCTCATTGCCGCCTGCGCCGAACGGGATCCGGATTTTGCCGGAACCGAAGCCAAACACTGCGTTTTCCGCATTCACCGCGATACGAGATTCTCCAAGGACAAGACGCCGTACAAGACCCATGCCTCCGCCGGCATTGCACCCGGCGGCAAGAAGTCGAGCGATCCCGGGCTGTATTTCCACGCCGATGCCCACTCCGTTCGCATCGGGGGCGGAGCGTACTGGATGGAAAAGGACGACCTGTATGTACTGCGGGAACGGATGGCATCCAATCCTCAGGCATTCAACGACTTGATCGCCGACCCTGACTTTGCTTCCCACTACGGCAGCGTCCTGGGCGAGCGCAATGTTCGTTTGCCCAAGGAGTTCCAATCCGCTGCGGAATCCTGTCCCCACATCCTCAACAAACAGTTCTACTACATGGCCGATCTGCCGGCCGCCACGCTGCTGCAGGACAATCTGATCGATGTCGTGATGGCCCATTTTGATGCCGCCACGCCCCTCCGCAACTACCTCAAAGACGGCCTTCGGGCCGGTTGATGGCTAACTTCCCGCCTCCATGAAATTCTCCCGCCTCTTCCCCACTTGCTTCGCTGCCCTCCTTGCGACCTGCACACTCACTGCATTGGGTCAATACCCCGGATGGCAACAGGAAATGGATTGCACCATGGACATCACCATGGACGTCGATGTACACCAATACGCCGGCGTCATGGAGTTGACCTACATCAACAACAGCCCGGATGTGCTGGACCGCATCCCGTTTCACCTGTTCTTCAATGCCTTCCAGCCCGAAAGCATGATGGACGTGCGCAGCCGCAACATCGTCGACCCGGACCGCCGCGTCGGAGACCGCATCGTGAACCTGCCCGAGGAGGAATGGGGCTGGATCAAGGTCAGCGAAGCCCGCGTGGGCAAAGCGGCTGCCGAATTCAGCACCGTCGGCACCATCGGATGGCTGACCCTCCCCAAGGCACTCGCCCCCGGCAAGAAGGTCCGCATCCACCTCGAATGGGACGCGCAAGTGCCCCGCCAGGTGCGTCGGTCCGGCTGGATGAATGCGCAAGGCGTCGAATACAGCATGACCCAATGGTACCCGCGCGTGTGTGAGTACGACCACCACGGCTGGCACACCAACCCGTACATCGGCCGGGAATTCCACCAGGTCTGGGGCGATTTCGACGTGACCATTCACATGCCGGCCGCATACATGGTCGGGGGAACCGGCGTGCTCCAGAACCCAGAAGACTGCGGCCACGGATACGGTGAGGGCCCGACGCCGAGCGAAGGCATGATCGACTGGCATTTCGTCGCCGAGGACGTCATCGACTTCGCCTGGGCAGCCGACCCCGACTTCGTCCACAAGACCCTGCAGATGGAGGACGGTCCCCTGCTGCATTTCATCCACCAGGCCGACACGAGCTACGGCGCATGGGAGGAGCTCCCTGAAATCGCCGCCCGCGCCATGCAGTACTACTCGGACCACGTCGGCACTTACCCCTGGCCGCAGTACACCGTCATCGAAGGCGGAGATGGCGGCATGGAATATCCGATGTGCACGCTCGTCCGCGGCAACCGCAACCTGCGCAGCCTCGTCGGCGTCACCGCCCACGAGATGGCCCACGCCTGGTTCCAAGGTCTGCTCGCCACCAACGAGAGCCTCCACGAATGGATGGACGAAGGATTCACCTCCTGGATCGAATCCGAGTTCCTCGCCGAGGAATTCAACGAATCCCGCGACCAACCGCACTACTGGGCGTACGGCGGCTACCTCAACCTCGTGCGGGATGGTGGCGAGGAGCCCCTGTCCACCCACGCCGACCACTACGTCACCAACCGGGCTTACGGCACCGGCGCATACAGCAAGGGCGAGGTGTTGATGAACCAACTCGCCGTCGTCATCGGCCGTGAAGCGCGGGATGCCGGCATCAAGCGGTACTTCGACGAGTGGGCCTTCAAGCACCCTGGGCCCGTGGATTTCAAGCGGGTCATGGAGCGCGAAAGCGGCCTTGAACTCGACACGTACTTCCAATACATGCTCAACTCCACCCACCACGTCGACGTGGCCATCCGCAGCGTCGTGGTGACCGAGGACAAGACCACCATCACACTCGAGCGTGTCGGCTTGCTGCCCCTTCCAGTAGATGTCCGCATCACCAATGCCAATGGCACCGTCTCCGACCACCACATTCCCCAAGTGGTGACCCAAGGACACCGCCCCTTGGCAGAGGGCGAAACCGTGCACGCGGCTTGGCCATGGACCCACCCGACGTACACCCTCACCTTGCCGAACTCCATGCCGGGATGCACCGTCGAAGTGGACGCAGCGCGCCTGACCGCCGATGCAGACCGCTCCAACAACCTCGTGGAACTGTCCAGCGGCACCCTGCAGGAGTGGCGCAACGACGGTGGCGACCGCTGATGCTCACGAACAAACTCAGCGAAAACGGCCTTCACTGGGGGCTTCAGGCGCTGCTCGGCGCGCTGTTGCTCGGCGGACTGGGGCCCATCGCGATCGACATGGAGGGGGTGCTTCCATTGAGCCTCCAATCCCTGCTCGTCTGCTGGATCCCCCTCATGCTGGGTTGGCGCGCCGGTGGGCTCGCCGTGGTGGTCTACCTCCTCGCGGGGGTTGCCGGGCTGCCGGTCTTCGCCGACTTCCGCTCCGGGGTGGAGGTGATTGCCGGACCCACTGGAGGATACCTGCTGGGCTTTCCCATCGTGGCATTCCTTCTTGGCCTGTTTGCAGACCGGGTGCCCGGGAAAACACCACGACAGAAATACGGGTGGGTCGCCCTCGGTATGGTGGCCGGACACGCCGGCATTCTCGCGTTCGGAATTCCCTGGCAAATGCGGTTTGATCCGACGCTCGACGTCACCGCCCTCGTCCAGACGCTGGCCCGCCCCATCGCCCTGAAATCGGCCATGGGCACACTTCTTTCGGTCCTCGTCCTGCGCGGGGTTCAGGGACGGGCGTAATTTGCCCGCATGAATTCCAACTTCCTCTCCGGTCGCTGGTCGACCGGACTTCTCGGAATGTGCGCCTTGCTCGCTTCGTGTGCAGGGCCATCTTCCTCTGAAGACGCCGCTTCCAATGCCAAGGCACAACGCGTTCTCGCCATGAACCAAGTCACCGATCACCACAGCTACTCCCGTCCGGCTGAAGCCCGCATCACCCACCTCAACTGGGACGCAACCGTGGACTTCAACACGCGGACCATCACTGGCACGGCGACCTACGACATCGAGACGGCAGACGATGCCCAACGCATCGTCTTCGACACCCATGACCTCACCGTGCACGCGGTCACCGTGGACGGAGCTGAAGCCTCCTTCACCCTGGGCGATGCCCAACCCTTCATTGGAAGTGCCTTGACCGTTCCCCTGTCGGAGGACGCCAAGCAAGTGGCCATCCACTACACCTCCAGCCCGGATGCCAACGCCCTGCTGTGGGTGGAAGCCCAGGGAGACCAAGCGCCCTTCCTCTTCACGCAAAGTCAGGCCATCCTGGCGCGGACGTGGATTCCGGTGCAGGATTCGCCTGGCGTCCGGTTCTCGTACGACGCCACGGTCAATGTGCCGGAAGGGCTGATGGCGCTGATGAGTGCCGAGAACCCCACCGAGGTCACACCCGAAGGCCGTTACACCTTCCGCATGGCACAGCCGATTCCCGCCTACCTGCTGGCCCTGGCGGTGGGGGAAGTGGAGTTCCGCTCGGTTGGAGACCGCTGCGCCGTCTACGCTACGCCGGACCTGATCGACAAGGCCGCATATGAGTTTGCCGAAATGGAAGACCTGCTCCTCGCGGCAGAAGGGCTGTACGGTCCTTACGCTTGGGAACGGTATGACCTGCTCATCCTCCCCGCAGCCTTCCCCTTTGGTGGCATGGAGAACCCCCGTTTGACGTTCGCCACCCCCACCATCATCGCCGGGGACCGGTCCCTCGTCTCGCTGGTGGCCCACGAGTTGGCCCACTCCTGGAGCGGCAACCTCGTGACCAACGCCACATGGGATGACTTCTGGCTCAATGAAGGCTTCACCGTCTATTTCGAGCAGCGCATCATGGAGGCCGTGTACGGTCGGGATGTCAGCGAAATGCTCGCCACCCTGAGCTACCAGGGACTCGTCGACGAGGTGGACGCCATCAGCGACCTCAATCCCGACGACACCCACCTGAAGCTCCACTTGCAGGGCCGTGATCCCGATGACGGCATGACCGCCATCGCCTATGACAAAGGCTACTTCTTCCTGCGCTTGCTGGAAAACACCGTGGGGCGCGAGCGCTTCGACGCTTGGCTGTCAAACTACTTCGAGACCTATGCCTTCAAGGGCATGGACACAGAGCGGTTCGTGACCTATTTGAAGGAGACCCTGCTTGCTGATGAAGCCGACCTCGCAACCGTTCGCCTCGATGAATGGATCTACGGACCGGGGTTGCCCGACAACTGCCCCCAAGTTGCCAGTGCCCGCATCGAGCGGGTGGACGCCACCCTCGCAGGTTGGGAATCCGGCGACATCGCCACGGCGGACTTGCCTTGGAACGAATGGGTGTACCAGGAGCGCTACCGCTTCCTGTCCAACCTCGCGGATGACACTCCAGCCGAGCGCATGGCCGACCTCGACGCCACGTGGGGCATTGGCAATACGGGCAACAACGAAGTCCTGTTTGCCTGGATGGAACAGTCCATCCGCAGCCAATACGCGCCGACCTATCCGCGACTGGAGGCCTTCCTCATTGAGGTCGGTCGCCGCAAGTTCCTCACGCCGCTGTACCGCGCCATGAAGGAGACGGACCAAATGGACATGGCCCTGGACATCTACGGCAAGGCACGCTCCGGATACCACAGCGTGGCCACGGGCACCATGGACGAACTGCTCGGTTGGATGGACGGCAACAGCTGATTTCGCCAACCAGAAGGACAAAAAAAGGCCGCCCGATGGGGCGGCCTTTTTCTTGAGGTCCAATTTGAATCTCAGCGGGTCAAGTTGATGAACCCTTTGATTTCCCGCTTTTCATTGGTCGATTCCGAATAGAGGACGACCCGGTATGCGTACACCCCATCCAAGGCGTAGTACCAAGCCGTTGGGTCCACCACTTCATCGTCGGCTTGACCAGCCCATCCAGTATCGACGTCCTCGGTGTGGAAGACCTCTTCGCCCCAGCGGTTGTAGACCCACATCTCGAAACGGTCAGGATCGATGTCCGTGCCGTACACCGCCCAGAGGTCATTGAATCCGTCGTTGTTCGGCGTGAAGCTGTTGGGGATGAACACATTGAAGAAGTCGAAGATCTCAATGTTCCGGGTCACTTGGCTCTCACAACCATTGGTGTCCAGCACAGCCAAGGTCACGGGGTAGATCCCGCCTTGGCCCATCGGGAACGTGTACGTCGGGTTCGGTTCGAAACTCGTCGCCTCCGGATCGCCGATGATGAACGTCCAATCCCACTGGACCACGTTCGGGGACACGCTGCTCGTGAAATCGATGCGCGTCTCCGGCGCCGTGGTCGGCTGCGGTCCGGCATCGAAGCCCACGCTCGGCGGCGTGTACACTTGGATGTAGTTGTCAGCGATGGTCGTGTTGACACAGCCCGTGGTGGTGATCACCGACAAGGAGATGTCATAGACGCCGGGCTCCTCGAAAATGTGGACCGGAGCACCTTCACCGCTCTGTCCGCCGTCTCCGAAATCCCAAGCGACACTTTGGACAAAGGCGGAAGGGATGCTGTGGGAGAAGGGAATCGCTTCTGGCACGCATCCCCGGGTGGTGTCCGCTGTCAAAGTCAGGTCATACGGCTGCTCCACTTCGACCTCCATGCAGGCCGTCACAGGTGGCGTGGTGCAAGCCTCTGAAACGGTCACACAGAACTCTCCGGTCAACGGAGGCACAAATCCAACTTGATCCTCCTCACCGTTGGCGAAGGCCACCCCGTCGTAAGTGAACTCGTAGGAATAACCGTTGCCCTCACCGCCCGTCACATTGACTGCAGAAAGCAGGACCTCGTCACCCAGGCAAATCATGTCGTCTCCATCGATGCCCACCGTGAAACCGTCGTAGATGCCGACCGTGACAGAGCCCGGTTGGGTGATGCAGCCAGCAGCATCCGTACCCTGCACTTCGTAGGTCGTGGTGCTGGTAGGACTGACCAGAATGGAGGCGCCAACACCGACGGGGTCGCCATTGGCCGTCCAGTTGAATCCGTAAGGACCACCGGACGCCGCTTCAGCCGTCAACACAGCCGTACCCCCAATGCAAATGATGTCGTCCGGGCTGACCGTGATGCCGGGTGGTTCAGGATCAGCGAGGTCGAATTCAGAAGTGTAGCTGCACCCCGTCTGGTCACTGACCTCCAACGTGTAGGAGCCCGCTTCCAAGTTGTCAAACACCAGCAATCCTCCTCCGTAATTCTGCTGCTCCAGCACCCCAGTCGCATCGCTCAACACCACGTCCCACGGTCCCTCCGCGGCGGGCTCGTTGATGTCGATTTGGATGCTGCCATCCGTGATCAAGCAAGTCGGATCGCTGAAATCCGTCGTGTACTCAAAACCGGGGACCACCAACACCGTGTCCGTCGTGGCACAATTCTCCAATCCAATGGGCTCCACGAAAACCACATACTCCGTCGGAGTGCCATCGAACGTGTTCACGATGGGCTGGGCGCTGGTGGGATTGGTCAAATTGTCCGGCGGCTCCCAGCTCCAGGTGAACCCGCACGCGTCCTGACCACAGCCGGCGCACCAACTGACTTCCGAATAGGTTCCCGATCCACAGCTCACACTGCCGTCCGAGGTGAAGAGCACCGTCAAGCAACCGTCCGGGTTGGTCGCCATCACCGACGTCTCCGGGTAGTCCCCGGTCAAGTCCACCAGCTGCGGTGCATTGATGTCAGACCCGTCAAACACCTGAATGTGGTCGAAGAAATTCTCGATCTGCCCATCGTAGAACAAGATGCTCATCATGGTTCCATCTCCCGGGTTGTCCGGGCAATAGGTCCACGTGGTGTTCTCGTTGTTGTCGTAGCAGTAGGTGGTCGTGCCTTGATCTCCACCACAAGGGGATGGTCCACCCCCGACAAAGGCGCCTTGCAACTCCACTGGGTCGCCACAGAAGACCTGATCCGGACCCGCCGTGATGCTGTTTTCTGGGCCTTCGACCACCTCGATGCTGAGGGTCGTGTCAAACGTGCAGCTGAAGTTGTTGGTCACCGTAAAGGTGTAGTCGTAGATGCCTGGATCGTCCAGGATGATGTCGCAGTAATTCGCATCAAAGTCCTGGTTGATGATGCCAGGACCCGTCCAGAACGAGCTGTCCGCATTGAGACCAATGGTCGGCGTGAAGGTGGTCACACCAGGAATGAGCGCCGGATTGAGGTTCAAGCCCCACTCAAAAATGTACCCGTTGTCAATGGCGAGGTTGTCGACCACCGAGAAAGTCCAAGTACCATTCAAAGGACATCCCACGAAATCACAGAGGTCACCTTCTGAAGTGTAGATGCCGGCAATCGCAGTGTAGTTGCTTTCTGCGTTGCCAGCGTTGTCCGTGTAGGTGACGTTGGTCCAGTTGGCGTTGTCGTTGATGTTGGAGGCGATGTCCGGATTGGGACTCCATCCGTAATCGTAGCCGGTTCCAGGCACATTGGAGCCATCGTCCACAGCCTCGCCGAGAAAGCATCCACCGCCACCATTGGGGTAGCTCATCAACGGCACCGTGGTCCCATCGGGACAGGTGATGGTGAGGTCCAAGTCCCCCATGTAGCTGTGCTCCATGTTGACCGTGACCGACAACAGGTCATCACAACTCTCCAAGGTCGCACCATCTTCAAAGAAGTCGAAGTTGAGCTCACTGGAATAGCTGAAACCAGCGCCGTCGGCGAGGTACGTCTCTCCCGCCACCACTTGGGGAGGCAGCGCCGTCCACGTGACACTCTGCACCGGATTGCCGTCGACGAATGCCGGACTGCCTGCACACACCGGCGTGCTCTGGAAACTGTTGAACAGCGGAATGGTGCTGACCAGAACTTGCAAGGGTTGCAGGTTGAGCGACACGCAACCATTGTTGTCGATCACACTCAGGTTGACGATGTACTCACCCGGCTCATCAAAACTGTGGGTCACGTTGCCACTGTTGTTCAAGGTGTCGATGGTGCCGTCGTCGAAATTCCAAATCCAGTTCTCCAGGTTGAACCCAGGCTCCGCAAAAGACCCGGCGTCGCCGAAGGTGATGGGCGCATTGAGGCAGACCCCGATGGACAAGGAATCGGGGTTCGGAAGCGGCGGATCCACAATCGAGCTGGCCGATGTCGGCGTGGCGCATGGCGTTGTGCAGCTGATGTTGGCCTCCCATCCCGGGGCAGCGTCATTGGCTGGGCCGTTGTCTTGGAAGACGAACGTCAAGCATCCCGTCGGGTTGTTCACGGTCGCCGTGACCGGCAAACCCTGAAGGTTGTTTCCGGTGTAGTTGCCCATCGACGGAGAACCGGCATCCGGTCCGTCATAAATGAACAGGTAGTCGCTGTTGTTGGGGTTGGGGTTGGTTTGGAGGCCGAACGCGACAAAACTGACCGACACGGCATCTCCCGGATTGTCCGGGCAGATGGTGTAGGTGAAGTTCTCATCCGGGTAGGGATTGCCCGTCCCATCTTCGGAGTTTCCGGCATCGACGAAAATTCCAGCACAGGTCTCGACGGTCTCGTCGCCCATGATGAAAAATTGGGCCTGCATGGCCCCTGCTCCCATGACGAGGAACAGGGTGAAAAAGGCACGGAGGATCTGGTTTCGGATCATGCGCATGGTAAGCTGCAAAGGTGGAACCCGTCCGGCATTCCATTCGTTGCTTTCAGCAGAAACATCCCACGGAAAAATGTGTGCAGTGGGAAAAGGGGGTCATTCGACCACCACCTCATCGGAGAAGTAGGACGGTCCCACTTCACCCTGAAGGACTGCAGTCCAACGGAAACGCTCGCCAGGCTGGGCTTTCCGCCCATCGGGCAGTGCCCCATCCCAAGCTTGAATCTCCACCGTCTCATGGACGATGTGGCCAGTGGGGTCTTCCACTCGGAACACGAAAGACAAGTCCTCGTTCATCAACTTTCTCGGGAAGAACGTGTCGTAACGTCCGTCTCCATCCGGGCTGAACCTGGCCGAAGCCCCCAACCCGAAGCGACTGCCGACTTCGATGTCATGGGTGGCCACGCTTTGACAACCCTCGGGTGAGCTGGCCACCAATTGGATGCGGTGCTCTCCGACCCTCGGCAAGTCAAAGGCCACCGACTCCCCTGCCAAGGTCGACTCTCCGTCCACCACCCACGTTGCCGAGGCGGCGTCACGGCTTCGGTTCCGCAGTGCAATGCGCGGGATAGCGGCTGCGGTCGCGGGCACTTCCCACGTGAAATCCGCTTCCGGCTTGGGATGGATGGTGACGAGATTCTCAATGGTCCGCGTGCGGATCAATCCGTCGCTGATGCGGGTGACACTCAGCGTAATGTCATAGGTCCCCGGCGCCTTGAAGACGTGCCGTGGACTGGCATCGCTGCTGAATTGACCATCGCCAAAATTCCAGAGGACCCGCACCTCTTTCATGGGCTGGCCCATCCGGAAACCGATTTCCGTGCCGACGCAGGCCGCTGTGATGTCGGTCTCAAATGCTGCCGCACGCTCTGCAGGCAAACTGGCCCAATCTTCTGGAACAGGAGTCAACTCCATCTCCTCTGGAGCAGCTTCCGCGACATCCAGCTCGGAGTCCAACGCCTGAGACCCCACTGCCTCAGTGCTTGCGTCAGGGAGGGTGGACATGTCGTCCAGAGAAAGCTCGCTCGCTGTCTCACTCAACATCTGCGCGCTTGCCGTCTCAGCGGCCGCATTTCCGGAGGGCTCGGTTGGGATGACCTCAGAAGCTGAGCTGACCGTCGGGGACAGCTCCACCGCATCGGGTGTGGGCTCCACTGGATCTGTGAACCACAAAGCGCCACCAATCATCGCCGCTCCAGCCACGGGTCCGATGATCCAACGCCAAGATGCTGCGGCTGCACCACCTGCTGCGCCGCCCGCCATCGCGGTCTGCATGGTGGCCCAACTCGGGGCCGCCAATCCGGGAGCCTTCCGCAAAGTCGACCTCAGTCCTTGCTCAAAGCCCCCCACCGGCTTTTTCCGTTTGTCGTCGCGTTCTTCGCTCACTGCCTCTTCAATTTTTCCCGAAGCCACTCCCGCAAATTGCGGCGTGCTTTGGCGTAGTTCGATTTCGACGTCCCCTCAGAGATTCCGAGTTCCGCCGCAATCTCCCGATGACTGTATTCCTCAATGGCGTAGAGGTTGAACACCGCCCGGTACATGGGCGTCAATCGCTCCATCGCATCGAGGATGTCTTTTTGGGTCAGACCTGCCCACTCCGGACCGGTCTCCGCATCCGGGTACACCGGATCAGACAACACATCGAGCATCTCCTCGTTCTCTCCCACCCACTGCAAGTGCTTGGCGGCACGAAGTGAATCGATGGCCAAATTGACCATGATGCGCCTCATCCATCCCTCGAAGGACCCCTTGAAGGTGTACCCGCCAATGTTGCCGAACACCTTGATGAATCCATCCTGCAGAACATCCAACGCCTCCTGCTCACCAGGGATATACCGGCGAATGGCCAACAACATCCGACCGGCAAACGCCTCGTAGATGTACTGTTGTCCCCGAACATCCTGCTGCTGCGCGAGCCGAATCCAGCTCCTCAGCTGGTCCTTCTCTGGAAGGTTGGACGGTGGATTGACGAAATGACGCACGATTGGTTGCCCCTTGGTCTCCGCCCAGCCACAAACTCATGTGGGCTTCACCACGGTTTGGGACAATATCGCCAAGGGAACGCACTTCCGGTCACCGGTCCGCTTTAGTTTCGCACCATGCGCGTGGTCGTTGGACTTTCAGGGGGTGTCGACAGCAGTGTCGCGGCCCATTTGCTCCAGGAGCAGGGCCATGAGGTCATCGGCTTGTTCATGCGCAATTGGGTCGACGACTCGGTCACCATCGACAACGCCTGCCCTTGGGTCGACGATGCCAATGATGCCCTGCTTGTGGCCCAGCACCTCGGCATTCCATTCCAGGTCATCGACCTGTCCGACGCCTACCGCGCCCGGATCGTGGACCACATGTTTGCGGAATACGCCGCCGGCAGGACGCCCAACCCCGATGTGCTCTGCAACCGGGAAATCAAGTTTGACCTCTTCCGCGCCGCGGCCAAGCAACTCGGTGCGGATGCCGTGGCCACGGGACATTACTGCCGGCGAAACACCACGAGCGAGGGCATGCACCAACTGCTGGCGGGTGTCGATGGCAACAAGGACCAGAGCTATTTCCTGTGCCAAGTGCAACAGGACCAATTGGCCGACGCCTTGTTCCCCGTAGGTGAGCTCGAAAAGCCCGAGGTGCGGCGGATCGCTGAATCCATCGGCCTGCCCACCGCCCACAAAAAAGACAGCCAAGGACTTTGCTTCGTGGGCAAGGTGAAGCTCCCTGAATTTCTGCAGCAACAGCTCGAGGTCCAGCACGGTCCGATCCTCGAAGTGCCCGCCTCCGCCGTGCAACCCGGCGCACACCCTTGGTCTGCGCCCGAGTTCGCACATGCCGATGCCGTGGAGGTCGGCACCCATCCCGGCGCCCACTTCTTCACCATCGGACAACGGCGCGGGCTGAATGTCGGCGGGCATGTGGAGCCCCTCTTTGTCATCGGCAAGGACATGGAGCGCAACGCATTGTATGTCGGGGAATCCGACCGCCACCCCGGACTGATTCGGTCCGGATTGTCCATGGCCTCAGAGGACGTCCATTGGATTCGCCCCGATCGCGCTCCGGAACCCGCTGCCCCCATAAAGGTGCTGGCCAGGTTCCGGTACCGTCAACCTTTGCAACCGGCCACCCTCACGTTGGGCATTCCCGGTGAGCCGGCCACCCTGGTTTTTGAGTCGCCCCAAAGCGGCATCGCATCCGGACAGTTTGCCGCATGGCACGACGCAGAGACTGGCGAGGAAGTGCTCGGCAGCGGCGTCATTGCTTGAATCCGGCGCGCGGATTCAAATGCGGTCTTTCAGCAAGTAGTGATTGCGGCCGGGCGCATTGCGCGTGACCAATTCTCCCAGGAAACCGGCCAGGAAGAGTTGAACCCCCATGACCATGAAGACCAAGGCGACGTAGAACGCACTGATGTCGGCGATGTTCTTGGCCTCGATTCCTTGGCTGATGGCCCACAGCTTGTAGCCCCCAATGGCGCCAAACAAGCCAAAGCCCACAAAAAACATGAGCGTACCGAGCACGCCGAAGAGGTGCATGGGCTTGTGGCCGAAGCGGCCAATGAAAGCGATGGTCAGCAAATCGAGGAAGCCATTGACGAACCGCTCGAGACCGAATTTCGTCGTGCCGTATTTCCTGGCGCGGTGCTGAACCACTTGCTCCCCAATCTTCGAAAAGCCCGCTTGCTTGGCGAGAACGGGGATGTAACGGTGCATTTCCCCATTGACTTCCACCGCCCGAACCACCTCCCTGCGGTAGGCTTTCAGTCCGCAATTGAAGTCGTGCAGGTGAATGCCGCTGACCTTGCGGGTGGCCCAGTTGTACACCTTGGTGGGCAGGGTCTTGCTCAGCGGGTCGTACCGCTTCTTCTTCCAGCCACTGACCAGGTCAAAGCCCTCTTCCAGCACCTTGCGCTCCAACTCGAGCACCTCATCCGGACTGTCCTGCAAATCGGCATCCATGGTGATGACCACAGCTCCCCGGACCACGCGGAAGCCGGTGTGAAGCGCAGCGCTTTTGCCTTGATTTCGGGCAAAACTGATCCCCACCACCCGATTCGGGTAGGTCGACTTGAGCTGCTGGACGACCTCCCAGGAGCCATCGGTGGATCCGTCATCCACGAAGACCACTTCGTAGTCGCGTTCGGCGAGGACCCGATCGATCCACGCCATCAACTCCGGCAAGCTCTCCTCCTCATTGAACAGAGGAACCACGATGCTCAGGTCGAGCTCGGGGCGGGCCGAAGCAGTCAGGTCATTCGTGTCCACGGAAGGTTGTCTTGGATGGAACCTGCAAGATACGACCGCTTATCCCTTGAACCCGTCTGACTCGGCCGGACGACGGAGGATGGCTGCCACCACCAAAGCCACAATGGCCACCCACAGCATGCCGGTCAATGCGTCCACCGCTTGCCCACCCGGGGAGATGGACCACACGGCCTGGTCACGGATCAGCTCCTCCATGGACATCCCCCCGATTTCAGCGGGCATGCCCCCGTCCAAACCGAAGGCCGCGAAGGCCTCCATGGATTTCCCGAGCACGAGATCGGCATACGCGTCCACCAGATCCGGACGGAGAATTTGAAAAAACACCAGCAAAAAGAGGTTGTACCCCATGCGGGCCAACCAACCCGCCAAAAACGCCAAACCAAAGGCGCGCCCGAAGGCCAAACCGCCTTCTTCCCGGCGCACCGTCAACAACACCATCACCATGACCGCCACGACGACCATCAAGACGTAGGGTGTCGACCAATTGCCCAGCAACCAATCAAACTGAATCAGGTAAGCGACAACGTAGCCCGCCATGACAAGAAGGCCGCCGGCGAGGGCATGGCCCCACAGCGCGGAAGGGATGATCGGGTGCGCAGTGTCCTTGGCGGCACCGGCCTGTTCGGGTTGTTCAGAATCCGAGGCGTTGAACATGGGGTCGAATGATGTTGCCCGACGAAAATACACTTCCCCCCTTCCTGCGCTACATTTGCAGCGGAGGGCAAGTCTCCCACGGCCAGCTCCCACTGAATCCCCCAGGGCCGGAAGGC
>CALBSW010000040.1 GCA_937967465.1 uncultured Flavobacteriales bacterium
ACGGTCGGCTTCATCAGCACGTGGCACATGGAGAAGACCTCGCCGCGGATGTTGGTGGTCTTGACGAAGTGGAATCCGTAGTCGGTTTCGAATACCGGGCTGAAGGCACCTTCCGGCGTGGCAAACACCTGGGCTTCCATTTCCGGAACGAATTGGCCCCGGCGGATGTCCTCGTAGCAGCCGCCTTTGTATTTGGAGCCGGGGTCCTCGCTGTGGCGCATGGCGGCGAGGGTGAGGCTGAGCTTCCCGGAAACGACGTCGCCACGGATGCTGTCGAGGGCAGCGCGCGTTTCGAGCTTCTGGGCTTCGGTGAGCTCCGGTTCAATGAGCAGCCGGCTGTAGCGCAGCTCTTCGGGAATGAGGGGCAGGCTGTCGGTGGGAATGCCGGCGTAGTGGTCGGCAATGTCACGCGGGGTGGCGCGGACCTGGCCTTCGATTTCGGCCTGCATGCGGTCGGCCATGAGCTGCTCGCGCATGGGCTCGCGGAATTCGGCCTTCCAAGCGGCCACCGTCTTGCCGTACTCGGCCTCGAACGCCTCGACGCTGCCGAACATGCGGATGTAGTACTCGAGGCGGCGGTCGATTTGGGCGGTCACCTCCCCGTCGTCGACCACGATGGAGTCGAGGCGGGCCTGGTGCAGCAGCAGCTTTTGCAGCATCAACTGCTCTACGACCGGGCAGACGTCGCCGACCGGCATGCCCGAGGCCTCCATCTGGAAGATCTGGGCGTCGATGTCGCTCTGGAGCACGATTTCATTGCCGACGACCGCGACGATGCGCTCGAGTTGCTGCAGGTCAGGCTGCTCCTGGGCATGGCCGAGGAGGGCGGTGAACACCGTGCAGAGGAGGACAAAGGGGCGTGCGTTCATGGGGTGTCGTCGGGGGAGGCCTTGGTCAGGGCCGCTTCCGCCCAGGCGGCGTCGACGGCTTGCTGGCGCATGGTGGCCAAGGTACGGTTGCGGCGGCGGTGGAGAATGAGTTCGCTCACCCGGTCGGCCACCCGCTCGACAGGGGTGACATCGCCGGCGTCGAGTCGGTCGGTGATGAGCAGGAGGGCGCGTTGGTCGGCCGGCCGTCCGGCAGCCGTGTCGGCGGGCCAAGTGATTTTGCTGACGCGCCGGGCATTTTGCAGCCGGGCCGTTTTGCGCGGGTCGAGCGGCACGACGGCGCCCAATTCCTCCCAGCTCCACCAACGCTCGGCATCCAAGTCAAACGGGAGGCCCGCATCGCTGCAGCGGCTGCTCAGGACGGACAGCAATTCCGGGTCGTCCGAGGCGAGTTGCTTGGTCCAGTCCCGAAGGTCGCGCGGGAACTCGGTGTCGTCGGGGAAAACCATCCACCGCGCCCGGAAGAGGGGTTCCTCGAGGCGGAAGAGGTCGGGCTGTTCGTCGAGGAAGGCCTCCAGTTCAGCCACCGTCACCACGGTGTCCAGGTTGTCTCGCAGGTAGCGGTCCTCGTAAGCGTGGATGTACAAGGCTTCCCGGTATCGGCGCACTTCGCGCTCGACGTCGCGCTCGGTCTCCGGCAATGCGGTCTCGGCCAGGTGAACCACCGTGCGGCGCTGTTGCCAATCGGCGATGAGCCTGTCGGCCCAGACGGCGCTGTCGGCGACGGAGAGGCGGGTCGGCATCTCCGCCAACAGGTCGCCCACCGTCAGGGTTTCCCCATAGGCGGTGGCCACGATGGCGGCGGCGGGATCCACCGGTTCAGGGTCCTTGCATCCGGTGAAGAGGGCGAGGCCCCAAGCGGACAGGAAAAGGGCCGCCGGACGCATCAACGGATGGCGTGCAGGACCTCGGTGTTGACTTCGTAGTCGTAGCGGGCGCGCAGCTCGGCAATCCAGCTCTTCTCGAGGAAGTCCTGGTAGTCGGCGATGACTTTGCCCCGCGCTTCATCGAGGGTCTTGCCAGTCGGCGGCAACACCTCCACGATCTGAACGAAGCGGAGCTGGCCGTCGACTTCCTCCACGGCGGTGATGCCGGGCTCACCATTCAACTCTGCCAGGGCGGCATCGTACACGGGGTTGAGGCCTTCTTCGAGGCGGCGCTCTTCCACGGTGATGCTCAGTGGGTTCTCGGACACCATCTCCCGACGCTCGGTCTCCACATCGCCACCGGCTTCCGCCACGGCAAGGATGCGGTCGGCAGCGGCTTGGTCCGCACAGCGGAAAATGCGGCCGTCGATGCGGGTTTTCCAGGCGTACTCAGCTTCGTGTTCAGTCCAGTATTCCTGCAATCCAGTGGTGTCCCGGACGGCGCGGCTCCACACCTTGCGGTCGGTCAATTCGAAGAGGAGAATGCCGTCGTGGTATTCCTCCATCAGCAGCCGGAAGTCGTTGTGCTTGCCTTCGAGGCGGGCGTCTTCGTAGGCGATCACGGCATCGTCGGCAAACTGGTCGAGGGCCTCGCGCAACAGGCTTTCTGCATCGCGGCCGGTCACGTCGATGCGCGTGCGCTTGCTGTCCACGAACTCGATGAATTCGCGAACGGTGGTTTTCTCTTTGCCAATGGTGAGGATGGGCTTCTTGGCGAGTCCTTTCTTGACCACGATGGGCTGGAGCATGCTGTCCACGACGGTGGCCTCGATGACTTGGCCCAGCCGCTTTTCGTCGATGGAGAATCCGTACTCCGCTTTGCGCTTCTCGATGAAGCTCTTGCGGACTTGTTCGGAGCGGCTGTCGCGCTGCAGGCGCTTTTCGAGGTCGCGCTTCGACTCGTCGAAAGTGGGTGGCGCTTGGTACTCGAGGCGCTGGATGAGGTGCCAGCCGTATTGGGTTTCGACGGGGTTGGAAATGGCGCCGTCGGTGGTCAATGCAAAGGCCGCTTCCTCAAACGGCTCGACCATGCGGCCGGTTCCGAATTGCGGCAGTTCGCCGCCTTTGGTGCGGGAGCTCTGGTCGTCGCTGTGTTGGCGGGCCAGTTCGGCGAAGTTGGCGCCCGACGCCAACTCGGCGGCGAGGGCGTCGATCTTGGACTTGGCCTCCTCGGCGCCGCCCTTGTTGTTGTCGGGGCGGATCATGATGTGGGCCACGCGAACCTCACCACGGGCAGCGCGGCGGCCGGTGACCTCGATGATGTGGTATCCGAAGCGGGTGCGGATGGGCCCGATGAGGTCTCCCACGCTGGCCTTGTAGCAAGCGTCTTCGAAGGAGTGGACCATCATGAAGGCGCTGAACCAGCCGAGGTCGCCACCGTTGTCCTTGACGCTCGGGTCGTCACTGCCTCCCCGCGACCGGGCGATGGCGGCGAAGTCTTCCCCGGCAGCGATGCGCTCCTTCAGCGCGAGGGCTTTGTTCCACGCGGCGAGGGTGTCCATGGGCGTGGCTTCCGCGCTGAGGCGGACGAGCAGGTGAGAGGCGCGCACCTCTTCCAGGGTGCGGTCGTACGCTTCTTGCACCAAGGCGTCGAGCAGCTCGTTGTCGACGAGGTAGGGGCGGGCGAGCTGGGTGCGGTATCCGGCCAGCTCGGACACGAAGGACGTGGCGGTGTCCATGCCGAGGTCTTCGGCAGCCTTCACCTTGAGTTTGAAGTCAATGAAGAGCTCCATGTACGCATCGAGCGCTTCGGGCGTCACGACGCTGTCGCGGTTGTTCTTCTTGAAGATGTGGGCGAAGTCGTCGGCGCTCACAGCTTCTCCGGCGACGGTGACCACGGTCTGGGCGTGGGCGAGGGGCAGGAAGGCGGCCAGGGCAAGGAGGCCCAAGGCATGGCGGAACACAGAGGAGAGGGACATGTGGCTCATCGTGGCGAATGGATGGCCGAATTTAGCCCGCCACATGCCCATGGACCACGTCCGAGGGGCCCGGATGGGCCGTCTTTATCGTTTGTTTTCCACCCTGGGCCCGCGGAAGCGCTGGCGGTGGAATGCGCTCACCGGTGTTGGGGAGAGCGATTTGGCCACGGTTACCCCGAACGTCCAGTAGTGGTCGCGGGTGTTGGCATTGCCCCGGATGGCCTGACTGCCCGCGTCCACGCCGGGCATGTATTGGTAGTTGTTCAAGGAAGGCGTGCCTTCTTCGGTGGGCAAGTCGTCGGGGTTGGCCTGGCTGCTCAAGCCAAAAGCGAGGGCCGACACCGACAGGTTGTCGACGTACCGGCTGTGGATGTCATCGAGCCGGTCGGTGCGGGTCATCCGCCACAGTGCGCTGACCGTCACGTGCCAAGGCGTTCCCATTCCGGACCCCATGCTGCACGTCCAGGCGAAGCCGATGGGGGCAGTCAACACGGTCTTGGCGTAGTCCACCCCTTCGGTCTGGACGCTGCGCAAGTCATGCCATTCACCGGGGGTGATGAATCCGCTGGTGACCAGGTCGTCGAACATGAGGTTCTGTCGGTCCACTTGGGCCTCGGGAGCGTGGTGAAGCAGGGCGACACCGCCTTGCAACTTGAGCTGGTGGCTCATGCTCAACATGCCGGCTGAGCGGCTGAACCGGAGCACGGCCACATCCGCTGTCGCGGCCAATTCGGTCATGCGGTTGCGGAAGTGGAGGTTGCGCCCCGCGGCCACCACGTTGTTGGACAGGCTGTCGGCGCCTTGGATGCGGATGCGGCGGAGATCGAGGTTCCACCCCAGGCGCTTGCCGCGCTGCTGGCCCCGGAAATGGAGGCCCAAGCCCGCTTGGACGCAATCCCACTGCGTGTCGGTCAATGCACCGAGGTCGCCTTTGTTGCCGATGTCACCGCTGTAGCCGGAGACATGCGTCGACACACCGGCTTCCCATTGCCAGTGCTGTGGCATGCGGAACTGGGCGTCGAGCTGGAGCGGACCGCAGAGGGTCCAGACGGTCAAGACCGCCATCAAGTGGGCGCGTGACAAATCCATTGGTTGCCACAAATATACGACGAAACTTATAATTTCATCGACGAAAACAGCCCCGAATCAGAATCGGGTCCGTGTATTGCGCCGGAAGAGGCCGCTGCGGCGCTTGTTGCCATACCGGCTGCGGGTGCGGTTGAAGCCGCCATTGCCGCGCTCCAACACCTTGCCGAAGGACACCACGAAAGTGCCGTACGCATCGTTGTTGACCGGATTGCCGCGGATGACGGGAATGTCTTCTCCGATGTAGCTGTGCGCCGTCATGCTGCCCGCTTCCGGCCCGATCTCGTCAAGCAGGTCCTCGTTGGATTGAGCGGACAAGGCCGCGCCGAGGGCGGACATGGCGGTGGGGTCGCTGTAGAAGGAGGAGACGTCGTCGAGGTAATCGGTGCTGGTCATGCGGAAGCCCAATTCCAGGCCGAGGTACCAGTCGGGTGCACCGCCGCGCTTTTGGCCGGTGATCACCGCCGAGATCCCGAAGGGCAGGGTGGTCAGGCTCAATTCGTCGCTGTAGTCCACGCCTTCCGTCTGGAGCTCGGGCAGGCTGTGCCATTCGCCCGGCGAGGTCAGCCCCCGCTCCACCAGACTCGTGTAGGCGGGATTGTCGAGATCGACCTGTGCTTCCGGATTGTGCTGGAGTTGTGCCAATCCCACAAAGGCGCGGACGGTCATCATGGCCCGGCGTTGGCGGCCCCAGACCAAGGGAGATCGGAAGAGCGTCGTGTAGGGAAAGAGTGTAGATCTCGGTGGTCG
>CALBSW010000041.1 GCA_937967465.1 uncultured Flavobacteriales bacterium
GGCGACGTCATCTTCATGAGCATGGAGTACGAAGGCACCTGGGACCAGACCCACGACTTCGAGGTGGCCAACGCGGGCGACAACCCCGCTCCCGCCATCAGCGGTGCCGAAGGCGGTGGATTCGCCGTGCACGGCGACTACGGCATTCAAGCCTACCCCACCTTCATCCTGATCGACCCCGAGTGGAACATCGTGGAACAGGACATCTGGCCCATGAGCGTCGAGATTCTCGACGACGTTCTCCAGTCTTACGGCCTCGAGCAGATGACGTGCGTGTCTTCCGTGGAGGACGAGGCCACCGTGGCCCTGACCGCATGGCCGAACCCGGCCAACGACGCCCTCCAGGTGGAGGCCGCGCCCGGTACGCAGCTCGCCCTGATCGACCTCGTCGGCCGTGAAGTGGTCCGCACCGTGGCCCTGCACAACCGCACAGTGATCGACCTCGGTTCCGTGCCCAACGGCAGCTACCTGCTTCGCGCCCACACTTCAGACGCCACCGAGACCCGCAAGGTCATCGTCCGGCACTGAGGCCCAGCGCCCACTATCTTCGCGCCGCCGTGCCCATCCGGGTCCGGCGGCGCTTCATTTTCAGTGGCTTCCTCCATGTCCAACCCCGCCTCCGACCGTCCCGTCCGCGTTCGATTCGCCCCCAGCCCTACCGGCCCGCTCCACATGGGTGGCGTCCGCACGGCCTACTACAACTGGCTGTTTGCCCGCCGGCACGGCGGCACGTTTGTCCTCCGCATCGAGGACACCGACCAGACACGCTTTGTCGAAGGCGCCGAGGACTACATCCGCGAAGCCTTGGACTGGTGCGGGATCACCCCGGACGAGGGACCCGGCAATCCGGGCAACTTCGGGCCCTACCGACAAAGCGAGCGCGGTGACCTCTACGGTCCGCAGGTGCAGGCCCTGCTCGATGCGGGTCACGCCTACAAGGCCTGGGACACCCCCGAGGAAATTCAGGCCCGCCGAGAGGCGGCAGAAGGCAGCGGCACCCCGTTCCAATACGACGCCACCACCCGCGCCTCCATGCGCAACAGCCTCTCGCTGCCGGCCGCCGAAGTCGCCGAGCTGGAAGCCGCCGGCGCGCCCTTCGTGGTCCGCTTCAAGATGCCGGCGAGCGAACCCGTGACCTTCACGGACGCCATCCGCGGCGCCGTCACCATCGACACCGCCGTCCTCGACGACAAGGTCCTCATGAAGGCCGACGGCCTGCCGACCTACCACCTCGCCAACGTGGTGGACGACCATTTCATGGAGATCAGCCACGTCATCCGCGGTGAGGAATGGCTGCCGAGCGCGCCCTTGCACCAGCTGCTCTACCGCGCCTTCGGCTGGACGCCCCCGACGTTTGCCCACCTGCCCTTGATCCTCAAGCCGACCGGCAACGGCAAGCTGTCCAAGCGCGACGGCGACAAGGGCGGCTTCCCCGTCTTCCCGCTGCGCTGGACCGACCCCGCCACGGGCAACGAAAGCAGCGGCTACCGCGAATCCGGCTACCTGCCGGAAGCCTTCATGAACATGCTCCTCCTCCTTGGCTGGAACCCCGGCACCGAGCAGGAGATGTTCTCGCTGGAAGAGGCCGCGGGCGCCTTTGACCTCGACCGCGTGATCAAGAGCGGGGCCCGGTTCAATCCGGACAAGGCAAAGTGGTTCAATGAGCAGCACCTCCGCTCCACCCCGGTGGCCGACCTCGTGCCCGCCGCCCAAGCCCTGTTTGCCGGCGAGGGCGTCGACTTCACCGCCGACCAAACCGCGGCCGTGCTCGACATGATGCTGGAGCGCATCGTCTTCCTCGACGACCTCAAGGCCGCCTCCTGGCTGCACACCGCCCCCACGACCTTCCCCGCCAAGATGCTGAAGAAGCGCTGGAAGGACGACACCGACGGCATCCTCAACGAACTCGCCGACGAACTCCGCGCCGTGACCCCCTTCGAGGCCGACCCCATCGAAGCCGCCTTCAAGGCCTTCCTCGAGCGCAAGGAACTCGGCTTCGGCCAGGTCCTGTTGCCCTTCCGCATCGCCCTCACCGGCGAAGGCGGCGGCCCGTCCATGTTTGCCTTTGCCGCCTTCCTTGGGCTGGACGCCACCCTCGACCGCCTCACCCAAGGCATGACCCTCATCGCCCAGCAACGCGCCGAAGCATGACCGGACACCGCATCGACGTCCTCGGACAACGCTTCTACGCCAACCACGGCTGCCTGCCGGAGGAGGCCATCATCGGCCAGGAGTACCTCGTGGACGTGCGCATCTGGGTCGACCTGACCCCCAGCGCCGAATCCGACGACCTCGCCCAGACCGTGGACTACGTGGACGTCCACCGCATCTGCGCCCGGGAAATGGCCATTCGTTCCAAGCTGGTCGAGCACGTCGGCGGCCGCATCCTCAAGGCCCTGCGCGCCGAGCTTCCCCTCACCAATGCCATCGACCGCATCGAGGTGGAGATCACCAAATTCGCCCCACCCATCGGCGGGGACTGCGACCGCATCGCCGTCGTCCTTCAGGGGTAAGC
>CALBSW010000042.1 GCA_937967465.1 uncultured Flavobacteriales bacterium
TCGGTGCGCAGGTCCTGTCCACCGATCTCGCAGACGGCGCCACCGCCACCACCCTCCTCGACGAGGACGTGACCGTCACCATCAACGACGACGGCATCTTTATAAATGACGCCCAGGTCACCGTGGCGGACATCACCGCCGACAACGGCGTGGTGCACGTCATCGATGCCGTTCTCCTGCCGCCCCCTCCGCCATTCACCGTGGTGGATGTCGTCGTGGAAAGCGAGGTCCACACCTTGCTGGAAGCTGCAGTCCTTGAGGCCGGTCTCGCCGGCACCCTGTCCGGAGAAGGGCCCTTCACCGTATTCGCTCCGACAGACGATGCCTTCTTGGCGCTTGCCGGTGCATTGGGTGTGACCGCTGAAGACTTGCTCGCCTTGCCCTAATTCACCAACCTCCTCCTCTACCACATGCTTCGTGCTCAAGTCCTGTCCACTGACCTCGCAGACGGTGCCACGGCCACGACCCTGCTGGGCGAGGATGTGGAAGTCAACATCGAGTGCGATGGCGCAATCTTTATAAACAACGCCCAAGTGACGGTAGCGGACATCACCACCGACAACGGTGTGGTTCACGTGATCGATGCCGTACTGCTTCCACCAGATCCCGCTGCCGAATGCGAAGACGGCGACTGCTGCGGCGAAGGCACCGTGTGGGATGCGGAATCCGGCACGTGCGTGGCTGAGGACGACGGCTGTCCAGACACTGACGGCGACTTCGTCATCTCAGTGGGTGACATCCTGACGATTCTCGGATACTTCGGTCACGACTGCGACTGATTCTCCCTCACAACGCTTCAAAAGGCCCTGCTTCGGCGGGGCCTTTTGCATTCCGTACTCTTCGTCCAAAAAGGCGGACCTTGCCCACATGAGCCGGTTTTCCTCCAGCGTCTTCGCTTGGGTCCTCTTGCTGTTTTCGGCCGCCACATGGACGGCATGTCAAGAAGGCCATGCACCAGCCAACACTGTCCCAGGCCCAGCCCCAGAAGCCCAACGGCCCGGCCTGCCCTTGCCCGAAGGATTTGATATCCGTGTCGATGGCCGTGTCGCGGGTTCCCTTCTGAATCTCCAGGTCAACGTGGACATACCCGATGGGTCCTATGTCATCTCCGCAATGAGCGACCGCGACTACCTCGGCAAGTTCCAAGTCTCATTTTCGGACTCCACCGTACAGCCGATGGGAAGTCTGACGGAATCGCCGGTCTCCATGCCCGGTTGGGAGCCTTGGGATCAGGTATATACTCCCATGTTGTTCAGCTCCACTGAGATTCAACAAAGCTGGATCCTCCCCACCGGACGCGACACATTGAAAGGACAAGTCTTCTTTGTTTTGGAGCCCCAATGCGTCCCATATGCTTTGGATTTCCGAGTACTGCCAAGGCAACAACAGATCACCTCTGGCTTGGTGCATCCCGAATACCCGGACTGAGGTGGTCCACAACCCTGGACTGCTCCACTGCAGAGTTGTCGACTTCATTCCGTGCTTGGCTCGACAAAAAGCCACCCAAAATCGAGTGGTCACCTCTTTTGTTGAAGAAGCAAAAACAACAGGCTTGACAAAACCTGATTGGCACGCCAGAATGTCAACAACCCCTTCATTTCAAGCAGGTTAAGCGTGACCCCTGCCTTATCTTGAGGGCACACCTTAACTGTTCAATGAAACATTTACTTCCCTTTCTCGCGGGCTTCGTCGCTTTCGTCGTAGTCAGCAGCGTTTTCTATATGGGCATCATGCCATATCCGACCAGTTCTTGCGTCGTACCGCAGGACCAAATGAACGTCGGCGCCATGTTGTTTGGCAATTTGCTCATGGTCGGCCTCGCCGCCTACATGGTCAACCTCGCAGGCGACTATTCCCTTCGCAACGGCGCCATTCACGGAGCCGTCGCCGGCCTCACCGCCAATGGGTTGCTCAACATTTTCGTCTACGCCTTCTTCACGTGTGACGGCGGCCACATCTTCCCCATCGCGGAAGTGGGCATGGACATTGTCGCCAACGTGATCTTCATGGGCATTGCCGGCGCCCTCATCGGCATGATGTACCAGCGCGGAGCCGCCAAAGCAGCTTGATGATGAACACACGTACTTCTCTTACCGTCATCAGCCTCGTCTATTTGGCGCAGGCGTTTGGCATCTTCTTCGGTGCCAGCGCCATTGCCACCGGCGCCTTCCCTGGCATCGCAGAGAGTGAAATGGCCCTGGCCGTCGGCACCTCCATGCACGAAGCCCTCGCTGGCATCGCCTTTTGCACGGGAATGGTCCTCTGGTTCTCCAGAAACCTCGAAGCTGGAGCCGATCAAGTCCTCAAAGGATTTGCCATCGGCACCTTGGGCATCATCGGCGTTGCGTCCTACCACATGGCCACCATGCCTGTGGAGCCGCCGATTCCCCTGCTCGTGATCATGCTCGGCCTGGCCATTTACGCTTGGCTGTCCGCCTCCCGCGCGGGCTCCGCTGCACAAGTGGCCACAGCCTGACCTTCTTTCCTTTTATCAAAAGCCTCCGAAGCGATTCGGGGGCTTTTTTTGTGCCATGGCCCTGGCAGAGGAATGGGGCAGTTCGCCAGCTTCAAGCAGCACCCTACACCCAACAGCACTCAGTGACGGTGCACGAAGTGTGCCCGGTCGAAACGAAGCCGCTTCCCGTAAACGCCTCCTTCCGCCCGCTTGCCGCAGGAAATCACCATGGTCACCAGCGCGGCTTTGGGCAGTCCAAGAATCCGCTTGACCCGGGCGCTGTCCAGTCCCTCCATGGGACAGGTGTCGTATCCGTGGGCCCGCATGGCGAGCATGAAATGGGCGCACGCCAAGGCCGTCGACTTGTGGGCCCAAATTCGCATCCCCCATTTGCCGATGGGCTCCCGAGGATACGGCTTGCTGCGGCCGCGCCAACGGGTCAGGACCCACTTGAAGGGAGTCCGCCATCCGAAGGTCCCCTGGTCGTACACGAGCGGCGTGATCTTGCGGTAGTACTGGTAAGCTCCTTCAGGCACGTTGCCCGCCGCATCGAAGGCCTCGAGCATCCAACGGTTGTTGCGGCGCCAGAGATCGGGGCGTCCCACGAACACCACCAGTTCCTGGGCCGTACCCGCAGCAGGCTGCGAAAGGCAGGCCTCGACCAGTGCCGCTCTTTTGTCCGGGTCCACCACATGGTGCATCTCCCAGGTTTGCAGATTCGATGAATTCGGGGCTTTCAACGCCGCGTCCAAACAGGCCTCCATCACGTCCTCGGGAACGGGGTCGTCGGCGTACACCCGAACGCTGCGACGGGAGTCCACCACCGCGTGAAATGCCGCAGCATCCGTCTCCGGCGCTGCAGCAGCCGCGCGCTTCTTCTCCTCCACCGGCTTGAAAATCTTGACCTTGGACATGGCCCAAAGATGGGCCCTTGGCCAGGATGTCCGAGATTGCCCCATGCGCCGTACGCTCCCTCTGTTCGCTTTTCTCGCCCTCAACTTTGGAGGACTGGCCATCGGGGCGCGTTTCACCGGCCCGGGGGTCAACTCCGAATGGTACCAGACGCTCGCCCGTGCACCATGGACTCCGGACGGCTGGGTATTTGGCGCCGCTTGGACCCTCATCATGGTCACGTTCTCCATCTACATGGCAAGGCTGTGGTCGCTGACCGAATCCTCGGACCGGCCCATCCTGGCCATCGCCTACACCAAAGCCCTCGCGTTCAACATCGCGTGGAATCCGCTCTTCTTCGGCGCCCAACTCACGGGTTGGGCCATGCTCGACCTGGTGCTCTTGTTGGCTGTCGTCCTGTGGCTGTGGCACCGGGGATGGGACAAGCCGGACATGGCCCGCTCTCGGTGGCTGATGCTGCCCTACCCGTGTTGGTTGCTGGTGGCGATTTCCCTCAACGCCTACCCCCTCTCCATCGGCGTCTGAGCGTCAACGCAGGGCGCGCCGCTGCCACAAAAAAGCCCCGATGGCCAAAAGGCACACGGCGATGCCGACGCCGTGAATCGGACTGGGATCGGCGCCGGGAAATTCCCCCTTCAGCCGAGCGACAAACGTGAGCATCATCACGAGCCCCACGTAGAAATAATGGACCACATGCCACCCGTGCCGGGGGCGCAGGCGCCGCACCCACAGCGGGTGCGTCAGGATCATGCCGTAGGCCAAGATGCCACCGGCGACCTTGACCGGCTCCGGGGTGATGGCGCTCATCGAAATGTTGGTCGCGAGGTATCCGAAATGCAGGAGGTGGACCCAGCCAAACAGAAACGCGGTCTGCACAGCTGTGGTCCGATCCACCCGTCCGGCGAGCCATCGCGTGAAAATCAGCATGGACAACAAGTACGCGAGAAAGGAAATGCGGCCGCTGTAACGCGCGGCGTACCGCATCGCCTCCACCATCCCCTCATCGTGAAGGAACCCCATGGCCCCCGCGGTGGCCTGCAGCAACAGACCGAGGATTGCAAAAGAAAGGAGCGACGGCCGCATGAAGACAATGTAGCCCATTCCCCATCAGCCCAACTTCATGGACCCGATCCACACGACCACAAATCCAGCATTGACCCGAGGCAGACTCTACCTGGCTGGAAGTAGATGTCGAAAATCAAGGGCAGATCAACCCAAAAGCGGCGAGCAAAACCAGCATGTCCGGGA
>CALBSW010000043.1 GCA_937967465.1 uncultured Flavobacteriales bacterium
CCACGTCTGCGGTGGAGATGCACCCATTGATGGGGTTGGTCACCGATGCGGTGTACGTGCCCGTCTCGGTGGCTGTCACACTGGGTCCACCCCCGGTGAAGTCGCCGTCGGTCGTGCTCCACGACACCGAGGCGCCCGGGTTGGACAGGGACTCGGCCTCCAATGGGAAGGTCGGATCCGCACAGGTCAGGTAGCCAGCCGCGGGGAATACCCCGGTGTAAGTGGCCGTGTCCAACGCGATGTCGAAGTTGGCCTGCGCCTCGCACAGTCCGTTTTGGTAGGAGAGGAGCAAGGTGTAGGAGCCGGGTACGTTGACCGTCGCCTGGCTGCCCACGGCTTGAATGGCGCCAATCTGCGCAATCCAGCCATGGCTGAAGGGGCCGGGGAAGTTGGAGGAGGAGGACAGGTTGACCTCGTCGTTGAGACAGGTGAGGTTCTCCACGCCCAACACGTCCACGGTCATGACCTCCACGTTGAGTTGGATGGTGTCGATGATGTCCACCCCGCAATTGTCCTCGTAGGTCGCGACGTACACGAGCGGCTCGGTCAATCCATCGGGCGGTGTGACCACCGGGGAGGCCGACAAGCTGTCGTCGAGATAAAGGCCAGGCGTCCAATTGGCCGTGCCGGAAGGGCTGGGCACATTGAGCTGGAGTTCAGCCCCCGGGCAGACAAAGCTCTGCTCCGCACTGCCCAGAATGTTGTCTTCGAGGCAGACGGTCTGGAGGTTGTTGGCGCCCCCCGTGCTGGCCGTGAAACCGAAGTAGACCTGGTTCTCGCCATTGAAGATGTCGCCAATGAGGTCCACGAAGCCTTCCAACCGCAGTTCGCAGTCGAAGTACACACGCACCACCTGCTCCGCTGGGTCCCATGTGATCCGTCCCTGGTGGTCTTCGCCATCCTCGATGTTGGCGTCGAACGCGTCCGCCTGCACGGGACCCGCGATGGCCGTGGCCGCATTGTGGTCCACACTGCCATTGGACACCATGGCAATGTGGTCGCCGGCAGGGTCGCCGTAGTCGCCATTTTGCCAGGTGTCGAATTCCACAGCAAAAGCGGGCTGGAAGTCGGCGCCGAGAAAGCCCAGACCGCCGCCGCTTTCCCCCAGCGCATTGGTCCCCACAGTCTGCAGCACGAAACAGATGCCGTCCGCGCCGCCGCCGTCATTGGTGCCGAGGTTGAGCAGGAATTGCAAGTCGAGGGGCAGGCTCAAGTCCACTTGGTCCGCGTACCACACACTGCCCGTCTGCGTGTTGATGGCGGGGGTGAGCTGATAGCAGTCCTCTCCCGTCACACCCGCCGATCCATTGAGGAAATACGTCGGATCCCCCTGCGCTGAAATGAGGAGGGGAATGGCGATGGAAAAGGCCAGGAGGGAAAGCCGTAGCATGGGATGAAAATACCTCAGACCAACCGGCTCAGAAGCGGATGGCGAATTTGAGGTTGATGCGCCGTGCGGTCAGGTAGTTCGGAATGGCGTAGCGCCGGCCGGTGACGTCCTGGATCCACGTGTGGTTGATGGTGTTCCGGATGCCGAGGAGGTTGAAGACCTCGAGGGCGACGAAGCCTTCGAGGGGCTTGGTGCGGGAGGTGCCGTCTTTGCGGATGGCACCACGCTCGCCGAGAAAGAGGTCGCGGGAGAAGCCGATGTCGACGCGGCGGTAGGCGGGCAGGCGCAGGGTGTCCTTGTAGCGGCTGAAGTCCGGCGGGCCGAAGGGCAGGCCCGTGCCGTAAAACAGGCTCAGCAGCACCTTGTATTCCGGAGCGCCCGGCATCTCGTCCTGGAACAGCATCGACATGGAGAAGCGCTGGTCGGTGGGGCGGGGGATGAAGCCGGGTTGAACCAACGTGCTGTCGGTGGCGACCGGGTCGAAGGAGTAGCCCGGCACAATGAGCTCGCCGGCATCGTTGTAGTAATCGTAGTATCCGTCGTCAGTAAGGTCCTCCTCTGCGCGCAGGAAGCTCATCCGCATCCAGCTTTGGACGCCGTCGATGAACTCGCCGTTGAGCATGAGGTCGAGGCCGGTCGCGCGGCCGACCGCATTGTTGTCCGCGTAGTAACGCAGGCGGACATTCTCGACTTCGTAGGGAATCAGGGAGGCGAGGTCTTTGTGGTAGACCTCCGCGTTGAGCAGGAAGGGGCGCCCTTGCCAGTCAAAGCGGTAATTGGCACCGGCGATGAGGTGCAGGGCGCGCTGGGCTTCGATGTTCGGATTGACTTGTCCGGAGAGGTCGCGCATCTCGCGGTAGAATGCCGGTTGCCAATACCATCCCCCTGAGAGGTTGAACACGACATCGCGCATGCGCTGGTTGCCCAAGGAGTCGGTGCCCAAGACCCACTTCGGTTTCCACGCGGCGTGGAAGCGTGGCCCGCCGACGGTCTGGCCGTTGAAGGTCCAATGGTGCAATCGCGCGCCGGCGTGCAATTCCCACTCGCTGCCATCTGCCCAGTTGCCTTTCCACGTGTCCTGGAGGTAGGCCATCAGGCGGCTCGATGCGGTGCGGTTTTCCGTACGAACCACATCCTGCAGCAGGATCTGCTGGAAGGGGCGGTCGCTGGCGTCGGTATAGCCAATGTTGTCCTCCGGGTGGGGGACGATGTAACCTGCGCTGTCGACGAGCTCCCACTCATTGAGCTGATCGTCGATGATCTCGTGGCGGGCTTGTACACCCCACTCGATGAGGTGGGCTTCCTTGGCGCGGGTGAAGGAGCCGCGGGCGCTGCCGCTGAGCACCGTGGCTTGCAGGTTGTTGCGGGCGTGGTTGAGGAAATAGCCCACCCCTTGCAGCCCCAGTGCTTCACCGAAGGCATCGGATCCAGGGTCCCGCTCCAGCTGGCTCAGGAAATACCCGCCGAGGATGTCGAACGTCTCCTCCTCATCGGTCCGGAAGGCGGAGGCAATGAAGCGCACGCGGGAGGTGGGGGTCACCCGGTCGGCCGCGAGGGCGCCGAATCCCGTGCGGTACTGGGTGACTTCCTGACCGTCGAAATAGACCGTCAGGCGCAGCGCCTCGTTGATGGTGCCCACGTTGGTTTCCCGCGTTTGGGGGATGAACCGGTACTTGTTCTGTGCAGCAGTGGCGAGGGCCTGGATTTCCCAAGGGCCATAGCCGTCGGGGTCATAGGTGACGTAGCCCTGGAGGTCGGTGTAGACCGGGCGGTATTCTCCGCTCTCATCGAGCCCGCCCAGCACGTAGCCGTTGTTGCGGTAGCGCAGTCCCATGTTGTAGGTCCAACGTCCATCGTCGGAGACATCTTCCACCTGGAACTGACCGCCCAGCAGGCTCGCCGTGGCGCGCCCTGCGAATTCCTGAGGCCGACGGTATTGGATGTCCAACACCGAGCTCATGCGGTCACCATACTTGGATTCGAAGCCACCTGCGGAGAAGCGGATGGACTGGATCATGTCGGGGTTGGGGAAGGAAAGCCCCTCCTGTTGGCCGGCGCGCACGAGGAAAGGCCGGTACACCTCGATGCCGTTGACGTAGACGAGGTTTTCGTCGAAGCTGCCGCCCCGCACGTTGTAGGCGCTGGAGAGCTCACTGGTGAAGTTGACTGGAGCCTGGATCAACAGGTCTTCCACCGTACCACGCACGCTGGGAACCCGCGAGGCGACCCGGGGGTCAATGCGTTGAATGGGGCTGGTCCGGGTCCCGTCCGCTTCTACCTCGGCTTGGTTCAATGCCACGCCCGCTCGGAGCCGGACGTCCAGGCGGGTGCCCTCCGGGGTAGGGACGGCTTTCCGGACGACGGGGTCGTAGCCGATGAACGTGAACCGGATGGCCACCTCGCCCGGATCCCGGAGCGGAAGGTCATACCGGCCGTTGGCATCGGTGACGGCTGCAGAACGGCTGCCTTGGGGCAGCACGGTGGCGCCGGGGAGGGGCTGTCCTGCAGCGTCCGTGACCCGGCCAAAGACACGGTAGCCTTGTGCCATCGCAGAGGAGGACAGCACGAGGAGCAGGCTCAAGAGGGCAAGAGGGCGCACGGGCTGTGAAACGGATTTCAGGGCAAAGTGTTGCGTCAACGCTTCCGGAACTCGCCGTTCCGCAGGGCATTGATGAATTGTCCCCAGGCCAGCGGATTCAGCACGCTGACCGGGACCATGCCGCCACGGTAGCTTTCCATCTCAGCTTGGCGGGCCTGCAGAATGCGGAAATTCTCCTGAGGGCTGGTTCCCATTTCGGACATCCGGTCATACAGGGCCATCGGGTCGAAATCGAGGTTGCGGCGGGCCCGTTCGCGGGCATCGGCTTCGAGCCGCAGGGCCAGAAATTCCTCCTTGAAGCGCTCCCGGCTGGGCCAGGGGTAAATGCGCGCCTCCTCCATCATGACCGTATCCCGGCCCAAGGGCTGGACCACACTCATGCGGTCGGGCATCTCCTGGCCCGTCAGGTCGGGGACGACGAGGAAAGAGGAAGTCAGTCCGATGGAGCTGAACCGGACCGTATCGCCCACGCGGGCGGGAATGGCGAAGAAGCCGTATTCATCCGTGATGGTGCCCCGTTGATCGCGCTCGCGGTAGACCGTGGCGAAGGGGACGGGGCCGAGGGAGTCGCCTTCGACGACAACACCGGTGAGTTGGACGACCATGGGCAGGGCCGTGGTGTCACTTTGGGCACTCAGGGTCAGACAAGACCACAACAGGGGAAGGACCGCAATGCGGAACGGAATCGGCATGGGCCAAAGGTAGTCGGGGAGCCGTCCCCTCCTGCGGGATTCACACCGCTTGGGCGGTCTTGAACTCCGAGGTCGTGTGGAAAGTGATCTCCGGGAAGTTGCCGCGCTCCATGTCGAGGATGAACTGCGAGGGGGCGAGGTAGACGTCGTTGCCGTCCTTGTCCACGGCCATTTCCGTGACTTTGAGTCGCTTGAATTCGGCGATCTTCTCTTCGTCGCCGGTCAGCCAGCAGGCCTTGTGGTAGCGCTTCGGGACGAAGCTGGCCTTGGCACCGTACTCGTGCTCGAGCCGGTATTGGATGACCTCGAACTGGAGCTCACCGACGGTGCCGACCACTTTGCGGTTGCCGGGGTTCATGACGAAGAGCTGGGCCACCCCCTCATCGGTAAGCTGTTGGATGCCCTTTTCCAATTGCTTGGACTTCATCGGGTCGTTGTTCTGCAACTCTTTGAAGATCTCGGGGGAGAAGCTCGGAATGCCTTGGAACTGCAAGTCTTCCCCTTCGGTCAAGGTGTCTCCAATCTTGAAGTTGCCCGTGTCGTAGAGGCCGACGACGTCGCCCGGAAAGGCTTCGTCCACCACGGCCTTGGCCGACGCCATGAATGTGGCGGGATTGGCAAACTTCAACTTCTTGCCGAGGCGGGTGTGGGTGTAGAAAGCGCCCCGCTTGAACGTCCCGCTGCACACGCGCAGGAAGGCGATGCGGTCCCGGTGGCGGGGGTCGATGTTGGCGTGGATCTTGAAAATGAACCCGCTGAACTTCTCTTCAGTGGGCTCGACCTCGCGCTGAGAAGTGGGCCTTGGCCGCGGGGTGGGGGCGATGCGGATGAAAGAGTCCAGCATCTCCTGCACGCCGAAGTTGTTGACGGCCGAGCCGAAGAACACCGGGGCCACCTCGCCGCGCGCATACGCCTCCATGTCGAGGGGGTCATAGACGCCTTCGACCATTTCCACATCCTCGCGGAGCTGGGCCGCATGGTCTTCACCGACCAGCTCGTCGATTTGAGGATCGTCCAGACCGGAGATGTTGAGCAGGTCCTCGGTCACCCGCTGCTTGTCGCTCTGAAAAAGGCGCAGTGTGCTGTCGAACAGGTTGTACACGCCTTGGAAGGTGTGGCCCTGGCTGATCGGCCAGGACAGCGGCCGGACCTTGATGTTGAGTTTCTCCTCCAGTTCATCGAGCAGGTCGAACCCATCGCGCCCCTCGAGGTCCATCTTGTTGATGAAGATGATGACCGGGGTGTCGCGCATCCGGCACACTTCCATGAGGCGCTCGGTCTGGGCCTCGACGCCTTTGACGCAGTCGATGACCAGGATGACGCTGTCCACGGCGGTCAGGGTGCGGTAGGTGTCTTCGGCGAAGTCGCGGTGACCCGGGGTGTCCAGCAGGTTGATCAGGCAGTCCTGGTACTCGAAGGCCATCACGGACGTCGCCACCGAGATGCCACGTTGCCGCTCGATCTCCATGAAGTCCGACGCGGCGGTCTTCGTGATCTTGTTGGACTTCACCGCCCCTGCGGTCTGGATGGCCCCGCCGAACAACAGGAACTTCTCCGTCAAGGTGGTCTTTCCAGCGTCCGGGTGGCTGATGATGGCGAAGGTTTTCCGCCGGGCGATTTCCTGAGTCAATGCGGCCATGGGCGGGCAAAATTAGCCCTCCGACAGGCTTCCCTTGCGGAGAAGCTGGTCCCAGAGCTGCACGACTTCCGAACGGCGGTGGTGGGCGATGTAGGGCCGGCCCGCTTCGATGCGTTCCGGAATGATCTCCGCATTGTTGCGCAACTCCATGAGCTTCGTGGCCATGGTCTCCGAGTCTTCCGCCGGGAAAGTCCAGCCGCGTCCGTCAGCCAGGATCTCTGCCGTTCCACCGGTGTCGGTGCCCATGATGGCGCACCCCGATGCCATGGCCTCCAAGGTGACCGAGCCCACGCTTTCCTGCTGCGAGCAGACCGCCACGACATCGGCCGCAATGAATGCGGAACGCGGAAAGTTCATGTAGGGACGGAAGTGCACGCGCCACTGCAATTCCTTGCGGCGCACCAATTGACGTACCTCGTCGAAATAGTCGCTCATCTCATCCAACGTCGGGTCGCCGACGATCAGCGCGTGGGCATCGGGCGGCATCTCTGCAAGGGCACGAATCAGAGTGGTCTGGCCCTTTTTCCGGTCAATGCGCCCCACCATCGTGATCACGAAGGACTCCTGCGACAAACCGAGTTCCAGACGGCACTGCCTGCGGAATTGATCACCGGCAGGCCGGGGCTCAAACCAGCCGTCGTCCAGACCCAGTGGAATCACATGGGTGTCTTCGGGGGCGACCGTCGTCCGGTCATTGACCTGCTTCTTCAGCCAATGCAAAGGCGACACCCAAGCATCCACGGCATTGAATCGGAACCGGTGAAACGGCGACTTCTTGGGCTTGGGAATTTGCATGCCCTGCTGAACGAGCAGTCGGGTCTTGCCACCGAGCAAACCGACGACGCGGCGGGCCAGGGCAGAGGCGTCCAGGTCCCGGGGGTCCCGGATCCAGAGCCAGTCCGCCCGGTAGCGGATCAGGCGGGTGGCCCTGTGAATGGCGGTGGCGAAGGCGAAGTACTGTGAGTTGGCGCGGATGGTGCGGCAGTCTAAGGTCAGGGCCTTGCCTTCATCCCCTTGGATGAAGGCCATGGCGGCATTGTGGAGCGGGGAATCCGCCACACACAGTACCCGCACGATGTGCCCTTCCTGCGCCATCCAGCGGGCATGGCGGAAGAGGTTCATTTCCAATCCACCCCAGCCTTCAGAGGTGGAGAGCAAGACAAGCCGCAAAGGATGTTGGTCGCGCATGTCAGTTCACGTCAGGGCGGAGGGTGATGTCGGAAATGACACCTTTCCCGCGGTGGTCGATGGCGAGGAGCACGTGCTCCGCAATGAACTCCGGTCGCATGCCCTTCTTGAAGTTGGGGCGGTACTGGTCGAGCAGGGTGTTGTCTCGCGTTTGCTCAATGAAATCCGTGTCCACGGCACCGGGACAGATGGTGGTGGACGCCACCTTGCCTTTGAGGTCCTGTCGAATGGCTTCTCCCATGGCCAGAACGGCGTGCTTGGTGGCACAATAAATGCCGCTGAATGGGAAGACGTTGCGCGAAGCCACAGAGCCGATGAGGATCACCAAACCTTTGGCGCGGATCAAGTGGGGAAGGCAGGTGTGGAGTGTGGTGAGGACGCCGGTGACATTGACGTCGACCATGGTGTGCCAGTCCTGCAATTCAGCCTCTGCGAGGTTGGCGAAAATGCCGAGGCCGGCGTTGGGGACCACAACGTCCAAGCTCCCGAACCGGTCCACACAATCCGCCACGGCGGCTTGCTGGGCGGCCACATCGGTCACGTCCATCGCGGCGACATGCAGCAGGGCCTGCTGGTCCAAAGGCAGGGCATTCCGCATGGCCTCCAGGCGGTCGAGACGGCGGGCCGTGGCATACACGCGGTGACCGTGCTCCACAAGCAGGCGGGCGGTGGCCGCACCGATGCCGCTGCTGGCTCCGGTCAGGAAAACGGTGGACGGGGAAGAAGGATGCATGGGGGGTGCAAGGTAGGTGAGGGAGTCAGTGTCCCACGAAGAAGGACACCGTCGACACGTTGCCCTGATCGTCTTGGATGCGCCCAACGTGCCACCCGAATTCAAGGGGGCGCATGTGGAAGGTGAACCGACCGGATTGGTCCTGGCTGGTCACCCCTTCTTCGGTCAACCGGCCGTCCAGGCGCAGGAGATCCAGTTGCACTTGACCGCGGTGACTGCCCTGAAGGTGAAGGAGCGAATCTCCCACCCGAGGTTGGCCGAGCACCCTCCATGGTGAAAGGTCCAGCACGGGGACACTGGACGCCAAGCAGGCGAGCAGGTCATCGCGCAAGGCCGCGAAGACGGATTGCTCCACATCGTAGTAGGCACTGGCAGGACCGACCGAGTATCCTTCCCATTTTCCATGGGTGGCGAAACAGAATGACCACTCGCCATCGGGGGTCGAATAGGCGTCGCTGATCAGGCCATACGCTTCGCCGGGGTGCCCGATGAACGGGGCCACAGCCACGTCCGGGATCACTTCGTCCTCGCCCAGTCCGCTGGCGGCGAGGTGCAGGCCTCGGCCCCAACTGTTGAAGAGACCGTAATAGTTGTTGCCGTTTCCACCACCGGACGCGCTGTAAGCCCACTGCTGCTCATGAAGCTCGGACAGGGCTGGACCCGATAAGAAGGTCACCATGGTGCCATCGGGGCCGGGGGCATTGCCGGCGGTCCACACGTGGGCGAGAAGGCTGAGGTCCCGCGCGCTGATGCGCAAACCACCTTGTGGGCTGAAGCAGACGGCACTGTTACCGGGTGTGTAGCCTTCCCAATTCGGGCCGGCCGGAACGACGCCCTCGTATTGGTCGGCCTGGGGGGTCCAGACGCCGTTCACCTGTCGATACAACACGGCAACATCGTTGATGTCGTCCAATTGCTGGACGCGATATCCCGCATCCAGTCCAAACGGAGCGAAGATCAACTCGTCCATCAGCAGGTCGAAACGCATGCCCGTGGCGGCTTCCATCACGGTGGCGAGGACGCCGAAGTTGAGGTTGGCGTATTGGAACCACTCCCCGGGGGCGGATGTGCCCCACATGTTGGTGGTGTAAAATGTGCCATCCTCTGAAAGGACCTCGGACAGTGCGGGAACAGCCGGAATGCTGGCATAGCTGGCGCTCAGGAAGTCGCCGTAGCCGTCCCCGTCACGGATGCCGGAGGTGTGGGTGAGCAGGTGCTGCACCGTCAACGGTACGTTCGGGTGCCCCGGGTGCACGGGGGGCGAGTCCAAGTAAGCGGACAGGGGCGCGTCGTAGGTGAGGGTGCCAGACTCCACGAGTTTGGCAACGCAGAGTGCGACCACCGCCTTGCTGATGGACGCCATCCGAAACACGGTTTCCGAATTGACGGGAAGTTTGCGTTCGATGTCGCGAAGCCCCACGTGGGCCTCGAGGCTGACTTCATGACCGCACCGGGTCACCACGCTCATGCCAGCCAGCTGATGCTCATCTGCAATGGCGTCGAACAGGTCAGCCTGTGCGGCGGAGCGATTGGGAATGGCCAACGCGATCGCCGTGATCCATACGAAGGGGAGGGGCCGGAAGTACACGGCCGAAAATTAAGGCCTCAGCTCAAGGCCCAAGGGGCTTCAAGTTGGAACGTCGGAATGGTGACCTCGAAGGGCATGTTCCGCCCCATGACACGTCGATGCTGGACAATGTAGCTGCCGCCCATGGTGCCGAATTCACTCTTCAAATCGCACGCGCTGTCATATTCGAAGACGCGTCCTGGCAGGATTTCTGGTTGAACGCCCACCACACCATTGCCGATGACCTTTCGCTTTTGTCCCATGGCATCCACGATGGTCCATTTGCGCTTCAAGATGCGAATGGTGCTGTGGCTTCGGTTTTCAATGACAACGCGATAGGAGAAAATGAACCGCTGGTCTTCGGGGCGAGAGAATTCAGGCTCGAATCGGCTGCGCACATGGACGCGAATTCCCTCCGTGGTGGCCCGATAGATTTTCGTGCGGCTCATGTCTTCAATTTAGCCAAAATGAAGACGAAAGCCAAATAATCATAGATTAATTCAGGTCAATCGCTTCGAACCCGATGATGCGGTCCTCCCCGTCCTGCGCCGGTGCGTGCACCCAAATGTGGTACCGGTTGGGCGTGCCGCTGTGACTCCCTTCAAACCTTTGCACGTTGCCTGTCTCGGACACGG
>CALBSW010000044.1 GCA_937967465.1 uncultured Flavobacteriales bacterium
AGGATGCCCACCTTGAGCTTCGGGTTGTTGCGCTTGCCCCCCTTGAGGTGCTGCAGGCGATGGCGGATGCGCTGCTCTGCATTGTCGCGGATGGAGCACGTGTTGAGCAGGATCAGGTCCGCCTCGCCTTCGTCCTTGGTGGTGGCGTACCCCGCCTCGGACAAGATGCTCGCCACAATCTCGCTGTCGCTGAAGTTCATTTGGCAGCCGTAGCTCTCGAGGTACAGCTTGCGCTCTCCCACATGCTGGGACTCCAAGGCCTCGCCTTGGCGGCTTTCATCAATGGTGTGGTTGCCGGGTCTCATGCTCAATGGAATCAGGGGTATGCGAATGGCGGAAGGCAAAATTACGCCAAACCTGACAACGTGTCAGTCCCAAAAAAAAGCACGCCACCTCACCTAAAGGTGGGGGCAACACCCACACACCAAAACCTGACAACCCGGCCCTTGGCGCTTCTCATAATGAAGAACCCGCCCATCTTTGCCGCTCCCATATTCTACACCATGAGCAAAAATCTGGTCATCGTCGAGAGCCCTGCCAAGGCCAAGACCATCGAAGGCTACCTCGGAGGAGATTACGTTGTGCGCTCCAGCTACGGCCACATCCGGGACCTTCCGGGAGGCCAGCTGGCCGTGGACGTGGAGAATGGCTTCATGCCCACGTATGAAGTGACGGCAGACAAAGGCCGATTCAGCGAATTGAAGAAGCTGGCCAAATCCGCCGAGACCGTCTGGCTCGCGACGGATGAGGACCGCGAGGGAGAAGCCATCAGCTGGCATTTGCAAGAAGCCTTGGGCCTGGCTGAAAGCAAGACCAAGCGCATTGTCTTCAGCGAGATCACCAAGAAGGCCATCCTGCGGGCCATTGAAAACCCGCGCAAAGTCAACATGCCATTGGTCATGGCGCAGCAGGCCCGCCGGGTGCTGGACCGCCTCGTGGGCTACGAACTCTCCCCGGTCCTGTGGAAGAAGGTCCGCCCTTCCTTGTCCGCCGGCCGGGTCCAAAGCGTCACCGTCCGCCTCATCGTGGAGCGCGAACGCGACATCCTCGCCTTCCAGCCCAAGGGATACTACCGCGTCTCGGCCAAGATGTCCGCGGCGGGTCAAGGGTTCAAGGCCGAGCTGAACAAGCGCCTCGACACCCCGGAGACCGCCACGGAAGTGCTGCAAGCCGCCCACGGCGCCGAACTCATCGCCAACCGCGTGGAGCGCAAGCCGACCCAACGCAAGCCGGCTGCTCCTTTCACCACCTCCACCCTGCAACAGGAGGCCTCCCGGAAGCTCGGCTTCTCGGTCTCCCGCACCATGCAAGTCGCCCAGCGGCTGTACGAAGCCGGTCGCATCACCTACATGCGTACGGATTCCACCAACCTGTCCGATTTCGCCCTGGACGCTGCACAAGCCCACATCACCTCGAGCTACGGAGAGAACTACCACGAGCGCCGCACCTTCAAGACGAAAAATGCCGGTGCGCAGGAAGCCCACGAAGCCATCCGACCCACGGACATGTCGGCAGCGAGCCTGCAAGGCGAAAGCGATGAGCGCCGCTTGTACGAACTCATCTTCAAGCGCACCCTTGCGAGCCAGATGGCCAATGCCGTGATCGAAAAGACCACGGTGGACATCCACCTGCCCAGCCGCCCAGAGATGCTGGTGGCCAAAGGAGAGGCCATTCAATTCGACGGCTTCATGAAGGTGTACCTCGAAGGCACCGACGACGAGAAAGAAGACCGCGGCATGCTGCCCCGCATCGAGCAGGGCCAATCGCTCGGCCTGGAGTCCATGCAAGCCGTGGAGCGGTTCACCAAGCCCACGGCCCGCTTCAGCGAAGCGTCCCTGGTCAAGAAGCTGGAAGAGTTGCAGATCGGACGCCCGTCCACCTACGCCTCCACCATCGGCACCATCCAGAAGCGCGGCTACGTCGTGAAGGAGGACCGCGAAGGCAAGGAGCGCAAATTCCAGACGCTCCACCTCCAGGAAGACGGCACGGTCCGCGCCGAAGACAACACCGAGATGGCTGGATCGGAGCGGTCCAAGCTGTTCCCGACCGACATCGGCATGGTGGTGACGGACTTCCTGCAGGAACACTTCGCCTCCATCATGGACTTCCAGTTCACGGCCAAGGTGGAGCAGGAGTTTGACGACATCGCCGCTGGTAAAGACGATTGGCAGCGCATGGTGAAGGCCTTCTACACGCCCTTCAACACGCAAATCCAAGAGACCACGGAAAATGCGGAACGGGCCAGCGGTGAGCGCGAGCTCGGTGTGGACCCCGCTTCGGGCAAAATGGTCCTCGTCCGCATCGGGCGGTATGGCCCCCTCGCCCAAATCGGCGCACCGGACGACGAAGAGAAGCGGTTCGCTTCCCTCCTGAAGGGCCAGACCCTGGAAGGCATTACCCTCGAAGAAGCACTCAAGCTGTTCGAATTGCCCCGGGACCTCGGCCAGTTCGAGGACAAAAAAGTCGTGGCCGCCATCGGGCGCTTCGGCCCCTACGTGCGCCACGACGGCAAATTCGTCAGCATCCCCAAGGACAGCGAGTACACGCCGTACGACATCCCGCTGGACACCGCGATCGAGATGATCAAGGCCAAGCGAGAAGCCGATGCCAAGGCCCTGCTCCGCACCTACGACGAGGATCCGGACACCCGCGTGCTCATGGGCCGCTGGGGACCGTACATCAAGTCGGGCAAGGACAACGTCAAGATTCCCAAGGGAGAAGACGTCGACAGCTTGGACTGGGACCGCGTGCTGCAACTCAAAGCCGGCATCATCAAGGCCTTTGCTGAGGATGCCAAGTGGACCATTCGCCTGAAAGGCCGCCAGTACTACCTCGTGTCCGACAAGCAGTCGGTGCGGATTCCCGTGGGCGAGAAGATCCTGGAGATGACCTGGGACCGCGCTCAGGAAATCATCAAGGGAAAGGCGAAAAAGTCCCCTGCCCGCAAGAAAAAAGCCTGACCCGGGGAGGTAGCTTGCCTCCATGGAATCGATTTTCGATTGGCTCGAACCGACGGAAGCCGGGTTGTTCGATGTGTCGGACGGCACGGACCGGTTGCGCGATGTGTTGCGCATCCACCGCGCTGGTGAACGTCCTGACCTCGACGGCTGCGTTGCCGCCATCATCGGTGTCCTGGACCGTCGAGGCAGCCTCGATGGCGCACAGACCGACCGGGCCGCTGAATGGGTCCGCGGCAAACTGTATGACCTGACCACCATGGACCGGTGGGCCCCCGTGGCCGACCTCGGCAACATTGCTGCCGGCCCCACGGAAGCCGACACCCGCGCCGCCTTGGATGTGGTTTGCCAGGAGTTGATGGCCCGCGACATCGTGCCGCTGGTCATCGGCGGCAGCCAAGTTCTGACCGTCCCCATGTACGCCGCCTATGCGCGGCAAGAGCGCCCCATCAATGTGGTCAGTGTGGATGCCGGACTGGATTTCGGTGGCAACCCCCAGGAGGTGGACGGCCGAAATTGGTTGAATGCACTCATCCTCCCGGAAGGCGGACATCTTTTTGACTTCACCCAGCTCGGACATCAGCGTTACCTCGCGGATGGCGACACCATCCAGCTGATGGAGAAAATGCACTTCGACGTCGTGCGGCTGGGACGACTTCGCGGAGACCTCCCTTCTGCCGAGCCCATGCTTCGGGACGCCGACCTGGTCAGCTTCGATCTCGGGGCCGTGCGGACGGCGGACCATCCTGCCTCCCCCACGTCTCGGCCCAATGGACTGACCGGAGAAGAGTTCTGCCAACTCGCCCGGTACGCAGGTTACAGCGATCGCCTGAGCGCCGTCGGGTTCTTTGAGCACGACCCCTCGAAGGATGGCGATGGCCGAGGAGGGCAATTGGTGGCGGAAGCCGTCTGGTGCTTCCTCGAGGGCGTGATGAACCGCATTGGAGACCACCCCCGCGGCACCACGGAAGACTACCTCCAATACCGGGTCGTACTCGAAGACGACGATCACGAAGTGGTGTTCTACAAGAGCCCCCGAAGCGACCGGTGGTGGATGGACATCCCCACCCCTGGCGCCGGCAACCGGAAAGGGCGACTCCTGCTCGTTCCCTGCACCTACGCGGATTACCAAGCGGCCGCCACGGGCCAATTGCCCGACCGCTGGTGGCGCACCCAGCAGAAGCTCGCCTGAGCGCCTGACCTTCAATCAATTCACACGAAATCCACGATGAGTGTTGGATAATCGAGTTCGCAGGCGCAACCTGCAGTAATTTGGGTATATTAGCCGACCACCCCTGTGTGTGGTAAGCAAGGAACCTATTGAAAATCAGCTGTTTGGAATGAACCGCATTTTGCTCGCATTGTCTGCTTTTGTCCTGTGCACCGCTGCATCGGCTCAGCAAGACCCCCAATTCACGCAGTTCTACCAGGACCGGATGTCCTTCAACCCGGCCTTCGCCGGCGCGGAGCGTCTCCAGTACGTCAATGCGTTTTACCGGGACCAGTGGCAGGGATTGGACCGCGACCCCAAAACGGCCTTGTTCCAATACAGCGGCAAGCCCGGCTTCATTCCCGGCGGCATCGGCCTGAGCTTTTTCCAAGATGAGCTTGGCCAGGAGACCAACACCGTGGTCAAGATTGCCTACGCCTATCACATGGAGCCTGACGCCAACGGCGGCATTCTCAGCTTGGGCATCGCGGGCAACTACCTCGGCAAGACCCTCGGAAACGAGTGGATCTACATTGACGAAGGAGACGCTGTGATTCCACAGAACGAGAAGAGCGGAACCACCATTGACGCTGACCTGGGTGTCATGTACCGCATGCCAGGCTCCTTTTACGCCGGCATCAGCACCACACGTCTCGCTGCCACTGATCTTCAAGACTTGAACGTTTCCAGCGTTCGCCACCTGTACTTTCAAGCGGGTTACGAGCAGGCCCTCGGAGACGGTTCACTTCGCCTCCGCTCCCACTTGCTGGCCAAGACGGACCTGAATGCCACGTCGGTTGACCTGCATGCCAACGTGCTCTGGAATGAGCTGCTCTACGGTGGCCTCTCCTTCCGTCCCGGCGATGCCGTGGCTCCGGTCATCGGCTTTGAATACGGCATGACCAAGGACGAGAAGCTGACGCGCTCCGAACAGATTTTCCGGTTTGGCTACAGCTACGACGCCACGCTCAGTGAGCTCGCCAACTACAGCAGTGGCTCCCACGAAATCTTCGTCTCGTACATGTTCAATTTCGAACGCATCCCAATGCAAACCCGCCACGCCAACCCCCGCTTCCTGTAAGCTGGGCACGAAATGACGAAACCTGCACGTTGAGTTCGACGTAGTTGTGTGACCTGCAAGCCACAACTGCCGAACGGAATCGTTCGACAAAGGATAGAAACCATGAGAAATGCTGCGATCATCGCCCTGTGCGCCATCACGCTGGCCAGCTGCTACGGCGGCCCTGCCGGTGAGGTGGTCGGGGTTTACCCGCGCGAGGACTGGGTGCAAGTGAATCCCTACGGGATGAACTACATCCATTACGGCTCTTACACGATGGGTCCGAGTGACCAGGACGTTCCCTACGCCCTGACCTCCCGGTCCAAAACCGTGACCGTGCCCGCGTTCTACATCGACATCCACGAGATCTCGAACAACGAGTACCGCCAGTTCGTTTACTGGGTGCGCGACAGCCTCTACCGCGACGTGCTCCAGGAGAACGACTTCGAGGAGTACTTCACCACGGAGGACGCCCAAGGCCGCGAACTGGACCGGTTCATCAACAAGGGATATATCCTCAATTGGGAAGAGCCGATTGACTGGGAGAACGAAGACATCTTCGACGCCCTCTATGACGAATTCTTCTACCAGGGCTCTGACCGTTTCTACGATCAGAAGCAGCTCGATACCCGGAAGTTGAACTTCAAGTACTTCTGGATCAACCTTCAAGCTGCTGCCCAGAAGAGCGGTCTCGATTACGAAATCAACGAGCCCAACGAACTCGGACAGCTCAACAGCATCCGGGGCCACAGTGATCGTGCGCAGTTCGTGATCGAGGAGAACACCAACGTCTACCCCGACACCCTCTGCTGGATCCGCGACTTCACATACGGGTTCAACGAGCCGCTGACGGAGACCTACTTCTGGCACCCCGCTTACGACGACTACCCCGTCGTCGGTGTGACCTGGGGTCAGGCCCGGGCATTCAATGCTTGGAGAACCCAACTGTTGGCCACGTGGAAGCGCCAGAATGGCGAGACCATGGTCCAAAAGTTCCGCCTGCCCAGCGAAGCCGAATGGGAGTTCGCCGCCCGCGGTGGACTTGATCTCGCTCCCTTCCCTTGGGGCGGTCCGTACATCCGCAACATCTATGGTTGCCCATTGGCCAACTTCAAGCCGATGCGGGGTGACTACGTCGAGGATGCGGGTTGCCACACGGTGCCGATCGAGAGCTACAGCCCCAACGACTACGGTCTCTACCAGATGTCCGGCAACGTCGCCGAGTGGACCAACACGGCCTTCGACGAGACGGTGTACGACTTCAGCCACGACATGAGCCCCGAGTACGAATACAATGCCATGGCCGACGATCCGCCGAGCCTCAAGCGCAAGGTCATTCGCGGCGGCAGCTGGAAAGACATCGGATACTATTGCCAGACCGGTACCCGTTCCTTCGAGTACCAGGACACGGCCAAATCGTACATCGGATTCCGCAGTGCCATGAGCTACCTCGGCCGCGGCAAGAATGTGGATCCGGAAGACTTCAATTAATCCTCAAGACCCTTTTGGAAGCCCCTACCTACGGCGCCTGAAACCCGCCGGACAGCTTCCGCAACCATAACCTGCAAGAAAACATGGCGAAAACGAAGAAGAGCCCCGCAGCTGGCGGCCCGAAGAAGAAACAAAAAGGAGGAATCGGCGGAAAGGCCTGGAAGTCTTTCATGGCGAAACTCTATGGATGGGGTGCTGCCATTGTGATTGTCGGTGCGTTGTTCAAGATCGAGCACTGGGAAGGTGCTTCCGAGATGTTGATCATCGGACTGGGAACGGAGGCCTTCATCTTCTTCATGTCCGCTTTCGAGCCGCCTCACAAGGAGCCGAAGTGGGAACTCGTCTACCCAGAGCTTGCAGACGATGACGCCGAAGCTGGTCCCAAGAAGCCGGTCGACCAACTGGACGACATGCTCAAGGACGCCGGTGTGGACAACGCGGTCCTCTCCCGTCTTGGAGACGGCATGCGCCACCTGGGTGACCAAGCCATGCAGCTCAGCGAGGTGACCGATGCAGCCGCCGCCACCAGCGAGTACGGAGGCGCCCTCCGCTCCGCCACGGAAAAGGTCAACAACCTGACCGACACCTACAGCTCTGTGAGTGAATCCCTGACCGGCCTCTCCGACAACAAGGAAATGAGTGCCAACGCTGGAGCGCAATTGCAGAAGATGAACGAGAACCTCACGAGCCTCAATGGCATGTACGAGGCGCAGCTTCAGCAGATGGAAACCAGCCGCCAACTCTTCGAGGGCATGGGCGCATTGGTCCAGAACCTCAACGACAGCGTCGAGGACACCAAGAAGTACAAGGACAACATCGCCGAGCTCTCCTCCAACCTCGAGGCCCTCAACACGGTGTACGCCAACATGCTCAACGCCATGGGCAATTCCCGCGGCTGATTCTGCCCTGACCACACACTGAGATCATGGCAGGAGCGAAAGAAACGCCGCGTCAGAAGATGATCGGGATGATGTACCTCGTCCTGACCGCACTTCTGGCACTCAACATCTCCAAGGAGATCCTCAACGGATTCGTCAAGGTGGAGAACGGTCTGCGCAAGACCGATCAGACCATCCAGGGCAAATCCCGCGAGACCATGCTGGACTTTGAGGCCAAGTACCTCCAGGACCAGCAGAAGGTCAAGCCGTACTACGACGCCGCCAAGGCCGTCGAACGTCAAGCGGATGACCTCTACAACCACATCACCCAGCTCAAGGCCAACATCATGGCAGTGGCGAGCGGCGAACGCGCCGTCGTGGAGGCTGGTGGAGACTTGTCCAAGTACATCGCGATGGACCAGCGGACCCGCAAGGACACCGCGATGAGCATCGAGTATCTCGAGAAAAAGGACGAGTACCAGGAAATCACCGCCTACCTCGTCGGTTCCGAGCCCGGCAGCCCGAAGGAAGGAGACTTCACCGCCCGCGACCTCAAGCAAAAGCTGGAGGCCTTCCGCGATGCGATGAAAGACGTGGCCTTCACAGACTTCGTGGGCAACGAATTCAAAGTGTCCCCGGGACTCAAGGCTTCGCTGGAGCAAACCTTCGTCTACCCCGACGAAATGGAGGACGGCAAGGAAGTGCTGTGGGAAGCGGCCAACTTCTTCGACGTGCCGATTGCGGCGGTCATCCCGATCCTGTCCAAGCTGCAAATCGACGTGGAGAACGCCAAGTCCAACATGATGACCGAGCTCATTGCCGGCATCGAGGGCAAGAGCTACAAATTCACCAACCTGATGCCCCTCGTGGTGCCGGAGAGCAACTACATCCTGCGGGGCGACAGCTTCCGCGCCGATGTTTTGCTGGCCGCGTTTGACGCCACGAACAGCCCGGACATCTACGTCGACGACAGCGCCTTTGATGGACGGGACTCCACCCTGCTCGCCTATGATGGCAAGGACCCGCTCACCATCGAAGGTGGTTTGGGCAAGCTCCGCATCTCCACCAAGGGCATGCAGCTCGGCGAAAAGAACTACAAAGGCCTCATCCGGTTCCAGGGCCCCGACGGGAACATCGGTGACTATCCCTTCTTCACCCCGGAGTTCACCGTGGCTGAGCCTGCCCTTGTGGTGAGTCCGACCAAGATGAATGTGTTCTACCGCGGCGTTCCCAACCCCGTGGAGATTTCGGTGCCGGGTGTCAGCAGCGACAAGCTCGATGTCCGCATCACCGGCGGTCACCGCATCAAGCCCGATGGAGAAACCTTCATCGTGGAACCCGGTGCCGGTGGCGAAGCCGAGATTGTCGTGACCGCCACCCTTCCGGATGGCAGCAAGAAAAGCTTGCCCGGCCGCGAATTCCGCGTGAAGCGGATTCCCGACCCGTCTCCCCGTTTCGCGGGCAAGACGCCGGCAGACAAGACCATCACGAAAGTCCTCCTGGAGAACGCCCCGTCTGTGGGTGCCCTCATGGAGAACTTCGATTTCGACGTGGAAGTGCGTGTGAAGCGCTTCAATGTGACCGTCACCAAGGGCGGCACTTTCGTCGAGCAGAGCAGCAACTCCAACATGGTGACGTCCAACATGAAAGAGCTCTTCCGTTCCGTGGGACGGGGCTCGGTCGTGTACATTGAGGACATCGTGGTTTCCATGCCAGACGGCACGGAGCGCGCCTTGCCCACCATGAAACTCAAAGTGATCTGATATGAAAGCAGCACGCCATCTCGTGACCCTCGTCTGCGTTCTCCTGGCCGCCTTTGCGGTGGAGGCCCAGACCCAGACCGTCCTCGACGGTGCTTACGTGAAGGAGACCAACCTCACGAAGCGGGTGATCCCCTATCCCTCCCTGCGTGAGGCGGACGTGATGTACGTGCGCCGCATCTGGCAGGACATCGACCTTCGCCAGAAGATCAACCAGATGTTCTACTTCCCGGTCGACCCGATCGAGGACCGGAAGAACCTCTTCGATGTCATCCGCTACGCCCTGGAGGTGGAAGGCTCCCTGACCGCCTACGGAACTGGACCTGCTGGTGACGATGACGAATTCCGCTACCCCCTCAGCGGAACGCAAATCGATTCCCTGCTGAATCCCATCGTCATCATTCCCCAGTTCGACCCCATCACGGGTGAGGTCATCGGCTCGATGGAAGCGCAAACCTCCATCAACAGCCAGGACATCGTCCGCTACCGGGTCAAGGAAGATTGGGTGTGGGACCGCCAGCGCAGCCAACGGCACATTCGCATCATCGGCATTGCGCCCATCATTGAGAAGAAGGACGACGAAGGCAACAGCCAAGGTCTGGCTCCCCTCTTCTGGCTCTACTACCCGGAGTGCCGGTACGTCTTCGCCAACTCGGAGTGCTACAACTACGAGAACGACGCGCAGCGCCGGACGTTTGAGGAAATCTTCCAGAAGCGCTACTTCTCCAGCTACATCATCAAGGAGACCAACGTCTTCGACCGGTCCATCAACGACTATGCACAAGGCCTCGATGCCCTGCTCGAATCCGAGCGCATCAAGGACGAGCTCTTCACGATTGAGCACGACCTCTGGCATTACTGATCGGCCACGCTGAACGAACCCGAGAAACGCCCACCTTTGTGGGCGTTTTTCATTGCCACCGGCCCCATGCTCAACCTCAACCAAATCGGCGTCCATTTCGGAGAGCGCACCCTCTTCGAGAACATCTCCCTGGCCGTGGGTGGCAAGGACCGGGTGGGCCTCGTCGGACGGAACGGGGCTGGCAAGTCCACCCTGCTCAAGATCATCGCCGGCGTCCAGAACCCCAGCGAGGGCAACGTCTCCACGCCCAAGGAATACCGCATCGGTTACCTCCCTCAGGAGATGGAGCACAACGAAGAGGCCACCGTCCTGGAAGAAGCCCAGAGTGCCTTTGCCGCATTCCAGGAATTGGAAGCCGAAGTGGAGCGCATCTCCGGTGAAATCGCCGAGCGCACGGATTACGAAAGCGAGGCCTATGCCCGGCTCATCGATCGGCTCGGAGAAGCCAACGACCAATTGGCCTTGATGGGCACGGGGGCCAAAGAGGAAAAGACCCAACGCGTCCTGCAAGGACTCGGCTTCCGGCCAGCCGACATGCACCGGAAGATGAACGAATTCAGCGGCGGCTGGAAAATGCGGGTCGAACTCGGCAAACTGCTGCTCGTCGCACCGGACCTCCTGCTTCTCGACGAGCCCACCAACCACCTCGACATCGAATCCATCGAGTGGCTCGAAGGATTCCTCAAGCACTATCCGGGGGCCATGGTGCTCATCTCCCACGACCGCACCTTCCTCGACAACGTCACGGACCGCACAGTGGAGATCACCTCCACACGCGTGCATGACCACAAGGCCTCGTACAGCAAGTACATGGCGTGGCGCGAAGAAGAATACGCACGCCAGGAACAGGCCGCCAAGCAACAGCAGAAGGACATCGCGCACACGGAGGAGCTGATCAACAAGTTCCGGGCGAAGAAGAACAAAGCCGCCTTCGCACAGAGCCTCATCAAGAAGCTCGACAAGATGGAGCGCATCGAAATCGACCAATTCGAAAACGCCGAAATGCGCTTTCGCTTTCCTCCCGCCCCCCGCGCGGGAAAGGTGGTCGTGGAAGCCAAGGGGTTGGCCAAACGCTTCGATGAACTCGAGGTCTTCCGCGACGTGGACCTCATGATCGCCCGCCAGGACAAGGTGGCCCTTGTCGGCAAGAACGGTGCAGGCAAGACGACCCTCACCCGCATTCTCCTTGGCGAGCTGAACGCCGATGGTGAGCACGGCCTCGGACACAATGTGGACGTCGGCTACTACGCCCAGAACCAGAGCGACGAACTCGATGGGGAGTTGACCGTCTTCGAGACCATCGACAACGAAGCCGAAGGGGAAGTCCGCAAAAAAGTCCGCGCTCTGCTGGGCGCCTTCCTGTTCAGCGGTGAAGACGTCGACAAGAAAGTCAAGGTCCTCTCCGGTGGTGAGAAGGCCCGACTCGCCCTGTGCAAACTCCTGCTGCACCCCTACAACCTGTTGGTGCTCGACGAGCCGACCAACCACCTCGACATGAAGGCCAAGGACGTCTTGAAACAGGCTCTCATGCACTACGACGGCACGCTCATCGTCGTCTCCCACGACCGGGATTTCCTGACTGGCCTCACCGAACTGGTCTACGAGGTCACCCCCACGGGCCTCCGCCAATACATCGGAGACATCCAGCAATTCCTCGTGGAGAAGCGCTCGGACACCATAGCAGCCTACGAAGCTGGGCGCAGCGACGGACCGGGCGGTACCCCCGGAGGCAAGGACACCAAGGGAAAAGCCAAGGCCGCTGCCAAGACCGAATCCAAAGCCCAAGGAAAGCAGGCTTACGCCGACCAGAAGGCCATGCGCAAACTCCAGAACCGCGTCAGCAAACTGGAGAAGCAGATCGCCGAGCTTGAGGGCCAAGAAGCCAAGCTCAACGAAGACATGGCCGCCCTCGACCCGGATGACCGCATGGCCACCGTCGACATGGCCTACCAGTTTGAAAAAGTCCAAGCGGCCCTGCAAGAAGCCCTCAACGACTGGGAGACGGCCACCAACGAGCTCGAGACCTTGCAGTCTCGCAATTGACAGGATGGTTGCATCGGGTGCGGGGTGTAGATTCGCCACCATGAACCGCCTTGCTTTGTGCCTGACCGTCCTCCTTGGACTGGCCAGCAGCTCCCAACTCTGTGCCCAACGCGATTTGCCGATCACGCTGTCGACCGAGACGTCGACGACCTATTACACGGATGGAAGCAGCCGCTCCAGCAGCCGCATGTTCTTCCAGCTCGCCGGCGGCACCCAGCAGCGCATGGGCTTCCTCGGACGCCGGATGGGCATGCACCTGAGCGAGGCGGAGGCCGTACAGAAGGAATTCAAGTCCTTCCAGACCCTCGGCGCAGTCAGCCAGGCGCTGGCCTTGGCCACATCGGTGACCCTCATCTCCGCCGTCTTCAGCGATGGGGTCGACGAGGTCACGGGAGAAGACATCGGCTGGTTCAAAGCCTACCAATGGCCCATCTACTGTGGCGTGGGGTACCTCGCCACCGGATTCATTGCCAACAACAAGCTCACCAAGACGGTGGAGCTTCACAACGGCCTGATCGGAGACGCCTCCCATCCCGCCTACATCGACATTCAACCTGTGGCCTTCCACCCGGCCGCCATTGGCCCGGGACTCCGCATCCGATTCTGATCATGAACCTTCGCTTCCTCCTCCCCGCCCTGCTCCTCCTGGGCACCACCGCCTCCGCACAACGGCAGGTCGCCAGCTTTGACGACGGCACCGAAATCGAATACGAGGTCCTCTCCGACAACGCAGAAGACCTCAAATCCCTGTGGCTCTCCTGGGGCGGCACCGCCAATCCGAGCATCCATGGCATCGGGCTCGACTACTGGATTCCAGGCAAGGCCAAGCTGGACTTTTCCGCCAGTGTCGCAGGAACCAGCTTTCTGACCGAAGACGAGGACAGCTTGTATGTCAACGAGACCAAGCCCGCATCCCGTCCCTGGCGGCTGCGCGGACATTACATCCTGAGCAGCAAGACGAAGACCAAGGAAAACAAGATCAGCCTGAAAAGCGTGGCCAGCGGCGCCAATGAGCGGACCGTGTACGTCACCAACTACGACTTGCCGCGCACCACGTACTACTGCCTGCATGGCGGCTTCGGCTACCAGAACCGTCCGGAAATCAACGGTGGCGTGAGCTATGGCGAAATCGCCATCGGCGCCAGCCTCATGCGCGCCCGCAACCTGGATCTCCAGCTCTTCACCGGGGGCAAATCGGGCGCCAAGCAACAGCGCGGCTCGTCCTTCATGGAACTCTATGCCGATGTCCTTGTGTTCACCAATGCCGGCCCGTACATCCAATCTTACGCGGATGAGCTGACTGCCGAAGGAACCGAGGCCCGCCCGGTCGGACTCGAAGTGGCATGGCGCGGCATGACCACCGTGGGCGCCAAGGCCGGCTTCGGCATCTTCGCCAAACTCGGCGGCGGCGTCGGACCGTATTCCGCGTATGCGGTCGGTGGGTTCGGCTTCATGTTCGGCCTCGCAGAATGACACCCTTCTCGGCCCGGCTGTCCCGCAACCTGCTGATGGTCCTTCTGGCCATCGGAGGAAGCGGCTGTTCCGTGTTGAATTTCACCACGGACATGAGCGTGGTCGCCACGCCGTCCCTCGACAGTGTGCGCGTCTATCAGGATGCCGGTCTGACCAGCGACGGGGTGAATTGGGGCGAACGCGGCATGGACTCGGTTCAATTGGAACTGGCCAATGTCGAGCCCTACCATCTTGTACGCTTCGAACGCGACGGCCATTTGCCCGCCGTGGTTCCTGTGCTGCCCGCGCGTCGGAACCCCCTCAAATGGGTGGATGCGGGATTGACCCTCGCCGGCATCGGTGCCATCGTCGCCGGCATTCCCGGTGACCAGACCGGACTCATCGTGGGCGGCTTCTTCACCGCCTTCTACAACGCCATCGGCTTGGTGTTCCCGCCCAAAATGGTGTACGACAAAGCGCTCGATGGACCAGAGCTTCGGGCCATTCCGACCCGGGAAGAGGGCCAGCCCATGGTGGACATGCACACCGTGGACCTCGCCATCGATTCAGGGAATTACGAGTGGACCTACTATGAGGATTTCACCGCCTATCTCGAAGGGAGGGACAACTACCTCAGCGGCGATGAAGACGAGGTGAAACTCACCGACAGCAACCTCGATGCCGAGCCGCGCCAACTGCTCATTGACCAGGGCTTCCTGCCCGAATCCCGCTCCCTGTTTGACGATGTGGACCAAGGCGAATTGTCCTGTGCCATCGAACACGTCATGGAGCACCGGGCCGGCGGCATGCTCCGCTACGACGTGAAGACCGCTTGGGCCATCCACAACCCCTACGCCATGGCCACCGACACGGTGCGGATGACCACATCCTCCACGTGGAGCGGATTTGTCGTCGGCGAAGGGCTGCGCCGCGACCTGCTGAGCGATTGCCTCCTCGAAGCCCTGGTTACCGTGCTGGACGGCGGCACCTCCCTGGACTGGGAAACCGAAGCCACGCGCGATGTGGAATCCGAATGGAAAGCCGAGTGGGACACATTGCACCTGTCCCCGGTCTTCGGTGGCGAACGCCGCATCAGCGAGACCCTCGACGCCGTGGTCACCATCACGTCAGAAGAGGGACACGGCAGCGGATGCATCCTCGATGAAGCTGGATGGATCGTGACCAACCACCACGTCGTGGACGACACGACCGCCCGTTATGAGGTGCACTTTGCTGACGGCAGTTCCCTGCCCGCCGACATCGTCCGTTGGGATCCTGTGGTCGACGTCGCGCTCCTGAAAGTGGACTCCACCGGCTTGTCCACGCTGGCCCTGCGGCCCGCAGACGAACCCATCGACATTGGCGATGCCGTATACGCCGTGGGCACGCCCTACGACCAAGGGCTCGACGCCACCGTCACGCGCGGCATCATCTCCAGCCGGCGCGGAAAAGGCATCCACCAACGCTTGCAAACCGACGTCCCCATCTCGCCGGGAAACAGCGGGGGTGCGCTGCTCGACGAGGACGGACGCTGGGTGGGCGTGGTCAACGCCAAACTCGTCGCCATGGAAGTGGACGGCATTGGATTTGCGATTCCCGTGGAAACCCTGCCCAGGGCGCTGGGCGTGTCACTCGACTGAATCAGGGGGCCGTTGTGGCCCCGAGGTATCGGCGCCAGCGCGCCAACACCGTGCTCATGTCCTCCGGGAGCTCGCTCTCGAATTGCATGAACTCCCCGCTGCCCGGGTGGGTGAAGCCGAGAGACTTCGCGTGCAATGCCTGGCGGGGCAGGATGTCAAAGCTGTTCGCAATGAACTGATTGTACTTGCCGCTGGGCAGGCCTTTCACAATCTGCGCGCCGCCGTAGGTCTTGTCGCCGAAGAGCGGGTGACCGATGTACTGCATGTGCACCCGAATCTGGTGCGTGCGTCCCGTCTCCAGCTTGCATTCCACCAAGGTGACCGGGCCCAGCCGCTCGAGGACGCGGTAATGCGTCACGGCGTGCTTGCCCTCCTCCCCCTCCGGAAAGACGGCCTGCACCTTGCGGTCCTTGTGCGACCGCCCGATGTGGCCTTCCACCGTGCCGTCCTCTGCGACGTCTCCCCACACGAGGGCGTGGTACCGGCGCTCCGTGGTGCGTTCAAAAAACTGCTCGCTCAACGACACCATGGCGTGCTCGGTCTTGCCGATCACCATCAGGCCCGTCGTGTCCTTGTCGAGACGGTGGACCAGACCCGGCCGCGGTGCCGGCTGGCCTTCGGCGGTGGGCAGCTGCTCAAAGTGGTGCAGCAGGCCGTTGACCAAGGTGCCGTTGAAGTTGCCGAAGCCGGGGTGCACCACGAGGCCAGCAGGTTTGTGCAGCACGGCCACGTCCACGTCTTCGTACCGAATGTCGAGGGGAATGTCCTCCGCGATCAATTCGAACTCCCGCACGGGTTGCGGCAGCTCGAGGGTCACGATGTCGTGGGGACGGACTTTGTAATTGGACTTGACCGCTTTGCCATTGACGCGCACATAGCCACTCTTGGCGGCCATTTGCAGCCGGTTGCGCGACGTGTTGGGGAGGAGGTTGAAGAGGAACTTGTCGACGCGCAGCAAACTCTGGCCCTTGTCGGCCACGATGCGGTGGTGCTCGAACAGCTCATCCCCGTCGGGCAGGGCCGCTTCGGGGGTGTCTTCAGCCATCAGTGGAGGGCGATGCGTTGAATGTGGCGGCCCGAGGCGGACTCGACCACCACCAGGGCCATGCCCCGCGGCAAATCGGCGACCGCCAGTTCGATGCGCTCAGCGCCCGAAGGCCACAGACCCGATTCGAGGATGCGACCGGACAAGTCCAGCACCGTCCAGCGTTCCGCCGTTTCAGCGCCGTCCCAACGCACCGTCATCCGGTCGCGGGCAGGATTGGGCCAAACCCGTACCGAAGGCATCTCCGAAACCTCGGCCTCCTCAACGGCGACAAACACGTCGTCGACACCAGCCTGCAACACCGGGCGAATCATCACACTGCCCTCAATGGTCGACAGGGTCCATTCGGCACCCAACCCCAGTTGGTAATGGAGGCGGGTGAAATTGTAATCGGTGTTCTTGTCCAATCCCAGGTTGAGCGAAAAGTCCGCTTCCTGCACCATGCCCACGTGAACGGTGCCTTCCACCGGAATCGGATCGTCATACTCGTAGTAAGCGAACACATCGGCCCCATCGGTGAAATAGGCCGGCTGGTGGAACAGGTAGTTCTCTCCGAGCTCCTCGCCCGGCATCCCGTCGTCATCGGCCCAGGCCCGCAGCAGGAAGTTCTGGTTGGACTGCTGGTCGTAGTACGGCGTGAAGTGGATGGCCAGACCATAGAGGGTATCGGGCACCGCGAGGTCATAGCGCATCGCCAGCTTTCCGCCCCCCGTGGTCAGACCGTATGCTTTCTCTGCCGTGCCGTCGTCGTAGGCGTACTCGTTGCGGAAGGTTTGGACGAAGACGATGCTGTCGTTGTCCGGCACGCCAACCCGCTCCTGCTCCAGGATGCCGATGGCGTCCTCGTACAAGCTGACCTCGAAGGTCGCGGCGGTGTCGTTGCCGGGATCGCTGAAGGCAAACCCACTCGCAGCGACGCCATTGGCCCCCTCCTGCACGTAGTATGGCGTTTGGAAGACCTCAAATGGAGCGACGAAGGTGTTGGAGAAGGGATTCAGGAAATCCTCGACCACGCCGGTCTCGGCATTGCGGACCTTGAGGCCACAGGTGACGTTGTCCGCCTGGAACGCACTCATGTTGCGGTGACGGGTTTCCATGCTGTCCCGCATGAAGGTCGCGGGATCCGACAGGAAGTGCGACCATGGCATGATGGAATACGGCGCCGTGAGGGCATGGCGTGGATCGACGAAAGCCACTTCGAAGAACCCGAGGTTGTCGGGATTCAGGTTGTCGTCGAGCAGCACATAATCGATGTGCCACAGGTCGACGTTTCCGGCCAGCGCACCGTGGTTGCGGAATCGGAAACGGAATCCGTCCTGCAAGTGGACGAGCTGGTCCACGTGAATGGCGGCCAACGCGAAGGTGTCCATCTCGGCGCCGATGGCCGACCACACCTGGGTCCAACCGAATTCGTCTCCCCCATCCGGTGCGAGAAACTCCACGACCAGGCTGTCATTCTCATCGGGCGCATTGCCGCGGCCACCGCCTTGGTAGAAAAAGGTCAGGTAAATGTTGTCCTCGGGCGTCCGGCCGGCGAGGTTGATGGGCTCGGAAGTCAACGTATCCGCCCATCCGGTGGCGTCCGGATTGAACGCGTAAGGGAACCCGTTGGACCGCAGGCCATCCAATGTGGCCGTACCAATGGTCGGGGCGTCAATGGCATACGTCATTGTGCGTCGGGCCGACGCATCCGACCAGCGCACCAACTCTGCGGGCCCCTCCTCCCCAGCGAAGGTGGGCGACGCGAAATCGTCGAAGAAGGGCAAAGTCAGACTGCCACCGCCACGCTGGGCAGACTTGGCCGCTGCGGTCCGCGACTCCGACACAGGGACGAATTGCAAGTCCCGCTCCACTTCTTGGGAGAGGACGGGACGAGCCACCACCAGGGCGAGCATCATAAACAGCGGGCGAGCAGACAGGGTCTTCATTCGAACAGGGATTCTGAATCCTCCACGCCCTCAATTTCGGGCAAGAAAATCTCAAGGTCGATTTCTGAACCAGCCCGCACTTGGCGGCCCGGCACATACTCGGGGAGTTGACTCACAATGACAGCGCGGGCCGTGTCCATCGCATCCAATGCCGGGCGCGACCAACGCCAACGGCCCTCCAGCAAACCGGCCTCTTCCACTGCGCGGGTGGCTTGACCGAACGAAAGTCCCACCAAGTCCGGCAGCACCACTTGCTGCTCCGTGCGCTCTCCGATGACCAACACCAACTCCGCCCCCTTCGGCAAGCGATCATCCGGACCGATGGAATCCCCCGCCGTGCTCTCGACACCGAGAACGAGGCCGGCCAATTCATCGGTCGGTGCATACCGCTCCCGGAACGCGAACCCCTTCACATCCAGCAGGATGCGGGCGACGTTGGCGTCCATGCCTTCCTCAATTTCAAGGCGTTCGCTCGGCGGCGTCGAACGGTACACGGTCAGGTACACGTTGCGTGTGCCCTTGACTTCCACGCCGGCGGCGGGGTCCTGCTCGACCACAGCACCGGGCTGCCCGTCGGCATTGTAGAGGCTGTCGATGACCACGGGCCGAAGACCGGCGGCTTCCAAACTCACGGCTGCGCCGGTTCGATCCAGGCCGACAACTTCTGGGACGGCAATGCGCTCACTGTGGCGGGTGAAGGCCCGCAACCCCACATTCATCGCGACGAATCCAATTCCCCCCAACACCGCTGCCACGCCCAATTGGACCCAGAAGGTTCGGCTGATGAGGAAGCGGAGAAGGCGCATGCGCAGTCAGGGAACGAAAAACGGTCCGGCTTATTGGGCCATGGCCTCCGGGATGGCCGTCTCCATGGCCGTCTCGTATTCGGTGATGAAGCCGTAGTGCTGTCCGTCCACCACGCACTTGCCCTTGGTCGTGTGGCCGAGGAGCGTGACCGGAATGCCCGCTTCAGACATCGCATCGAGGAAGTCCTCCTGGTCGGCCTCGGTGGTGGTGATGACGATGCGGCCTTGTGCTTCGCCGAAGAGGAAGGCGTCGAGGCGCACCTCGCTGTCGCTCTCCACGTCGAAGCCGAGGCTGCGCGGGGAGCCCATTTCGACGAGGGCCGTGAACAGGCCACCATCGCTGACATCGTGCGCACAGGCAATGAGCTTGCGGTCAATCAGCGTGCGTACGGCGGCGTGCAACTTGACCTCGAAGTCGAGGTCGAAGTGCGGCGCCGGGCTGTACCGAACCCCGTGCATGGCAGTCAGGTACTCGGAGCATCCGATGTCGTTGCGGGACTCGCCCAACATGAAGATGAGCTCGCCCTTCTCCTTGAAGTCGAGGGTCATCTGGCGGTCGGCGTCCTCCATGAGGCCCACCATGCCGATGGTCGGCGTCGGGTAGACCGGCTTGGCGGTGCCGTCGGCGTCCACGGTCTGGTTGTAGAAGCTGACGTTGCC
>CALBSW010000045.1 GCA_937967465.1 uncultured Flavobacteriales bacterium
CGAGCTGGTTGCCATCGCAATCGCAGGCTCCAGCTGGAATTCCTTCGCATCCACAGTCGTAGATGGCACCGGGTCCGTTGCAAATGCCACAGGCGTCATAGTCTCCGACACAGTCGTCGACATCGTCGCAAAGACCGTCACCGTCGAGGTCGGCCTCGCATTCTCCGTCGCAGATTCCGATGGCGTCGAGCTGGTTGCCATCGCAATCGCAGGCTCCAGCTGGAATTCCTTCGCATCCACAATCATAGATGGCGCCTGGGCCTCCGCAAATGCCGCACGCATCAATGGTGCCAAAACAGTCGTCGAATTCGTCGCAAATGCCGTCGCCGTCTGCGTCATTCAGGCACGCGCCGTCACAGTCCAAGTGTGGTTCGGGATAGGTGCAGGAAGCATCTGAATCGGTGGCCTCTGCGTTGAAATTGCATGCATCGGGGTCTTGGCAACCTGCGATTTCATCGACATCGCAGACCCCGTCGCCATCCGAATCTCCGCTGACCACAGCCCCTGCCGAACAGAATGCGCAGGGCTCCACGGGATATTCGCACAGGCTGTTGTCCGTGTCGATGGTGGTGTCATCGTCGTAGTTGCAGGCGAGCGGGTCCGTGCACCCCAGAACTTCGTCCGCGTCACAGATGCCATCGTTGTCGGCATCGAGGTCGAGGACGGTTCCCGTTCCGTCGCTCTCTCCGGAACAGGCCTCGCATCCGCTGGCGTAGGTGCAGAGGGTGTTGTCCGAATCGGTCGTGCTGTTGTCGTCGTAATTGCAGGCCAGCGGGTCCGTGCAACCCGTGATCTCATCTGCATCGCAGACACCATCGTTGTCGGCGTCCAGGTTGATCGTGGTTCCAGACCCGTCAGTCGCCCCGGTGCAGACTTCGCATCCTGTCGGGTAGATGCAGAGGGTGTTGTCCGTATCGGTGGTCGGGGTGTTGTCGTAGTTGCACCCGAGCGGGTCGGTACAACCGGTGATTTCGTCTGCATCACAGATGCCATCGTTGTCTGCATCGAGGTTGGCCACCGCGCCCCCCTCGCAGACTTCGCATGGACCTGTGGGGTAGGTGCATGTGCCATCGTCATCCGTGGCGGAGGCATTGTAGTTGCATGCTACCGCGTCTTGACATCCTGGAATTTCTTGGCCATCACAGACGCCGTCATTGTCGGCGTCATTGTCGACAATCACCCCGGCTTCGCAGGTTTCGCAAAGTCCATCGGTGAAGGTGCACTGGGTGTTGTCGGAGTCCGTGGTTGGGGTGGGGTCGTAGTTGCATGCGGTGGGGTCGGTGCAGCCGGTGATCTCGTCGCTGTCGCACACCCCATCTCCATCTGAATCCGTGCTGACAATGGTGCCGGTGCCATCCTGTTCTCCGCTACAGGCTTCGCATCCGTTGGGGAACAGACACTGGTCAGGGTCAGCATCCGTGGTGGGCGTCGCATCGTAGTTACAGGCCATGGGGTCGGTGCAGCCTGTGATTTCATCGTCATCGCAGACGCCGTCATTGTCCTGGTCGTTGTCGACGATGACACCCGTGCCGTCGTTTTGGCCCGAACAAGTGTCACAGCCCGTGGGAAACAAGCACAACGCGGCATTCTGATCGGTAGTGGGGTCCGAATCAAAGTTGCAGGCGGCGGGATTTCGGCAGCCCTCCACTTCGTCCGTATCACACACGCCATCTCCATCTGAATCGACTTCACAGTCTCCGCCGCAGACGCCGAGGGCGTCGAGCTGGTTTCCGTCGCAGTCGCAGTCTCCGGCCGGAATGCCGTCACAGCCACAGTCGTAAATGGCGCCGGGGCCCTCGCAGATTCCGCAGGCGTCAAGGGCTGCGCATGACCCATCCTCCTCGTTGGCTGCCGGATCGAAGTTGCATGCGGCAGGGTCGGTGCACCCGTAGACTGGGATGTCCAAGTCCAGATAGATGGAGCCGAATTGGTTGTCTCCCTCGAGGAAAATCTGGACGTTGAGGTTGCCGCTGAGCGTCCCATTTGTGGTCAATTGTGCGATCAGAACGCGCTGGTCATCACCGGCAATGCCATTGGTGAAGGTGGATTGGGTGAACCACGTGCCTCCGGTGATGTCGGTCAACCCGAATCCGCTTCCTGCCGCACCGTTTCCGGGTTCGAAAACGGGCTGCCAGGGGGATTGGGAAGATTGCAAGGTCAAGACATCTCCCTCGCCATTGGCTGACACAGGTGGCCCATCAATGCCGATGGTGACATAGCTGTCAAATTCATTGGACGGGAAAGAGCCCCAGACCGCGGAGATGATGCCGCTGGATGTGACGTCGCCGACGGGATAGGATTGAAAGAAGTCCCCGGAAGTCAACAGTTCAGCAGGTGCATCAATGTTGCCAAAGACCGCGCTCAACTGGTCGGTCGGGTTCGCGGTTGTGACGAAGAGCCGGTAGCAATTGTATCCCGTGAGATCGGCGTCAGCCAGCGCCCCGATGTCCAGGGCGACCGTGTCGATTTCAATCCGGAAATCTTCTGACTCGAACACGTGCGCCTGCCCGAGCGCAATGGGAGACATCGGCGGTGTGGACTGTGCCCGGACGTCTTGGAAAAAGAGCGCGCACAGCAGGATGGCACATACCCGAAAGGACAAGCGGAGCATTTGGTTTGGTTAGGCACCTTGAATTTCAAGAAAATGCGCGGTTAAATCGCGCCGTTCACGAATTGAGCCGCACAAAAGCGAACTTGCGGACATGCGTGTGCTGCACATGGCCAGCTGGCACCCCAACCGGGTGCATTCCCAATTGGGCAACTTCGTCCGCCGACACATTGAGTGTCTGCCCGATGAGGTGGAAAGCACGGTGTTGCACGCCTGGCCCGAATCGCGGCGGTCGCTGCGCCGACGGGAAGTGGAGGACATGACGGCCGGTGCGGTCCGGACCTTGACGGCCTTGGTGCCTGACCGCCCCCCGCGTCGGTGGCGCATGGAGCGGGCTTATACGCGCCTCTGCGAGCAGTTGCAACGGGAGGAGGGCATCCCGGATTTGATTCACCTGCACGTGGCGGCCGAAGCCGCTTTGCCGGCGGTGCATTGGTCTGAGCGTTGGGGAGTGCCCCTGGTGGTGTCCGAGAATTGGACGGCCTATCACAGTGAGCACGGACGGGCTTTTCGAGGGAAGGACGAACGGGCGGTGCGCCGCGCTTTGCAGGCGGCCCAGCTTCATTTGCCCGTGTCCGACCACCTCGGCCGGGCCATGCGGAAATTCGCCCCCGATGCGAAGCAGCAAGTGGTACCCAATGTGGTGGGGCCTGCGTTCACTCCGCCGGCGCACCCTCGAACCCATGAAGGCCCCTTGCGTTTGCTTCACGTGAGCTCCCTGGTGGACGACCACAAGAACATCAGCGGCATGCTGCGCGCCTTGGCATCTGCTGTGGCGCAGGGTGCCGATGTTCGGATGGAGGTCTATGGTGGGGCTGGAGAAGGAGGAGATGCTGAGGCCGGATACCGACAGCTCGCGGCCGAGCTGGGGCTGGCGGATGTGGTGAAGTTCCACGGTCCGGCTGCTCCCGAGACCGTGGTGGAGGCCATGCAAACTGCGGATGCCTTCGTGCTGTTCAGCCGGTATGAGAACCTGCCTTGCGTGTTGCTGGAAGCTTGGAGCACCGGGCTCCCTGCTTTGGCAACCGATGTGGGCGGCGTTGGCGAGCACCTGGGCCGGCATCCGGAGCTCGGTGTTCTGCTGAAGTCCGAGGATGAAGAAGGCTTGACGGCCGCCATCGGCCAGTGGTCCGACCGAAAGAAGCGGGGAGAGGGGCCGGATGAGGTCGCCATCGCGGCCTATGCCGAAAAGCGCTTCACGGAGCAGGCTGTGGGCAGCGCCATTGTAGCGGCTTACCGCTCCGTGCTCGGCTGACTGGGCCGGTCGATTCCGTTGACGAAATCGCGCAAGACTTGGAGGCTGTCGGCTGTGCCGGCGCCACTGAATGGGGCTTCGGTCAAATCCGCTTCGGAGATCAGTGCATTGTACGCTGCCAACATCGGTTCTGCTGTCGGCATGTACGACCAATGCCAGCGCTCCAATTCATACCCAGTGCGGCCCGTGGCCTTGTCGTCATAGACTTGGTGGAACCCATACTCGGCCGCGTGGTCGGAGAGCCAGCCGTAGACTTCGGCCCCTTCACCGGACGCGAACCAGTCGTTTTCGAAGGAGTTGAAGTCGATGTCCGTGCCCCAATGGTGGCGCGAGGCGCCCGGCATCGCGCTGTAGGTGAGGATGTCGCGCGCCTTGTCTACATCCTGCCAGCCCATGTAGCGGGTACGTTGCCATTTGCGCTCCCAAATGCCACGCTGGTAGCTGAAGTTGCGGGTGGCGCTGCGGATGAGGAGGTCCACACCGGCTTCGGCCGCGGCATCGCGCATCCGGCCACAGGCGTCCAGGACTTCCGTCCTCAGGTAGATGCCATCCTTGTCCGTCCAAGCGTCGGGCACACGGGAGAATGCGGCGTGCTCGGCGGGATCGAATTGTCCAAGCAGCTCGTCACGCGTGAAAGCAGGAACGCTGTCCACCGCCGTCTCCTGGGCGTTTACGGACGCGACATCCGCGGATGGAGACGCTTGAGCAGCCGGTTCCGAGCACCCCATCAGGGCGATGGCGCCGGTGAGGAGGAAGGCGGTGCGCCTGATCAATGCAGGCCTTTTGCCGCGAGCCAGCGCTCGGCGTCGAGGGCGGCCATGCATCCCGTACCAGCCGCCGTGATGGCTTGGCGGTAGGTCTTGTCGCAAGCATCGCCGCTCCAGAACACACCCTCCACGTTGGTGTAGGACGAGCCCGGTTTGGCGGCCACGATGTAGCCTTCCTCGTCGAGGTCCACCTGGCCGGCGAAGATGTCCGTATTGGGCTTGTGGCCAATGGCCAGGAAGAAGCCGGTGACAGGGAGGACGCTCTCCTCGCCGGTCTGGTTGTTGCGGACCTTGGCACCCTCCACCTGCTCGGCGCCGAGGATGTCGACGGTCTCCGTGTTCCAGTGGATTTCGATGTTGTCCATGCCCAT
>CALBSW010000046.1 GCA_937967465.1 uncultured Flavobacteriales bacterium
AGCACAGCGGGTCATCGTGGCCTTTCTCGATGAGAGCAACCGGCCGGCCCGTCGTTTTGGCATCCCCCAGGGAGCGGACGCACTCATCCAGGCACTGGCCGCATTGCCCAACGATTTGGACATCGGCGTGTTCACCAGCCCATATGCCCTCCAATACCTCACACCGCCCGAACAGGCGGGCTGGCTGATCGCCTTCCATGAGGACGACCTGACCCAGGAAGCCGCCGCCGCAGCGTGGGTCCAGGAAGGAGATGCCCTCGGCCGCCTTCCGGTCGATGTGGCCCCCTGGGCGGCCGGCATGGGACACCCGACAAGGGCTGCCCGCCTGCCCCATGCGGCCGCGTCCAACCCTGAATTGAACCGGAGGCTGGACAGCTTGGCTGCAGAAGCCATCGACATGGCGGCCACACCGGGGCTCCGCATGCTGGTCGTGGCAGGCGACTCCATCCGCTACGATGGGGCCCACGGCACCCTGGGCCACGAAGATGGACAGCCGGTCACACGGGAGTCGATCTACGACGTGGCCTCCATCACCAAGGTGGCCGCTTCCACCCTGCTCGCCATGATGAGCGTGGAACGCGGCATGTTGGACCTCGACGCCCCGCTGCGCAAGGTGCTGCCCAAGCGGCCGGACTCGCCGCTCAACGAGGAGCTGGGGAACCGTACCTTTCGCGACATCCTCGCCCACCGCGCGGGCCTTCCGGCATGGATCCCGTTCTACCTGGACGCCATGGCCCATGACGACACCACGGGGTCTGCGCTGTCCTCTCGGGACACCTTGGATTGGGTGCCGGTCCACACGTCGTGCTGGATGGCGCCAGCATGGCGGGATACCATTCACCACCGCATCCGCACCCTCACGCCAGACCCGGTCGGCCGATACCGCTACAGTGACTTGGGGTATTACCTCTTGCAAAGCACCCTCGAAGACCTGTGGGACCAACCCCTCGACATCCTGGCAGACAGCCTCATCTACCAGCCGCTGGGCTTGCGCCACATCGGATACACCCCAGCGAATTGGGCCCAGCCGCAGCGCATTGCCCCGACCGAAAACGACACCCTCTTCCGGAAAGGCTGGATTTGCGGAACGGTGCACGACCCCGGTGCTGCGATGCTCGGGGGTGTTGCAGGCCACGCCGGGCTGTTCAGCGACGCCCACGACTTGGCCGTCATCCTCGAGACCCTGCGCAGAGGTGGCGAGTGGAATGGCGTACGCCTGGTCCAACCTTCCACAGTGGCCGACTTCACTTCCCGTGCCTTCCCCGAGGAAGACAACCGGAGGGCGTTGGGATGGGACAAGCCCGGTCTGGAGGAGGATTCGGGAGCGAGTGGCAACGCCGGAACCTGGTCCAGCTTCGGACACAGTGGATTCACCGGGACTTTGGCCTGGACCGATCCTGAAGGGGAATGGACTGTCGTGTTCCTGAGCAACCGCATTTGTCCCGACGCCGAGAACCGCACCTTGATTCGGGAAGACATTCGCACCAAGGCCCTGTTCATTGTCGAAGAGGAATTGGGGTTGCCCCACCGTTTTGATCCTCCCGCCCCGGAAGACCCCGGGAGTTTCAACCCACGCTAACTTCGGCCCATGCGGATAGGAATGGTGTGCTATCCCACCTTTGGTGGAAGCGGCGTGGTCGCCACAGAGCTTGGCAAGGCGTTGGCCGCGCAAGGTCACGAGGTGCACTTCATCACCTACGACCAACCTGTGCGTCTCGGGAGTTTTCGCCCCAATGTGTACTACCACGAAGTGCGCATCTCGAAGTACCCGTTGTTTGACTACCCCCCCTACGAACTGGTGCTCGCCTCCAAAATGGTGGAGGTGGCCCGTCAACAGAAGTTGGACCTGCTGCATGTGCACTACGCCATCCCGCACGCCTCCAGCGCATACACGGCCAAGCGCATCCTCGCTTCCGACGGCTTCCATTTGCCGATCATCACCACCCTGCACGGAACGGACATCACCTTGCTCGGAAAGGACCCCAGCTTCGAGCCGGTCATCTCCTTTGCCATCAACGAAAGCGATGCGGTCACGGCCGTGAGCACCAGCCTGAAACAGGACACCTTCGAGCTGTTTGGCATCAATTCCGACATCGACGTCATCCCCAACTTCTTCTGCCCGTCGCATGTGGAGCGCCTCGAAAAGACACACAACCGGTCCGAATTCGCCCAAGACGATGAGGCCTTGGTGTGTCACGTGTCCAACTTCCGCCCGGTCAAGCGGGTCGGCGACGTGGTCCGCACCTTTGCGAAGGTGGCGGGCCAGCGACCGGCCCGGTTGATGATGGTCGGGGATGGCCCGGACCGCCCGGAGGCGGAACGGTTGGCGCGAGAGCTGGGCGTGGCCGAGCGCGTCACCTTTCTGGGCAAGCTCAAGAACCCGCTCGAAGCCCTGTCCATTGCGGACCTGTTCCTGCTGCCCTCCGAAAGCGAGAGCTTCGGTTTGGCCGCATTGGAGGCCATGGCATGCGGGGTTCCTGTGGTGGCGTCCAATGCCGGTGGCATTCCCGAAGTCATCGAGCATGGGGTGAGCGGCATGCTGGCTCCTGTGGGGGATGTGGACGCCATGGCCGAGGGGGCCGTGCAACTCCTCGACCCTGAGGACCACGCCCGTTTCCGAGACCAAGCGGTCAAGCAGGCAGACCGCTTTCGCATCGACAAGGTCCTCCCCCAATACCTGGGCGCCTACGAACGCATCCTGACCGCGTCAAAGACCAACTGATGGGGACGAATACGAGACGCAAAGACGGCCGCATTGGCGACCGCATCACCTTCGAACAGTCTGACGATCAGCTTCGGGTCGACATCCGACAGGGCATTCCGCCGACCCAAATGTCCCTGCTGACCCTTTGGCTCCTGCTGTGGTTCAGCTTGGAAGCTGTCGTGCTCTATTTCTGGACCCAAGAACCGAGCCAAGGAAACGCCGCCTTGGGGTATGCCATTTACAGCGCCTTCTGGGCCTTTTTTGCCTTCCGAATCGGCAAGGTGTGGCTCTGGCGCAAGCGCGGTGTGGAGGTCATCACGGTGGACCGGAGGGGCATCTCCGTGGCCAACGCATTCGGCCAGCGCGGACTCCCGGACTTCATTGCCCACGGGGCCTATTCTCCCATTCGGCGCATCGAGGAAAACCCCCAGCAGATCCTGCGGACCTTCGAACAAGCCTTCTGGTCCATGGGGGGCGAGACCCTGCAATTCTCCAGCGGAAAGCGCACGATGGTGTTGGGCAAACAACTCAGTGACCGCGACGCAGACACCTTGCTCAAGCTCTTGCAAGCCGCCGCTCGGCGACTCTCAGCTGGCTGACCCTCCAGCCCCCAAGGAACGCAGCGCGGCGGCGTAGCCCTCCAGCCCCAAGCCACAAATGACCCCACGACAGACGGGGCTCAACAAGCTCACGTGTCGAAACGACTCGCGGGCATGCACGTTGGTGATGTGCACCTCGATGACAGGCGCCTCAACAGCCGCCACCGCGTCGCGCAGTGCCACGGAGGTGTGGGTGTACCCTCCCGCATTTAGCACGATTCCATCGGACGTGAATCCGACATCGTGCAGGTGGTTGATGAGCTCCCCCTCCACGTTGGACTGGAAATACACCAGCTCCACTTCTGGAAACTGAGCCCGGAGGGTGTCCAGGTGCGCCTCGAAGGACGTCATAACGTACTTCTCGGGCTCGCGTTGGCCGAGCAAATTCAGGTTGGGTCCGTTGACGATGTGCAAGGTCATGGCGAGATCAATCGAGGGCAATTTCGTCATGGGCGTCCACGAAGAGGATGTTGCCGATGCCGTGGTGGGCTTCAAACAGCTGAACCCCTTCCCTTCGAATGTCGGCGTCGTTGAACCCGATGAAGGTCAAATCGGCAAACTTGCTGCGCTCGTCAATCAGCGCCTCTTTCAAGTCCCCGGGGAATTCTTCCACCATCTCGATGTTCTGCTCACTGACGGGGATGCGGCCGGCCTGAATCAAATCGTGCAACGCCTTCTCCTTGACGGCCCGGTCTCCATCCCGATAGATGGAATACACCTGAATGTGGGATTCACGCCAGTCCGGATGCCCCTGCAGCACATAGGCCATGAGGATCATCAGGTTGGCGTTGGCGCTGTCCTCCGGCGTGATCCAGACGTGGATGGTGCGGCGCTCACCGAAGCCCCGGAAACTCGAGCGAAGCAGACACAAATCCAGCTGTGACCCCCGAAGCAGGTCATAGTTGGCCACCAGTTCCTGGGCGCTCTTCGGCTTCTCGTCGATGTACTCCAGAAGGATGGCGTTGTTGCCCTGCCCGCTGATGCCGGGCAGCTGGACACATTGGGCAATGGCGGAGGTGTAGGATGGCGACACAATGGTGGCCATGCTCACCCGGCTCTTGACGGCCTTGCCCAAATCAGCCAACCCCTGCTTGGCCCGGGTGGAGCTCCGGAACGTGCGGGCGTCCAATCGGCCTTCAATCAAATGCACGTAAGTGCCGAAGCCCTGTCGGTGCGCCAACCAGCGGACCATATCAAAGGCGCCGGGACGTCGGAACGTATCCTGACTGACCCCCAACACCATCGGACGCCAGTCCTTCCGATCCAGCTCGGCGCGGTCGCGGCGCTGCAGGGTGACCTGGAGGTAGCGGCTCAGCTGGAACAGCATGCCCCGGAACAACGCCACCATGCCGCGCTCACCGCGTCGGGACAGCCCCACGTAGATGGCCGTCATGATCACCAGACTGCCCACGGCATAGCTGAAGTTCATGAGGAACATCAGGTAGAAACAGGTCACGGCCCCGATGAGGCTGAGCACCCAGTGTGAACGGAATGTGGGCCGGTACCCCGGACTGGCCGCGAAGTGCTCGAACAGGCTGACGAGGCAGATGGCACCGTAGGTGACCATGAAGAACATGGAGATGATCTCGGCCACTGCATTGATGTCCCCGAGGCTCACAAACACGAATCCGATGGCGCAGGTCACAATGGACGCCACAATGGGTTCATTGTCCGTTTTCCTGCCCCGCTTGAGGCGGACGCCGATGGCCTTGGGGAAAATGCGGTCCACGGCCAACGCCTGAAGCGTCCGCGGTGCGATGATCACGCTGCCCAGCGCACTGGACACGGCGGCGGCGGCGAGCCCCATCGGAATGAGCGGCGCCCACAAGGCAATGGACTCCATGTAGAGTTCGTCGCCGGCCAACTGCTCCGGGCTGGCGCTCACCCAGAACTTGAGCGCCACCAAGATGTACACCACAATGCCGGCCACGGTGGCCCACAGCGTTCCCCGGGGAATGGCGGTGGCGGGATCCTTGAGGTCACCGCTCAGGCCCAAGCCGGCAGCGATGCCCGTGAAGGCAGGAAAAATGAAGGTGAAGACTTCGATGAAGGAATACCGCGTCACCAACCGGCCATCCGGCGTGACGAAGCTGGCGTCGATGGTCTTCAGGATGTCGAGTTCTGCCTGCGGCTCCCCGGTTCCGAAGAAAAAGCTCAGGAGTGCGAGGATGAGGACGGCCACCACCCCGTACAGGGCCTTGACCCCCACTTGTGCGCCCTTCGTGAGCATGAGCAGCGTCAGGAGCGCCATGAACCCGTAGTTGATCTGCCAAGCCGGGACCACGATGCCTTGCGTCGCTTCAAGCCAGGCGGTCAGGTCCCGTGTGGATACCGTAAAGGCGATGATGTAGAAGGCCACCGAGATGGCCTGGCTGAGGAAGAGCGCAATGCCAATGGCGCCGCCAATGGACAGCCCGAAGGACCGGCTGATCATGTAATAGGCCCCGCCGCCTTCCACTTTCTGGTTGGTGGCGATCTCCGCCACAGCCAACGCCGTCGGAATGGTGACCAGGTGCCCCAGAAGGATGATGCTCAACGTGGACAGCAAGCCCACGTGGGCCACGGCAAATCCGAAGCGTAGAAACAGGATGGCCCCCAGAATGGTGGAGATGGCCGTCATGAAGACGGCAAACGTGCCCAGTCCCTTTTCCTGCATTGGGTGCAAAATAGCCCGCACGGCCTTGCCAACGCCCCCTTTGGGCTTGTGTGTGAAGGGTCTTTTCCAACGGTGGAAACAGATCCTTGACCCATGCGATTCCTCCTCCCACTTCTCTCGGTCTGCCTGCTTCTGGTTTTCATCTCCACCAGTGCCGCGCAGTGCCCTCCTGCCTCCCCTGTCTCACCGCCATGGCTCTTGCCCCCCGCGGCGCCGTACGCCCACCACCTGGCTTTGCCTTCCGGCGATGTCAGTGCCCACGTCTATGTCGATGCGACAAACAACATGGGCAGCGAATTGGGCCGTCCCTTCGTGTTTGTGGAAGGCATCGACTTTGGGCTGGGCGCCCCCTCATCCCTTCTGCGCCAGGGTGATTATGGCTGGACACAATTCCATGGATGCGATCCGGAGCACTATCCCATGATGGCACACATGCCCGCACTGCTCGACTCCATCCGGCAGCGCGGATTCACCCCCGTGCTCATCGATTTTGCCAATGGCACCGCTCCCTTGCAGCACAATGCCCTGTTGCTGGCCGACATCCTGCGTCACCTCCGGGATCACCGCTCGGACCTCCGTCCGATGGCCATTGCGGGCGCCAGTATGGGCGGGCAACTGGCCCGGATGGCCCTGCGCCAAATGGAATTGGCCGAGGAGCTTCACTGCCAGCAGCTTTACGTCAGCTTAGACAGCCCCCATCGCGGCGCCAATGTCCCGCTCGGCCTGCAGCACACCCTCCACTTCCTCGGCGGAGACGATGGTCGAATTGATGCTTTGATCGGCGCCTTGTCTTCGCCTGCTGCCCGAGAACTGCTGGAGGTGCAACTGCTGCCCTTGGCGCCAAGGATGGCACACCAAGCCCTCCTCGATTCCATCGGATTCCCGGAATTCAGCCGCAATGCGGCCATTGCCAATGGTGCGCTGGACCTTCTCCCCGGCCAGAACACCCCGCTTCTGGACTACGAGCACGCCTTGCTGGAGTCCGGGTGGTTCGGGGACATCGGGGACCTCATCACACTCGAAATTCACCCTGTTCCCGGGGATGAGGACCACGAACTCGCGGAACCTGACCAACCTGTGCTCTCCGTGGTGGCCCGACCCGCCGGTGGCGGATGGCCCTGGCCATTGGAACAGTGGGTGGGTCTGGGTGAGGCCGGGATGACGGACGACACGCCATGGGACCACCTTCCTGGCGGAACGCGTCCCTCCATTCGCCAATTCGCCGAGGCATTCAATGAAACCGCGGCAGACACCACCTCCCCCTGGCCCTTGTGCATCCCGCCCATTGAGCCGGAGGACTTCCAACCCTTGCACAGTTTCATTTCGACAGCCAGCGCATTGGGCTTGCCGGCAGATGCATTTCCATTGGACTCCACCCTCCTCGCCGCTTCGCCTTTTGACGCCATCCACTTGGGGCTCACCAACGAACCCCACAGCGAAATCAATCCGAACAACCTCGCCTTTGTACTGGATCAATTGGACCTCGTGGCATGTCCCATCCCGCCCGGAGCCGTCCTCACCGACACCAACCTCACCGCCGGGGCGTTCTGGAAACTGGGAGGGTTCAGCATCACAGGCGCCGTCAGCCTTCAATCCTGCTCCACCAATTTGGAATGGAGCCCCAGCCCCGACGACTCCCACGGCACATTTGTCGCCCATGGCTGCGCGGCCCCCCTCCATGTCGCGCCTGGGGGCATGTTGGAATTGGGCACCGCCGAACCCAGCTGCGGAAGCACGGCACAATTGGTGTTGGAACGCGAAGCCATCTTGTCCATCGCTGGGGACCTCATCATCCATGGAGGCAGCAGCTTGGATGTCCTCCCTGGCGCACACCTTTACTTCGAAGGGGGAATCCTCGACCTCCGACCCGGAGCCGTGTTGAACGTTCATCCGGGAGCCACACTGCACTTCGAGGAATCCACTTTCTGGTCGTGCGCCACGGACAGCGAGATCCAGCTGGATGGACTGGGCCTGTTGGGCGAAGATGTTCAGTGGTCCGTCTTCTGTGCTGGGCTCATGCAATGGGCCACCCCCGATCATTTCCACCTTGAAGGCGCCACTGGATCCAAGCTTTTGCTTCACGCCGTTCACCCAGAGCAGGCCTGGCAGCTCGCTTCATCTGCAGATTTGACCATGGCTGGCCTGGAGGCACTGGAGGCGCTACCATTTGACCTTCGCCTCACGGGCTCCACCCACGTTTCTGTGCAAACCGAGTCAGGCATGCATTGGAGCGGCCGCTGGAAAGGCCTCGAAGCCGACAGCATTTCCATCGTGGGCCAGTTGTGGCTGGATGAGACGGCCATTTCCCATGCTGTCATCTCCCAATCCGGTGGCTCCGTCCTGTGGGAGGATGGCCGAGGGGAGCATGGTCAAGCTGCATTCGAGGGCCGCACCCTCCTTCAGCGTTGCGATTTCGACGAATTCCCCATCCGGGTTAGACTCCCAGAATTTGCCGCGCTCAGCCGGGTGGAGGAGTGCACCTTCCAGAACGGCCAAACCGGTTTGCTGTGCGAGGGAGACAGTCCGCTGCGCCTGGAGGACAGTCGCTTTTCCCTGCTCGGAACGGGGTTGGACATTCGTTCCAATGGTGCCATTCTCAGCTGCACCGCGTTTGACAACAACGACACCGCCGTCTTGGCCGACCGGAGCTGGCTCGTCATGACCCCCGAGGCAGGCGGAGGCTGGAACGGATTTGAACACAACGACGTCCACTTGAGGCTCCTGCACGCCCCTTTGCCCGACATGATTCACGGCGCCAACCACTTCGGTTCTTGGGGAAGCCACTGGGCAGAGGGCACGGCAGACTTGACGTGTACGGGCAGCGGCTTGGATTGGGACATCACTGGACAGTCCTGGAATTGGCCAACGGGATGGCCCCAAATCCAAACTGGCCTGTTGGCTTCAGGGAATCAGGGCGAGTGCCTCATCCACGCCATCGACCTGGCTCCCGTGTTCCAACAGGAGTGTGGTGCCGGCAAACAGGGAAAGCGGGAATGATCAGTCGGAAATCTCGAAGGTCTCGAGAATCCAGATGTCCTTGGTGATGGACTGGTTGTTCTTGAAGTAGTAGACGCCGTGTTTGGCGACCGTCTTGCGATAGACGTTGACCTCATTGTCCACACGGACCGTCCGCTCGATGATCAGGGCGTTGCCCTCTTCATAACTGCGCTCTTCTACTCCGGGCCGAATGCCCTCCTTGGCTTTGACCTCTTTGTAGTCTTCGCTGGTGAGGGGTTCGCCCCGGTACTTGCCAGAAGCTTCGCGAAGGGCGGCAGCAGAACGCAGCTTGGCTTCGCCTGAAGCGGCTTGACGCGCCTGTTGATCGGTGCGCTGGACCTCTCGAACATCGAGCATGTTGTCGAGTCGACGGGCCTCTGAGCCTTGCCCCACTTTCTGGTGATCCCGGGCTTCTCGGAGGACCTCCTCGTAGCGCATGATGCGGGCATCGACCGAGGCGCGGCGAACATCCCGGTTGAATTCGGAGTAGACGCTCAGCAGTTGGTCCAGGCTGTCCACGAAGGTGGCGTATCGCTTGGTGCGGTCAAACAAGGCGCGCTGCTGCTGGCGCGTGTCCTGCTCCAAGGTCAGATAGCGATCGCGGCGCAAAGCGTCTGCTCGTTCGGTCACATCCACCGCCCCTTCCGTCTGGGCTTCGACCTGCAAGTCAAGTCGGGCAATCCGGTCATTGCGCACCAAGGAGGCGTCGTACTCCATTTCAGCTTGACGCGCCGTCCGCTCTTGGATGTCCAGCCATTGGCCTCCCCTGCGGGCGTGGTGGTTGTCTGTCCACAAGCGGGTCTGCTCCGCATTGCGCTCCGCCACCACCTCGACGGATTGAGCCCGCGCCCGAATCTCCGCCTCCAATGCGTTTCGATAGTACGCTTCGGCATCGTCCTCCGCACTGCTCTGCAAGGCCAGCAAATAATTGCGACTGCGGTCCTTGTCGGCGTCCGCTGCAGCTTGTGCCTTGGCGCGGCGGCGGGCCTCCTCTGCCTCTGCCGCTTCGCGTTCGGCATCCAACAAGGCCGACTGTTCCTCAGCCAGCCGACTGGCCTCCTGCGCTGCCAACTCCGCCGCGAGGGCATCGGCTTCCAGCATGGATTCGGTGTCGACCTCCAAGTCCGCGTCCGGTGCAGCCTCTTCCATCAGCTTCTCCAACCGGCGCAACCGGTTTTTGGGATAGCGTTCCGAGGGCTTCAACGCGAGGGCAGCTTCGTAGGCTGACTTGGCGCTGGCCCAATCCTGTGCATCGAACGCCTGGTCGCCCTCTCGGACACGGTCCTCGTATTCACGGTCCAGGCCGTCCAATTCCGTTGCAGGGCGATCCACTTCTGGAGCGTCCGTCTGGGTCAGGTCCACGATGCGGCCGTTGGCCTCCGCAATCTGATCGTAGGGGTAGGTCTCGTTTGGAAGAATCAAGGCTGCGCGCTCATACTGAGCGATGGCATCGGTGTAATTCTGACGATTGAAGTCCTTGTCCGCTTTGGCGATGACCTTGTCGTACTCTTTCTGTCGGGCGGCCATTTCCGCTGCTTCCGCGGCGGCGGCGGCATCCTCGTCGGACCCGGCGTCTTCCTGAACCACCTCTTCATCGACATCCTCCTCAGCACCGCCAGTTTCAGCCTCAATTTCGGCGAGCAACTCCAACAGGTCTGGGTCGTTTGGCCGGATTTCCTCGGCCGATTCCAATGCCGCAAGCGCACCAGCCCAATCCTTGCGCTTCATCTTGATCTGCCCCTCCCGCATGAGCCGGCTGAACTCTGCAGCCATCGCCGCCTCTTCCTCGGCTCGGGCCAGGTTTTCGGTGGCCTCCTCGATCATGGATTCTGCGCGGGCATCCCCAGGCACTTCCTGCAAAGCGCGCTCGAGCCAGTTGATGCTCTGCGCCCACCGCTCACGACCGAATTCAACTTCGGCCTTGCGCATGTGCTCCCTGTAGTCCTTGTTGTCTGCAGCTGTGGAAGCCCCTCCTCCAGAAGTTGCTGCACTGCCCGCCTCCAGGGCCTCGTTGATGTCGGCTTGAAGGGCCAACGTGTACTCCATGTCCCAATCCAACTTCTCCTTGGACGGGTTGAAGGCCACAATGCCGATGGGCTTGTCGAGCAGGGCCGACGGCATGCCTGGTGGCACCTCGAACATGCTCATGTTGACGTTGAGGAAGAACGTTTCCGTGCGAAACTCCTCGGGGATGGAGGAGGTGTTGACCTCCACTTTTCGCTCGCTCAGATCATCCATCGTGAAAACGAGGAGGTAGTCCGCACCGTGATCCAACGCCAGATTGTACTTGCCGCTGCCATTGGTCTGCACGGCATCGTAAGGGCTTCCATCCCGCAGCACTTCGACGGACACGCCCCTCAGCTTGGCATTGGAATTCTTGTCGGTCACCGTACCATCCACCTCGATGCCCGCCTGTCCCAAAGCCCCAAAGGCCAAGGCACACAGCACGACCAGAAGGCTACTCCCCTTCCATTTCCTCGTGGTGTTGATCCTGCTCATCTTTGTTTCTGGGAATCCAATGGTCTCGAAATAAGGCATTTCCAAGCAACCAACGCGCGTTTTGACGGACTCCTTGCACAAAAATACACCCTTGGGTTACTGGGAACGCGAATCCCTGTTGCGGACCACCAACATCACCATCGTGGGAGCGGGCATCGTGGGCATGAGCACTGCGCTGTACCTGAGGCGCCTCCGTCCACATGCCGACATCCGCATCGTGGAACGACATCCCCTGGCGGCCGGGGGCAGTTCGCGAAACGCAGGGTTTGCCTGCTTCGGGAGTGCAGGCGAATGGCTGGATGACTTGGACACGCTGGGGGAGCAGGGGCTCGTTGAGCTCGTCCGGCAGCGCGCGGAAGGGCTGCGCCACCTCATCGACCTGTTGGGAGAAGACGCCCTCGGCCTAGAATGGAAGGGAGGTTGGGAATTGTTCCGTTCTGAAGACGAGCAGCTTGCCGCCCGTGCCCTCCAAGCCCTCCCCCGACTCAACGACCTGCTGCAGCCCGTTTTGAAAGAGGTCCTCTCGGACATTCGTCCTTCAGCGCAAGACATGCCTGCTTTGCAGCCTGACGCGGCGCGGGCAGCCCAATTGGGTGCATCCACGGCGATTCACCTCCCGTGGGAGGGCATGCTGCATACGGGACGGATGATCGCCGCCTTTCACCGCGCCTTGGATGCTGCCCATGTCCAACGCCTGCATGGCGTCACAGTCCGCGGCTGGACGGCCGAACCCAGTGGGTCAGGATGGATTCTGGACACGGACCTCGCCCCCTTGTCCACAGAAATGCTGGCCATCTGCTGCAACGGGTTTGCTGGCGATCTCCTGCACGACTTGGACGTCCGTCCCGTCCCCAACCGTGTACTCGTGCTCAAGGGACAACCGGACGCCCTGCCGGAAGGCACGTACCACCTCAATCGAGGATACCTCTACATGCGCTCCTTGCGCCCCGGAGAATACCTGTTTGGCGGCGGACGGCACTGGAACTTGGACCTCCCCCTCTCCGGGTCGCACAACATCGAATCCGCTTGGGACCAACAACTCTTGAAGGCGGCGGAGGATTGGATTCAAGGCCCACTGGAAGTGACCCACCGCTGGACCGGGTGGCTCGGGGTGGGCGATACCCGGGAGCCCCTGGTTGGACAAACGGCTTCCGGTCTTCACCACGCCGTGAGAATGGGGGGCATGGGCGTGGCCATCGGAACGGGCATCGGACACCAACTCGCCCACCAGATGCATTCGGAGTAACCTTTTCTCGGAGCATGACGTAAGGGGCGACAACTCCACATCATGTTCCATACGTTCCAACCCCTTCAATCCTGGTTCCACAGCCGCGCTGTGGCCTTTGGATGGATGCTGCTTCTGATTCCGTTTGGTGTCTTCGGGCAGAATGAAACTGCACCTGGAATCCTGCACGCCGGACTGCAATCCGGTCCTGTGGCGCTTCAAACGGAGCACTCACAATCTGTGGGTGCACACCACTTGGGCAACACTGGGTACGGTCACGCCGTCTCCATTCAGGCGCAATGGCAAGGTCCTTGGGAAGTGGAATTCCAAGCCGCTCGGGGACATGTGGTGACCGATGATGGTGGCCTCAACGGTGTGCGCACGGAAATTCAAAGCGCCTCCGTGATGGTGAACCGCACCCTCGGCGGACAAGAAACCCAGCGCGCCAGCACACGGAATGTCCGGATGACCCAAGGTTTCCAACCCTTTGTGGGCATTGGTATTGCGCATGTGGACCACCTGACGAAGCAAGACCTTGAAGACCACCAAGGCCGCCGCTACCACCAGTGGTCGGACGGCACCCTGCGGGACCGTCCGGAAGCTGGTGATCACGATGGCAACGCCCCCATCCTGCGCCGGGACTACACCTACGAAAGCGAACTTGAAGGAGGGGCCTTGCCCAGTCAGCGCAGCTTGGCCATCCCTGCTCAAATCGGCGTTCGACTCGATGTCAGTCCGCGGGTTCGGACCCGTTTTGGCGTGGGCGGATGGCTCGGCTTGAACGACGGCGTCGATGGACGGACCGGCGGCCGTGTGCTGTCGGGAGATGCCCTGGCCAGCGGGTTTGTCGGCATCGGCATCCGACTTGGCAAACTCGACAAGAAGCCCCAACCCGCACCATCCCACGGATACGCCATTCACGACGCTGCCTTGCTCGCCAGCATGGACACCGACGGCGACGGCGTGAACAACCTCCGTGACCGCTGTCCAGGAACGCCAAAAGGCGCCATGGTGGACGCGACCGGATGTGCCCTCGATTCGGATGGAGACGGGTATGCCGACTACCGGGATGCTGAACCTCATTCCAAGCACACGCTGGTGAATGCCCAAGGCGTGGCCATCGACCCCTACTTGACGCACCCAGCTGATTGGGACACCGTTCGAGGACAAGTGGCATCCGATCCAGCCGACCTCTTCGGGTACACCCTGCGTGTCCCCAAGCCGGAGAAGGGCTGGACCGAGGCGGAGCAGCACTCCTTGCTTGCCTTTGAGCACCTCAAGGAGACTTCCGAAGCCATCGAAATCCACGTTGGCGACAATCCCGAGGCGGCAGACATGGCCGCCAAGGCACTGGAGACGCAAGGCTTGACGCCGGAAATCGTCACGCCAGAGGTCACAGAGGCGACAGAGACAGCCAATGCCGGGTCTGCAGACTCAGAGGCCACCCCTTCGACTCCTTCCGTGCTCGATGGACCGGAGACAGCGCACTTCCGGGTTCAACTCGGCGCTTTCAAGACGCCACAAGAGGATGAGCTCGACGCCCTGTTCGCCGGAATGGACGTGGTGCGCTTCAAGGGAGACGACGGTCTGACCCGAGTCGTGTCCCAAGCCTTCCAGGATCGGGATGCCGCAAACGCGTTCAAAAAGGACATGGAGAAACGTGGTTTCGTGGGGGCTTTCCTGACGGCCCACGGCGGCCAGGCCACCCCGGCCACCACCCGCCAACAGGAGTCCGACTCCCCGCAATTCGACGCGGAGAAAGTCCGCTTCCGGATTCAGCTCGGCGCCTTGAAGGACCGCGTGGCCACGGACGCCATGGACGCCTTCTTGGCTGTGGGCCAAGTGGAACACCGCGCCGCTCCGGGATGGCACCGCTACCTGCAGGGCAACTACGACACGTTGGACGACGCCCGTGCCGCATTGCCCAGCATCCAGGAAGCCGGATTCGCTGACGCCTTTGTGGTGGGCGATGTGGCCGGTCGGGTTGTGCCTGCTGCTGAGGCCCTCATTCTGACCCAGCAGGACTGACCAACGCGTCTGCAACCGCATCGGCGACCCGCATGCCATCCATGGCTGCGGAGACGATGCCGCCAGCATAGCCGGCGCCCTCTCCACAGGGGTACAGTCCTGGTGCGCCCGGCATGGTCAGGGAGTCTCGATCCCGTTGCATGCGCACCGGGCTGGACGTGCGGCTCTCCGGAGCCACCACGATGGCCTCCGGGTGCAGGTATCCCGGCATTTTTCGATCGAAATCGCGGATGCCCGCAATCAATCGCTCTGCGATGAAGGGCGGCAAGACCCGGGTCAGGTCGACTGAAGTCAAGCCGGCGAGATAGCTGCAGTCCGGGAGGTCTGTGCTCTTTCGTCGCGCCACGAAATCGGTCAGCCGTTGGGCGGGCGCCTTTTGCCCACCACCGCCCGCTGCATGGCACGCGTGTTCGACGGAGCGCTGGAATGCCAGCGCACCCAGCGGTCCGGTGAAACCGTGTGCGTCAAGCTCCTCTTCTTCGACGGTGGTCACAATGCCGCTGTTGGCCCACCGGTTGTTGCGCTTCGAAGGGCTCCAACCGTTGGTCACGATTTCACCATCCTCCGTGGCACAAGGAGCCACCACCCCTCCCGGGCACATGCAAAAGGAGAAGACCCCACCTCCTTGGACCTGCGTCACGAGTGAATACGCCGCAGGTGGCAAATGGGCTGACGCTGCCGTTTGCCCCTCGGACAGGCGATACTGACGCTGATCCACCCAGGACTGAGGGTGTTCAATCCTGACACCCAGTGCAAACGGTTTGCGCTCCATGGCCAGACCCGCCTCGTGCATCCATTGGAACACATCCCGTGCCCCATGCCCGGTCGCCACGACCACCGCATCCGCGGCCACTTCCCCCTCCGTGGTCAACACGCCGCGCACCCGGCCATCCGTGTCTCTGCGAACGCCGTTGACCCGAACATCAAACCGCACCTCACCGCCACAGGCGCGGATCCGCTCGCGCATGGCCTCGATGATGCCCGGCAACTTGTTGGTTCCGATGTGCGGATGGGTGTCCACCAGAATGTCCGGGTCGGCACCGTGCTCGACCAGCCACCCCAAAGCCGTGAACCAGGCCCCGCGTTTTTTGGCCCGGGTGTACAGCTTCCCATCGGAATAGGTCCCTGCTCCCCCCTCTCCAAAACAATAATTGGACTCCGGGTCCACCGCCCCATTTCGGATGAGCTGGACGAGGTCCCTGCGCCGGTCGCGCACGGTCTTGCCGCGCTCGAGGACAATGGGTCGAATCCCGCGCTCGATGAGGCGCAAGGCACAATACAGCCCCGCCGGACCTGCGCCCACCACGATGGCCTCTCGCGCGTCGGCCACAGATTGCCAATGGCCTTTCTGAACTGGCACTGGCCCTGCATCCAGCCCCACTTTCATCTCCACCATGGCCGGCCGCCGCCGGGCATCCAAGCTCCGGCGCAAAACGGTCCACGACTCAAAATCCGATGTCTGCTTCCGCACCGCCCGCTCAATCGCATCCGGGTCAGAAGCGAGGGATGGCGCGACGCGAACGACGACGGACCGGTCACTGGACGGACGTGGAGAAACCGAAGTGGCGTTGTTCATTTCCGAGGGCAAATTACGCCCACCCACCCCCTGAAGGGCGTTGGACCGCGACTAGATTTGGTGCATGTCGAACCCCGACGTCCCCGAGCTGCGCATCGAAAGCCGCGGCATATCCGAAGACCAACAACTCGCGTTGCTCGACCGGCTGTTGCTGCCGCGGCTCATCGAAGAGAAGATGCTCAGTTTGCTCCGGCAGGGGCGCATCAGCAAGTGGTTCTCCGGCATGGGTCAGGAAGCCATTTCCGTCGGATGCACCGCCGCCATGGAAGCCGACGAGTTCATCCTGCCGATGCACCGCAACCTGGGGGTCTTCACCACGCGTGACATCGCGCTCGAGACCTTGTTTGCCCAATTCCAAGGCAAGGCCTCGGGCTTCACGCAAGGCCATGACCGCAGCTTCCACTTTGGCAGCATGCCGCACCACATCGTGGGCATGATCAGCCACCTGGGACCCCAACTGGGCATTGCCGATGGCATTGCGCTGGCCTCCAAACTTCGGGGAAGCGGCAAGGCCACCCTCGTCTTCACGGGCGATGGCGCCACCAGCGAGGGCGACTTTCACGAATCCCTGAACGTGGCTGCTGTGTGGCAGTTGCCCGTTCTGTTTTGCATTGAAAGCAACCACTGGGGCTTGTCCACTCCGAGCCGGGACCAGTTCCGCTGTGCCCAATTCATCGACAAGGCGGCAGGGTACGGCATTCCCCCGGAAGACGCCATTCGCGTCAACGGCAACGACATCCTGGAGGTGTACGACACCGTTCGCAAAGCCGCAGCGTCCGTGCGCGAGAACCCGCGGCCCATTCTGCTGGAATTCGACACCTTCCGCAGACGCGGTCACGAAGAGGCGAGCGGCACCAAGTATTACCCTGAGGGCTTGATTGAAGCCTGGGAGCAGAACGACCCAGTGGACCGTTTTGTGGAGTTCCTGTTGGCCAACGGAACGTTGGACGAAGGCCGCCTGGAGGCCATGAAAGAGGAGCACAAGACGGCCATTCAACGCGCGCTCAAAACCGCGGAGGCCGAGCCCGATGTCACTGCGGATCGCGAGGCGGAATTGCAACGACTCTTCCGGAACGACGTGGTCCCCACCCGGGCCATGGGGTCCGAGCATCGCGAGCTCCGGTTCATCGATGCCGTCTCGGAGGGCTTGCGCCAAGCCATGGAGCGTCACCCGGAGCTGGTCCTCATGGGACAGGACATCGGCCCTTACGGCGGTGTGTTCAAGGTCACCGATGGGTTCATCGACCAATTCGGCGAAGGCCGCGTCCGCAGCACCCCCCTGTGTGAAAGCGCCATTGTCGGCGCGGGACTGGGGCTGTCCATCGCTGGCGCCAAGGCCATGGTGGAGATGCAATTCGCAGACTTCGTGACCTGCGGATTCAATCAAATCGTCAACAACCTCGCCAAGCTCCATTGGCGCTGGGGACAGAACGCCGACGTGGTGGTGCGCATGCCGACAGGTGCGGGTGTGGCCGCCGGCCCCTTCCACAGCCAAAGCAACGAGGCTTGGTTCTTTCATGTTCCCGGGCTCATGCTCGCCTATCCGGCATTCCCTGAGGACGCCAAGGGCCTGCTCGCCACGGCCATCGACACCCCCAACCCAGTTCTCTTCTTCGAGCACAAAGCCTTGTACCGCAGCTTGAGTGGCGAGGTGCCCACCAACGATTACAGCTTGCCCTTCGGCGAAGCCCGACTGATCGGCGAAGCCGTGGACGCGGTCATCGTGACCTACGGCATGGGGGTGCATTGGGCGCTCGCACAAGCGGAACGCCTTCGCGAAAACTCGGGCGTGCACATCGGCGTCTTGGACCTGCGTACCCTGGCGCCGCTGGATTGGGAACAGGTGTATGCCGTTTCCCGACAAGCGGGCCGCGTGATGGTCCTGCACGAAGACAACCTCACGGGGGGCATCGGGGCCGAAATCACCGCCCGCATCCAGTCTGCCTGTTTCGAGCACCTCGACGCGCCCGTGCGCCGTGTGGCCTCGCTGGACACGCCCATCCCCTTTGCGCCCAACCTGGAGGCCGCCTATCTGGCCACGCATCAATTGGAAGCCGAGCTCGACGCCTTGTTGGCTTACTGACTTTCCCACATCGCGCCCACATCAGAGCGAAACGGCGTTCATCCGTGGTAAGTTGATGGCGTGATGGGCCGAACCGAATCTCGCCGTGCCGTGCGCGCCTTGTTCCTGGATGCATTGGAGCAATGCCAGCGCCACATGGATGCTTGTCCTCAGGGGCGAGAGGAGTTGGGCATGATCGCCCGCCACATTCATACCGTGGAGGAGGAATTGGAACTGCGCTTTGCCTGGGCGGACCGCTCCAACCTCGAGCACGACACCCTCATCCAACATGCGACGGCCCACACCATGGAGTGGCAACGGCGCATGCAGGAGATTCGACAGCGCTACCCCTTGGGCAGCACGCTCGAACTTCTCCCGAATTGGCCGACCCAAGCCAAGGCATCCACGGGATCCACTTCTGCGGGCCGAGTTTCTTGAATTGAATCTGTGCCGTTCAGCGGCGACGCAACACCTGCTGGGGGTTCTTGATGGCCTGCTCGATGGTGCGGATGTCCGACTTGAGCATCCCCTTCTTGTCCAACTTCTTGGCCCGCGCCAGCAGGGCTTTCGCCTCTTTGGTACGGCGCTTTGAACTTTGGATGGCAGCGAGGTTGAGCATGACCGCGGCCTTTTCCTCATCGCGTTTCATGCCCACCTCCAACGCGGTGCGGAACGCCTTCTCCGCTTCTGTCAAGCTCGACTCGAGGAGCAGGTTGCCCGTCAGGAACCAGTATTGCCCGCGCTGTCCCGACCACAGGTGCTTCGGGTTGACCCCGGCGAGCATGGCCCGCGCCTTGTCGAGCTGCTGCTGCTGGATGCGGAAGGCCACGACGATCATGCGCACACTGCGCAATGCGGTCACCGTCAGCAGGGCCGCCACGATCACCATGCCGATGCCGCTTCCGACGTGTCCCGTGGTGAACAGTTGCACGGCATAAGCCGCAGCGCCTCCGGCGAGGGCGAACTTCAGGATGCGGGTATCGAAGGGAAATTTCATCGTGGATGGAAAATTCGTGAGCGGCACATTGCCGGACGCGAAACTACAGTTCCCGCAGGAGAGATGGCCTAAATTCGCCAGCGACTCCATTCACCCCTGTCCTCCCCATGAACCTGATTCGATTCCGCGTCATCATCGACATCGAAGAAGACGTGTTCCGCGACATCCTCATTGGCCGCAGTGCGCCCTTGGAGGATTTGCACCGCGGCATCCTCGCCGCCTTTGACTTCGGGGAAGGGGAAATGGCCTCGTTTTTCCAGAGCGACGAGAATTGGGGGCGCGGAAGGGAGATCCCGCTCATGGACATGGGCATGGACGACGCCGGAAACCCCTTCCCCAGCATGCGGACCACGGCCGTGGAGGCCCTCGTTTCTGCAGCAAATGACCGCATGGTGTATGTCTACGACTTCCTGCGCATGTGGTGTTTCTATGTGGAGGTCATCGGTCTTGAGGAAGGCGAAACCCCGGAATATCCGCTGCTAGCGGGCGAATTCGGAGACGCGCCCGATCAATACAGCAAGGAAGTCGACCTCGAAGACATCCCCACCGACTCCGCTGAAGAAGACGACGGGCCACTCAAAACAGGCGACCCCGAATTGGATGCCTACCTCGCTGGCGAAGAGGACGAGGAAGACGAGGGGCCGAGCTTCACCTCGCTCGACGACTTGGACGACCTCTCCTTTTGAATCCCCCACCCCCACATCATTCCAGGCGGGGGGACGCCCCGCTGCTCATCACGGTGGTGGGTCCAACGGCCATCGGCAAGACCGAGTTGGCCATCCGGATTGCGGAGGCGCTCAGCACCGACATCCTGTCCTCTGACAGCCGTCAGTTCTACCGGGAGATTCCCATCGGAACGGCGCAGCCCACGGCGGAGGAGCGGGCGCGGGCACCCCACCATTTCGTGGACTTCCTCTCCATTCACGACGCCTACAGCTCCGGAAGATTCGAGGAAGACGCCACCACTTGGCTCGACGGCCACTTTGCGGACTGCCGGACTCAAGGACGCCCTGAAGTTGCCGTGATGGCGGGCGGCAGTGGACTCTACGTGCAAGCCGTACACCACGGGTTGGATGACATTCCAGCAGACCCCGATGTGCGCACCGCACTGAATGCGGCGTTCGCTCAAGATGGCCTCCCCCCTCTTCTGGCTGAATTGGAGCGCCTCGACCCGCAACACTTCGCCGCCGTCGACCGCAACAACCCACATCGGGTCATCCGGGCATTGGAAGTGTGCCGCTGTACAGGCCGACCCTACAGCGAATTGCGCCGCCAGCTCCGGGATGAGCTGACCGTTCATCCAGGGGGCTGGGCCCGACACCGCCGCCGCCCTTGGGACACCCTCACGATTGGCTTGGGCGGCCCGAGGAACTGGCTGCACGAACGGATCGGCCGCCGCGCCAAGTCGATGGTCGAAGCCGGCTGGCTGGAGGAAGCAGAGCGGGTGATGCCCCACCGCGATTTGAATGCATTGAAAACCGTAGGCTACCCTCAGCTGTTTGATGTGCTCGAAGGCCGCATGGATCTCGACACTGCCCTCCTCAAAATCACCGAAGCCACGCGCCAATTTGCGCGGAGGCAGCTGACGTGGTTCCACCGCCAATCCGATGTGCATTGGATTGACGCGCGCGACCTGAACCGCGGAGTGGATTTGGCGCTTCACTTTGTCCGCCACGGCCATGTCTGAGCGTTCCGCCCGTCCGTCCCGTCCCGCAAAGGGCCGAATGACATTCGATCCGCAATCCATGGAAGACCTTGGGTTCATTGAAATCCGGGGATTGCTGGAAGAATGGTGCAAGACCGACAGTGCCAAGCGGCGCGCACGGGAGCTCGGCCCCACCGCCCACCGCCCGACGATTCTCGAAGCCCTGGAGAGCACGGACGAACTCCGGCGCATCCGGGTCGAGGGGTACACCTTTCCCGCCCTCGTTTTTGAGGAAATCAAAGCCGAGATCAAACTGCTGGAAGTGTCGGGGTCGGCCCTGACGGAAGCCGGATTCATGCGGGTCCTTCAATGCACGCGGTTGGTCAACGACATCATCGCGTCCCTTCAAGGGCGGGAGCGGGCTTTTCCTAGGCTGTGCGGCATGCTGGGTACGGTCAGTGAAAACACGGACATCGTCCGGGAAATCGAGGCTGTATTCGACCCCAAAGGCGGCGTTCGAAGCAACGCCTCTCCCGAACTCGGCCGCATCCGCATCGACATGCAGACCGCCCGACGCCAGGTGAACCGGCTCTTCGACAAGGCGCTCCGCTCCTGCTCCAAACAAGGATGGCTGGCCGACACCGAGGAGGGCTATCTGAACGAGCGCCGCGTTCTGGCCATTGCCAGCACCCACAAACGCAAAGTCCGTGGAACGGCACTCGGAACTTCCAAGACCGGATCGGTCACGTTCATCGAACCGGCAGAGTGTCACCAGGTCAACCACGAGCTCGAAATGCTCAAGGATGACGAACGCAAGGAAATCGTGCGCATCCTCCGCGAATTGACCCAGCGCATCCGGAAGCACACCCCGCTCATCAAAGCGCAACAGCGGCTGCTCGTTCGGTTCGACTTCCTGCAAGCCAAGGTGAAACTGGCACTTGAAATGGACGGCGTCAAGCCACACGTTGTCAAGGACTTGAGGGTTGAACTTCTCAAGGCACACCACCCTTTGTTGTTGCTGGCGCACCGAAGCAAGGGACTGTCAGTGGAGCCACAAAACCTCACCCTGCATCGCCAGCGGCGCATGCTGGTCATCAGCGGCCCCAATGCGGGAGGAAAGTCCATCACCCTCAAAATGGTGGGCCTCATCCAGGCGATGGTGCAAAGCGGTCTGCTCGTCCCTGTCCACCCCAACAGTGCCTTCGGATTGTTCAAGGAAATCCTCACGGACATCGGAGACAACCAGAGCATCGAGAACCAACTTTCGACGTACAGCTACCGGCTGAAACGGATGAAGGGCTTCCTTGAGGCTGCAGGTAAAAACACGCTGCTGCTGCTCGACGAATTCGGAACGGGCAGCGACCCCGAACTGGGAGGCGCGTTGGCAGAAGTCTTCTTTGAAGATCTCTACAAAAAGCAAGGATTCGGGGTCATCACCACCCACTACGCCAACATCAAGACCCGCGCCACCTCGATGCCGGAGGCCATCAACGGGAGCATGTTGTTTGACGGAGAGACGCTGTCTCCGACCTACAAACTTGACCTCGGCCAGCCAGGCAGCAGCTTCACCTTTGAAGTGGCGGAGCTGAATGGCATTGACTCCAAACTGATCGGCCGGGCCAAGCAAAAGCTCGATCCACGGAAGGTCAAGCTGGACGGGCTCATCGCGGGACTGCAAAAGGAGAAGTCACGCCATGCCCGCCTGACCGACCGCCAACTCAAAGCCGAGCACGCCGCTGAACAAGCGCGCAGGGAGTATGAGCGCAAGGCCGCCCAACTCGATGAGCGCAAGGAATCCGTCCAGCAGATCGGACAAGAGCAGAATGCAGCCCTCGTTCGGGGCAAGAAGCTCCAGCAGTTCATCGACCGCTTCAAATCCGGCCAGTCCAACGCCAAGCTCATCGAGGACATTCGGAAGTACTTGTCTGTGGAAGCCACCAAAAAGGCCGAGAAGGCCGAGGCGACTGCACGGAAAAAAGCAGCACGCGACAGCAAGCGCAAGGCCGGGCGCTCCAAACAGCACCTCGACCGCATCGCAGTGGGCAGCACGGTTCGCTTGCGCGAAGGCCGGCAGCGCGGCGAAGTCATCGAATTGAAAGGCCGCAAAGCCACGGTGGCGTTCGGAGACTTCCGGACGCGCGTCGAATTGCAGGACCTCGTCTGGGTCCGTTGACCTCGCAGGTTATTCCAGAATGATGCGGCGCGTCACTTGCGCCCCATCGGCGAGTGCCGCCGTCACGTAAACGACACCACGGGACCAAGGCGACATGTCCAAGGTGGCTGCCCCACCCCACCACATCTCGCGGTGCAGCAGTCGACCCTGCGCATCCCGCAAGGTGATTTCCGCCGCCTCGGACCATTGGCCACCCGGGAGACGCAAGTGCAGGATGTCGTGCGCAGGATTGGGCATCACTCGGAAATTCCGGGACAAGGCCATCTGGGCCACATCCGCGATCTCCTCACACGCTTGGTCGGGACCGCAAGGCACGCTGGCCTCCATGTCGGGATAGGCGCCGTGCAACACCGTCTGCCCACTCCCCACAGGATCGAGCCACAGTTCGAGCTTCTCGTCTGCCGGATTCGGATTGTCGTCCCAGTGGTAGGACATCTTTCCGTAGTAATCCGGCTGATTGGGCCCCGTTCCGCCTCCGGCACCGCCATTGGTGCATGCGGACAACCCTGCGGACAGGGTTCCGATGGACAACCCTTCCTCGTTGAAGAGGTGCGATCCGGAAGAGCCGCCTTCGGTCACACCGTGGTCGGTCTCGGTCTCCACCCAGTAAACCCGCCAGTGGGAGCCGAATGCGCCGAGGCTGATGCTCGAGGTATTCTGTGTGTAGGTGCTGATTTTCTTGACATCTCCAGAAGGGTGGTGAATGCCCACACCGCTTCCGGAGCCGCTGCCGCTCGCATCCCAACCGGCGTAGTAGACGTCCCAATTGGACGGGATCTCGTCCTCCACTTCCACCAGCAGGAAATCGGACCCTTCGAAGTTGCTGCCTTGGATGTCGTCCGAATCCGCGAGGCGAATCACCCCTGTGCGGCGGCGGTTGAGCAGTCCGTTGCCCTCCCCACACTCGGGCCGCTCGTAGTTGTAGTACACCTTGAGCAAGGCGAAATCGTCATCGTCCGCATTGCTGGCACAGTGAAGCGCGGTCAGCATGTATTGGCGGCAATCGAGCGCCGTCGTGTTGACCATGGCTCCCGAACAGAGGAAGGAACCTCCATTTTCGATGATGGACAGGCGAACTGTCGCATCCCGCTGGCATTCCCAACCTTGAATCTCGGGGCAAGCCACGTCCACCTCGCAGGGCTGCGACCCCCCGCGCGCTGCGTCGACGTCGCGGAACAGGGCGGCTGCCCCTTCCATCTGCAACCGGACTTCGGACATCCATTCCGCAGGCGCTTGCAGTCGCAGCACCACCCATTCCCCGGGCACATCGCCCGTGGCGATGCGGCCATGCTCGTCATTGTCACGGAAGTCATACGGCCCCTCCTGCCAGTCACCGGTCAAGTCCGTCACCCACAACTGGGCTCCTGCCGGCAAATGGAAATCCGAAAAGTGAAGCGCCACCCCCGCTGCCTCAGGCAGGTGAACGGCCACTGCATGCTGCTCGCTCCAACTGGACGGCGCCAAATCGGCTTCCTGCGGCTGCACCACACCATAGAGGTAACGGCCATGCTCCTCAGTCTCCTTGGCCGCACGGCGCCAGGCCGCGTCTACATCGAGGGGATCCATCTCCACCACTTCGTAGGGAACGGTCATCAGGGCCGAAGGACAGGGCAACGCCTCCGTCTGGGCGGTGACAAACAAGGGAAAAGCCACTGCGGCGAGCAGGGCAGCGATCAGGGTTCTCATCACGGGTGCAGGTTTCAACACCGACGACGGTGTCGGCCCCGAAGATAGGGAGCCGAAGGGGCTTCATTTTTTGGGAATTGGGGGGCGAATCCGCTCCCATCAGGGCCCAGCTCGCGCCTATCTTTCGGGCATGGCCCTCCGACTTCGCATTTCCCTTCTCTTCGGTCTGCTCCTCACTTTCTCCGCGCCCCTATTCGCCCAGAAAAACGTGCAGGCGCAAGGAGAGAAGTTCAATACCCTCCTCTACTACATGAACCGCATGTATGTGGACACGGTGGAATTGGACGGGTTGGTGGAGACGGCCATCCGGGGCATGCTCGAAGAGCTGGACCCGCACTCCGTCTACATCCCGGCGGAAGACCTCCAGCAAGCGGACGAGCCGCTCAACGGAAAATTCGAAGGCATTGGTGTTCGCTTCAACATCATGAAGGACACCATCATGGTGGTCTCCACCATCGCAGGTGGCCCGAGTGAGAAGCTCGGCATCATGGCGGGCGATCGCATCGTGGAGGTGGACGGAGAACTGGTGGCCGGCATCGGCATCCGCAACAAGGGGGTGATGGAACGCCTGAAAGGCCCCAAGGGCACGCATGTGGAAGTGGGCATCCGGCGTGGGAAATCCAAAGACCTCCTGGTCTTCGACATTGAGCGGGACAAGATTCCCATCTACTCCGTGGACGCCCATTACATGGTGGATGACCGCATCGGCTACATCAAGGTGAACCGGTTCTCCAAGGAGACCATGTCGGAATTGATTGCGGCCTTGGACGACCTCCAGAACGAGGGGATGAAAGACCTGATCCTGGATCTGCAGGGCAATGGCGGCGGCATGCTGAACACGGCCATCGCCATGGGCGACGAGTTCCTGTCCGGGGATCGCCTCATCGTGTACACCGACGGTCGGGCCTTTCCCCGTGAAGACCGCGTGGCGCAGACGGAGGGCCGGTTCGAAAAAGGACGCCTGGTGGTCCTGGTCGACGAGTCCAGCGCCTCTGCCAGTGAAATCGTCAGCGGCGCCGTCCAGGATTGGGACCGCGGCCTCATTGTGGGCCGCCGCACATTTGGCAAAGGCCTCGTGCAACGTCCAGTCCGGCTCCCAGATGGCAGCGCCGTCCGCCTGACCGTACAACAGTACTTCACCCCGGCTGGTCGGTGCATCCAAAAGCCCTATGACGAAGGTGTCGACGCCTATCGTCGGGAGAAATACGAGCGGTTCGAAAAGGGCGAGCTCATGTCGTTGGACAGCCTGGACCTTCCCGACAGCCTGCAATACGAAACCAAGGTGCTCGGCCGCACGGTGTATGGCGGTGGCGGCATTCTTCCGGATGTCTTCGTCCCCATCGACACCAGTTTGAACAGCGCCTACTTCTCGGACCTCTTGCGCAAGGGCCTCTTCAACCGCGCCGTTCTGGAGTATGTCGACGGCCAGCGCCCCCGCCTTGAGCGCGAACTGGCCGACCGCGATGATTTCGTCGCCCAGCATGCATTGGAACAGGAACTCCTCGACGGCTTGATTGCTTTGGGCGAAGCGGAGGACATTCCCTTTGTCGAAGACGAATGGAACACGAGCCTGCCCGCCATTGAATTGCGCCTCAAGGCCATCCTGGCGCGCACCTTGTTTGACACCTCGGCTTTCTACGAGGTCTTCAATCCGATCAACCCGATTTACAACCGGGGCATCGAGGTGCTCCGCGATGGAACCTACAAGAAGTCCGGCATCGGAAATCGGTAATTCACGTCCCGCCCCGGAACAACCCATTCCCCAGCGCCCACCTGCACTGCATCCCCTTCTAATTTTGTCTGACACGAATCCCGAATCATGAACATTGCACGTTCCCTCTCCCTGTTCGCCATTCCGCTGCTCCTCATCGCTTGTGGTGAGGCGGCCGAAGGCACCCCCGACACCGCACAGCCGGAAGCTCCCGCAACCGAAGCTCCAGCTCCTGCCGACAAGGCCATGGACCCCGCCCGTGATGCCGCTGAAGCTCCCGCAGAAGCTGGCCCGACGACGTCCATCACGTTTGCTGAAAACAGCCACGACTTCGGCACCATTGACGAAGGCGATGTGGTGACCCACGTCTTCACGTTCACCAACACCGGTGACAACCCGCTCATCCTCGACCGCTGCAAGGGCTCCTGCGGCTGCACGGTTCCCCAATGCCCCAAAGAGCCCATCGCACCTGGTGCCACGGGCGAGATTGAAGTCAAGTTCAACTCCAAGGGCAAGAAGAACAAGCAGACCAAGACGGTGACCATCAACGCCAACACGGTCCCCGAGCAGACGCGCATCACCATCTCTGCCAACGTCACCCCCGCTCCTGCGGATGGCGCCGGCAAGTGATCCTGCATTTCACCTCAAGAAAAAAGGCCCTCTTCGGAGGGCCTTTTTCGTGGGTGCTGGTCTCTGATTTACTGGAGAAGCCGATCAATGGCGTCGGCCAATGCGCGGTCCCGCTCGGTCACCACGTGCCCCGCATCGTGGGTATTCAGCTCGATTCGGACGTAGCTGAACTCATTGTGGAAGACCGGATGGTGCCCCTGCTGCTCTGACAGAAAGGCCACCCGCGTCATGAAGGTGAACGCCTCTTGAAAGTCCTTGAATCGGAACTCGCGAACCAACCGATTGTCCTTTTCCATCCACATGGTGCACTGCTTTACAAGGTGAATGTAGCCCGGAGCCGCGGGAATTGCCGCGCCGGAGCCAACTTCGCACCATGGATGTCCACGACGCCCCATCGGATTCACCCCGCCCCATCGGGTTTGCCCCACCCTTCATCGACGAGGCCACGGTGGAGGCCGTGTCCCGCGTCTTGCGATCGGGCTGGATCACCACGGGGCCGGAAACAGCCGCATTTGAGGAAGAACTGGCGGCATTCACCCAAGCCGACAGGGTCGTCTGTGGCGGGTCGTGGACGGGCCTGGCCGGTGTGGTCCTCGATTGGTTCGGCGTTGGGCCCGGCGACGAAGTCATTCTCCCCGCCTACACGTATTGCGCGACAGCCAACGTGGTACTCCACCGGGGCGCCACGCCGGTACTGGTGGACCTCCCCGCGCCCGACCTGCAAGACGGGCTCAACCTGACGTGGGAAGCCATTGAACCGCACCTCAGCGAGCGGACCAAGGTGGTGATGCCGGTGGACATCGGTGGCTGGCCCGTGCCCTGTCACACCTGGAAGACCAAGCTCAAAGAATGGAGTGCCCACCACGGCTTCCAATCGGACCACCCTGTCCAACGAAAACTGGGTCGGCCGCTTCTGCTCTCGGATGCCGCCCACTCCCTCGGCGCCTCGGTGGAAGGCCTACCCGTGGGCGCCTTGGCCGACCTGTCCATCTTCTCCTTTCACGCGGTCAAAAACCTGACCACGGCTGAAGGCGGAGCTGTGGCCATTCGCCTCCCGAATGCGTTTGACGCAGATGACGTCCACCAGATTCTGAGGACCACGGCGCTGCATGGTCAGAGCAAGGATGCCGCGTCCAAATTCCAGGGCGGTGCGGGAGCATGGCGCTATGACGTATTGACGCCTGGTTTCAAGTGCAACATGACGGACATCCAAGCCGCCATGGGCCGGGTCGCCCTCGCTCGGTATGGGCGCGACCTCGAGCAACGACGCGCACTGGGCGATCGCTACGACGCAGGCTTCTCTGAATGGGAAGGCCTCCAACTCCCGCGACGTGACCACGGCAGGCGTCAGACCTCAGACCACCTGTACGCCTTGCGCATCCCCGCACTGAACGAATCGAAACGGGACAGCCTGATGGCGTCATTGGCCGCTCAAGGCATCGCCAGCAATGTGCATTTCCAGCCCCTCCCCCTCCTCACGGCCTACCGCGATCGGGGGCACGCACCCGAGGACTGCCCCCACGCCATGCAGGCCTATGCCTGCGAAATCAGCCTGCCGCTTCACTTGCACATGGACCTCGCCGATGTGGACCGCGTCGTCCAAGCGGTTCGGGACGGCCTGCACCACATTGGATTCGCTTCCCGGTGAAACGTGCAGCAGACATCCTCGCTTCCAGCATGCTGCTTCTGTTGCTGGGCATCCCGCTCTTGACGGTGGCCTTGCTCTTGCGCGTCCGTCAAGGGAAGCCCGTGCTGTTTCGCCAAGAGAGAGTCGGGCTGCGAGGACAGCCGTTTGACATCCTGAAGTTTCGGACCATGCGTCCCGCCCAAACGGGCGATGCCCAGGTCACCTCTGGAGAAGAGGACGACCGGATCACCGCCATCGGGGCCATCCTGCGCCGCCACAGACTCGATGAATTCCCGCAATTGTGGAACGTCCTGCGCGGGGACATGAGCTTGGTAGGGCCGCGGCCCGAAGTCCCCCGATATGTGGACCACAGTCAAGACATCTGGCAGACGGTTTTGTCCGTGCGGCCAGGCATCACGGGGCCAGACGCTTTACAGTTCCGGAATGAGGGTGCCGATTTGGCCCAATCCAAGGACCCGGAAGCACACTACCGAGATGTGATTCTGCCAGCCAAGCTTCAAGTCCAGGCAGACTACGCCCAACACCGCAGCTTGGTCGGGGATGTCCGGATTTTATTCCGAACGCTCGGCGCCTTGCGGGGCTGAACACCCTTCCACAAAGAAGAGCAACTCGCGCAGGCGCTCGGCCTGCTCCAAATCTTCCTGGCGCTCGTAGGCATAGGCCAGATTGCCAATCAAGCGGCGCAGCACATCGACGGGATGACACGGGCCACAATTTCCTTGGTCGACGGGCAGGTCGAGGTGACCGAGAAATGCACTCACCTCTTCCGGGTGAATCACACCGCCACGGTTGAAGGGATTGATGTAAAACAACACGCTGCCCGGGCCACCGTCTGCTGAGAACTCCCCCAAGTGCCCTCCGTCGCAATAAGCGAGGATGAAATGGTTGGGCAGGTTGACCCCATGAATGGGCAATCCCAATTCCTGTACCATGGCGAGGTACAGGGCACCCAGTGCCAAACTGTTGCCTTTTCTCTGACGCAAGACTTGGCTTGGCAGGGCGTGCAAGGGACGCGCAGCACCACCGCGGGTGCCATCAAATCCGTGGTGCTCAAAGAAGATGCGGTTCACCACACGCACCTGCTCCAAAGCGGTCATGTCGTCGTGCAGCTCCAGCCAGATGTCCTGTCGGATGCGCTGCAAATCCTCACGCAGACCCTCCGCGTCCGATGCCGGATCGACGTATTGGTCGAGCAGAAGCAGCGCGGAAGACAAACCGTGCTCGGGGGAATCGATCCAATCCGCAAACGAGGTCCGAATCTCATCGGTGGCGAGTTGGTCCAACAAGGACTTGGCCCGCTGAAGGAACATGTCGCCATGGCCATCTTCCTCCAGGGCTTTGCGGAGGCTGGGGACGGCGGCTTCGCCAATCCGCTCCAATTCCTTCTTCACGGTCGTGTAGATGCCCTCATCGGGGTCCTCCAACAAGGAAATCAATGCATGCAACTCGGTAACGCTCATTGCCGGTTCAGGTTGTGCTCGGCAAAGTAGTTCTGTGTTTTGCGGGCTATCTTAAAGCAGTGGCTTCTTATAAAAACGACCCTGTGGATGCGACCCCCACGCCCAGTTTTGGCGGGGCTTCAGCCACACACGCACCAGGTGAAGCGCGCATTGCCCCCGGAGCGCGCCCCTTTCGCGTCCACGGTCGTCGGCCTGCACCGCCCCCTCTGGAACAGCAGGCGAAAGACTTGGAGGCCGACCGCCGGAGAATCCGCTCTGCACTGACCATCACCGTCGGCATCCTCACCCTCATCTGGGGCGTCTACTTCCTCAACGACCAATTCGATCTCGGATGGAAGCGGTTCGGCAACCGCCCCCTGCGGTGGAACGGACTGGCCGGCATTGTCACCATGCCCTTTCTCCACGGAGACTTCCAGCACCTGTGGGGCAACACCGTGTCGTTCTTCTCCTTGAATGCCATGCTGGTGTACTTCTACCGGGACCTCGGCCTGCGGGTCCTCGTTTGGGCCTGGATCGGCACCGGACTCCTCCTGTGGCTGAGCGGCGCATCCGGCAACCACATCGGGCTCAGCGGCGTGGTCTATGCACAAGTGGCCTTCCTGTTCTTCAGCGGCATTCTGCGACGCCACCCCCACTTGATTCGGGTGGCCCTGGTGGTGGTCTTCCTGTATGGCAGCATTGTCTGGGGCGTGTTCCCGATTGAAGAGGGCGTCAGCTGGGAAGGGCACCTCTCCGGCGCGTCCATGGGGGCATTCCTGGCCTGGGTTTGGCGGAAACAAGGTCCCCAGCGACCGCCCCTGCCGCCCATGGAGGACGAAGAGGCGGAGGCCGATGGCCATGCCCAGGGGCACGGTCCAACCAGCACGCCTTCTGCTTCCGGCCGTGGCGGCCAAGCCATCCTCGAAAGCCCTGCTGGCATCCTTGGCGAGGCAGCCGTGGAGGACACTTGGCTCACAGCCGAAACCACTTCTCCCGAGCAAGACGTTCGGGCCTGGCGCAGGGCGCAACTGATGTGGAACGGCCCCCGACCGCGTCCGGCTGAACACGCGAAATCCCGCCGGGGCGGGATTCGCAAGCCGCGCCAAGGCGGCCACATCAAGCGTCGAACGCGCTCGTGATCAGGCGTTGAGCATGACGGGCATGACCAACATGAGGATGTCCTCACCGGTCGCCTCTCCGTCATGCTGGGGCCGGATGATGCCGGCCCGATTGGGCGCGCTCAACTCCAGCGTGATCTGTTGGGCATCCAGGTTGTTCAACATGTCGAGCAGGAAACGGCTGTTGAATCCGATTTCCATGTCGTCCCCTGCGTAGCTGCAGGCCAAGGTTTCGCGGGCTTCATTGGCGAAGTCGACATCCTCCGCGCTGATGGTCAAGCTACTGCCAGCCAATGAAAGGCGCACCTGGTGGGTGGTCTTGTTGGCGAAGATGGAGACCCGGCGAATGCTCCGCTGGAAATCCTTCCGGTCGATGGTCATGCAGTTCGGATTCTCCTTCGGAATGACCGCCTCGTAGTTCGGGTATTTGCCCTCGATCAAACGGCACACCACGTCCATTTCACCGTACTTGAAGTGGGCGTTGGCTTCGTTGAAGCTCACCACCACCTCGTCGGTCATGGGCAAGGTGCCCTTCAGCAGGTTCAATGGCTTCTTCGGCACAATCATCTCCGCATTCTCCGGCGCGGAGGCATCCATCCGGGCGTACCGAACCAAGCGGTGGGCGTCGGTCGCAACGAAGCTGAGGTGGTCGTTGCGCAGTTCGAAGAAAATGCCGCTCATCACCGGGCGCAAATCATCGCTTCCCGCAGCAAACAAGGTCCGGCTGATGGCCTCGGCGAGGGTGTCGGAGTTCAAAGTGACAGAAGCCGCACCTTCCAGCTCCGGTGTCCGCGGGAACTCGTCCGCGTGGGCGCCAGCGAGCTTGTACTTGCCAGCCTCACTGGTCATTTCCACCCCGCAGGTTTTGGGGTCCACCTTGAAGGTCAAGGGCAGGTCCTCGAAGGTTTTGAGGATGTCCAACAACATCTTGGCGGGGATGGCGATGGCACCTTCTTCTTCTGCGGTGACCTCGACCGTGGTGGTCATGGTCGTCTCGAGGTCACTGGCGCTGATGGACGCCTTCCCCGGGGCCACCTCGAACAGGAAGTTGTCCAGGATGGGCAGCGTGTTGCTGCTGTTGAGCACGCCACTGATGGCTTGAAGCTGACGAAGCAGGGCGGTGCTGGATACGATGAACTGCATGTGATCGGGTTGGGACATCGAAAATACCCTTCGCCCCTGCCCCAAGGCGGAAATCCACGGCCTCACTTTTTCACAACGGATGCACCGGACTTCTGCCCTCTCCAGGCGTTGTGCGTCCACAGGATTGCGCGTATTTTGACCCCATGATGAACGTTGTGAAGCCGTTGGCCCTGCTGGCCGTCCTCGCCCTGGGCGCCTCCTCCTCTTCCGCCACTGCCCAAGAGACTGTGGAACCCGGATCGGACGTGGTCCTGGCCACCCTCGAGGCGCCGATGACCCGAGAGGCCCTCAACGCGACCCGCATCGCCCTCGAAGAAGCAGGCCACACCTTTCACTATGGCGGCTTCCAATTCCGCCCCGACGGTCAAATGATCGGAGCAGAAATCCTCCTGAAAATTGAAGGGGGTGTCGAAGAGCGTCGGTACATCGAATTCGTCACCGACGATTGCAAGCTGCAGATCCTCCAGAACGAGGGCCTCAAGCTCGAGGGCTGCTGACCGCCTGCAAGGCCGCCCAAACGGCCTTCACTGCCACGTCCTCCCCACACTGAAAATGCCCCAGCGGGCAAGCTGTCTTGCCGTGCACACCGCACGGCTTGCACGCCAATTCCCCCTCCTGGACCTCCACGTTTTGGCCCCGGCCGGACGCTTCGTCCTCAGGCAACACACCGAAGCCCAGTCTGGGCGTGGTGCTGCAGAAGACCCCCACCACGGGTGTGCCCACTGCCCCTGCCATGTGAAGGGGGGCACTGTCGTTGCTCACCACAGCTTTGGATTTGGCCATCAGGGCAGCTGACCCCAACAGGTTCAAGTCTCCCGCCACCACACAAGGTGCCTCCTTCGCCCCGGAGGCGATGCGCTCCAACAGCGGACGATCGGACGCCGCTCCCAGGAGGACCACGGGCTCACCATGAGCGTGAAGGAGGTCGACCAAGGCAGTCCAGTGGGATTCGGGCCAACGCTTGGTGGCCCACACACTGGAAGGAGCCAACACCGTCGCACCAGAAGGGAGTGAATCGGCTGCAGCCATGTGCTGTGGGGCCACATGCAGCTTCGGTCGATGGCGGACCGGGTCAAAGTCGCCCAACCACGGAGCCAACAGCGCGTGATTCCGCTCGGTTTCATGGCGGCCATCTCCGATCCCGTGGGGATGTTGATGGACCTGCACTCCAAAAGTCGGGACACCTGAAAATCCCGCATGGTTCGGGGCACCCACCCACCGGGCCACAAGGCCCATGGAGGCGTGTCGATGCAGGTTGACCACCACCCCCGGGCTGGTGCGGCGCACTTGACGCGCCATGGACCACATTCGCAGGTATTTGCCCCACCCGGTCCTGTCCCACACCCAGACTTGGCTCACAAAAGGGTGGTCTTCAAAAAAGCCGTGCGCGCCTTTCCGGACCCAGACCTGGATGGGGGAATCCGGATACGCTGCGTGCCAGCCCTCAATCAAGGCCGTGGACAGCACCACATCCCCGAGGAATGCGGGCTGCAGGAGGAGCAGTCCTCCAGGCGGATGTTCCGCCGCCCGACTCATACCGCGACGGCGTGGGTGCGCAGGGCGTCGTTGAGCGAGGTCTTTCGGTCCGTGCTCTCCTTGCGGCGGCCCACAATGAGGGCGCAAGGCACGCCGAATTCTCCGGCAGGAAAGGACTTGGGCCGTGTCCCCGGAATGACCACCGAGCGCGGCGGCACTTCGCCCTTGTACTCCACGACCTCAGGACCTGTGACATCCAAGATTCGGGTGCTGGACGTCAGCACCACGCCTGCGCCGAGGACCGCTTCCTTGCCAATCCGGACCCCTTCGACCACAATGGCGCGGGATCCGATGAAGGCGCCATCCTCTACAATGACAGGCGCCGCTTGGAGCGGTTCGAGCACCCCCCCGATGCCCACGCCGCCGCTGAGGTGGACATCTGCACCGATCTGAGCGCAGGATCCTACCGTCGCCCAGGTGTCGACCATGGTTCCGCTACCGACCCATGCTCCGATGTTGACATAACTGGGCATCATGACCACGCCCTTGCCGAGGAATGCACCGTAGCGGGCAATGGCATGGGGCACCACACGCACGCCAGCTTCGGCATGGTTCTTCTTCAACGCCATCTTGTCGTGGAACTGGAAAGGGCCCACCTCTTCCACCTTCATCTCGCGCATGGGGAAGTAGAGGACCACAGCCTTCTTGACCCACTCGTTGACTTGCCATCCCCCGTTCACGGGTTCGGCACAACGCAGCACACCGCGATCCAGCCCATCCAGCACGGCTTCCACCGCCTCTCGGGTCGCGGACTCCCCCCGCAACTCGGGGGCATCCCATGCAGATTCGATGGCACTTTTCGCAGCAGTCCACTCACCCGGGACTGGGATGGTCGCATTCTCCATGCGGCGAAGATACCTTCGCAACATGGCCCGGTACATCGCTTTCGACTATGGGACCCGCCGCGTGGGCGTGGCGGTCACGGACAGTGGCGCCATGATTGCCGCGCCAGAAGGGACGTACCCCCCAGAATCCTTGGACCGGGAAATTCAGCGGCTGTTGGACGCGGAGCCCTGCGCGGGCTTTGTGGTGGGCATGCCCGGTCTGGTGTTGGGCACAGACACCCACAGCAGCGGCCCGATTCGGGCATTCGTCAAACGTCTTCAAAAGGCCTTTCCCGGCGTCGACATCCAACTCGTGGATGAAGACCACACCAGCCGGGAGGCGTCGATGGCGATGGTTCAATCCGGCATGCGGAAGTCCAAGCGCCGACAAAAAGGCCAACTGGACCAAATCGCGGCGACCCTCATTCTCCAGCGCTTCCTGGATCAGCGCTGAGGATCAGCCCTCTTCGTTGCCCTTGAAGACTTCGATCTCCTTGGTCGTCTTGACGAGATCGGTGAAGCGGTCCACATACCGCGTGGCCCGCACCACATGGTTGTCGATCCAGTGGTAATTGCCGCCGCGCGGCTTGCCCATCAACAGGCCGTGGTACTTGAATCCGTGTTGGGCGAACCAAGCTTCTGTGACCTCGCGGTGCTCTTCAGTCCGGCTGGTGAAGAAGGTGATGATGTGCCCCTCATCATACCACCGGTTCAAGGTGTCCAACGCGTCCGGGAATGGCTCGCAGGTGGCCATGCGTTCCGGCTGTTCGTTGGGCACGTCTTCCGTGATGGTGCCATCGATGTCAATGAGGAAGTTCTTGACCTCCTCGGAAAGTTGGGGGGAAGCTGCACGGCCATCGGCGTCGGTTGCAGCGTGAAGGGGGGCGGGATTCTGATCGGAATGCATGACGTGGGGTCTTTCAAGACGAAAGGGTCATTGCCTTCCATGACAAATCTACGCGGACCGTGTTTTCCAAACGTGCGTTTTGGGGGTCCATTCCTCGCCATCATGCCCCTCGACCATGCCCTGCTCCATTTCGGGCAACCGCGCAAAGGGATTCCCTTCCCTGTCTGCCAGGAGCACGTTGAGGTTGGCGGCGCGTTCCTGCGGCCGTCCCTCGGGATGCAAGCCGGCATGCAACGTGCGCAGGCGATCCAGGTCTTCCGAAGAGGATCGTCGCACCGCGCGGCGGCCCTGCTGGTCCAATTTTTCGAGCAGCTTTTCCATTTTGGCCCGGGTGGCGAGCACACTCCCCTCCAACGAGGGGTCGGCCGCCTTGAACGCAGCCAGCACGCTGTCCAAGCCGCCATCCAGTGCCTTGCGCCAGTGGTCCGCGTCGGGCGGCCCTTGGCGTTCGATGAAATCCCGTTCCCACGCCTCCACCGACTGTCCCAGTTCGGCGTGCGTGAAGCCCATTGACTCCAAGTCCTCTCCCTGTTGGGAGGACATCCACCACCCCCCGTCCCGTGGCACCAAAGACGGCTGGGCCAGCCCAAACTCCGGATACGCGGCAGCCAGCTGGAGCCAGTACGCGACTTCGGCAAGTCCCCCTACAACCGCGACGTCTGGCAACAACCAACTTTGGTACAGGGGCCGGAACAACGCATTGGGCGACACCGATTCCGGAGACGTCGCGAGGTGCTCCCGAACAGCGTCGGCATTCGCCCAGGCGACCTCCCCAGCTGTCCATCCTCCCCCCTCTGAAGCCACAATGCGTTCCCGACGGCCTTCGGAAAGGTGGAACAAATTGACCTCCCGCACATGGACTTGAGGGGAGTGACCGGATGCCTCGAGGACGGCATTCACCCGACTGACCTCGGTGGCCAAAACACCTTGGCCCCACTCCTTCTCCATGTGCTCAGCAAAGCCTGCCTTGAGTCTGGGGTCGTCTCCATCCACCACCACAAGTCGGTCTGCACCAAACCACTGGTGCATCCAGCGGCGCATGGTCTGGGCCAGGGTTCCCTTGACGGCGCTGGCCAACTCCTCGGTGTGGGATTTGGACAGACCGGCATCTTGCCCCCACTCACGGAGCACCTCCGGCATTCCTTGCGTCTGCATCCGCCCCACAGGTCCTCCCCTTCCTGCACCTGCAGGTGGCGCCCACTTGTGCCACTCCTTTCCGGACCACACTGACGCGATTTCCTCGAAATCGTGGTCCTCGGAGGCCAGCCAGAACACCGGGATGACTGGCGTGTCCCAACGTGTCTCCAATCGTGCGGCCAAGGTGATGGCCGTCATCACCTTGTACCATGTGAACGCCGGCCCCATGGCCAAACACAGCTGATGGCCCGTGGTGACCGTCCTCGCCTCCGCCTGCTTCAAGTCGGCACACCGCTTTGGCAACGCCATATCGGCATCCGCATACTGCGCTTCCACGACCGAGCACAGGACTTCTCGATCCGCGAGTCCCGTCCCTTGAAGGTCCCGCAAGCGATCCAGCTCGGCGAAATCCGGACGAGCGGGCACCTGGAATGGCACGGCGTTCCCTGGCCATCGCCCTTCCCACCACTGCCGAACAAGGTGCGATTCCGACAAGGCGTCAATCAAGGGGTGGGCGACATGCTCCATGCCGCAAAGATGCTGAGAAGGAATGGGGTTCAGCGAAGGACGGTCACCGCGCCTTGCTGGGTCCGCTGTTCCAGCGGCATGCTGCGCGGCCATTCGAGGCGCCAGATGTAGACGCCGCCGGCGACCGGCTTGCCATCTTGGCCGCGTCCATCCCAACGCGGATTCCCCGGGTCGAGGCTGGCCACGAGCTGCCCCCAACGCGAGAAAATCTCGAATGAAATGGGAAGGGTCTCGCCGACTTCTGGCACAAACCAATCGTTGACACCGTCGCTGTTTGGGGAGAATGCATTCGGCACGAAAACGGGCTTGTCCTCCGGTTCGGGCGTGGCTTCAGGGCCTTTGTCCCCCAACAGGGCGGACTCGGGATCACCATTGCCATCAATGGGCGTCAAAGTGAAGTCGTCGAGGAAGTAGTAGGCCATGGTCGGGTTGTCCCCCATGACCACCTCGGCTTCGAGGTCTGCATCATCGCCGAACACCCCGACGATGAGGTGCTGGGCGGGCGAAGCGGCTTCAAACGTGAAGGTCAGTACCTCCCAACCGGCTTCGTAACGCGCGTATGGAATCTGGAATACCGGCGGCAAATCGAGGGCGGATTGACCCAGTTGTACAGGAGGGTCCACCGTCAAAGCCACACCGAGCCCATTGACTGCCAGCCCTGCGTTGGACGTCGGCAGCCATTGGCCATTGGCCACGGCAAACGACAAGGCATATCGCTGCCCCATCATCAAGGGGGCCGAAAAGTCCATGACCAGATACTCCCGACTCAGTGGGACGCCGGGGGCTTCCCGGCGGATGCCCGTCAGCCCCGCAACACCGCGGCCTTCGTACGGATTGACCAAGGCCACAGGGGTTTCTGGCAAGTCACCCCCCAACGTGCCGTCCAGGTGGAAGAAGTCCGGAGTCGATGACCCGCTTTGCGCGTTGCTCCACCCGGTCAGCAGATGCCACATACCGGGTGCGGTGGGCATGGATGTGCTCTGCTCGAAGCCTCCATTGACCATCTGCGCATTCAAGCCGGTAAAGGCTGTGCACAGCATCACCAGCAGCGCGGAGACGCGATTCGGAAAGAAATGGAAGCGGAACACGTCCGGAATTTAGCCAATTGCCTCGACATCAAATGAGAAGGGGCCCCGCGTTCGGAGCCCCTTCACCTTAACCAAAACAACTTGAACCAAATCTTCGCTGTGCTTGCAGGTTGCTGATGCCTGCACATAATAGACGCACTTCGGCCCCCTGTTGTTGTATCGCAGTTTGCCAAAAGCTCCCAACGAACGTCAATGGAGGAGGTGGCGAACCAGCGAGACCCCCGCGCCATATCGCCCGCGCGGGCCTGAGCGCCACCGGGCTTGAATGGCCCAAGCCCACTCGGGGTTCAGCCGACGCTCAAGCTCCACGACCATTCCCCAGCCCCACGTTGTGGGCGGGATCCAGTCCAAACGTTGCATGTCTTCTTCTGTCCAGGGCTCCGGAACGCCTTCTGCCGGCAAGCGCTCCACTTGGGCGGGACCACGTTGAATGCGCGACCAAGTGGCCGTGGCCCCCACCCACCAATTCCAGCCCGAACGAGATGCTGGCCGTCCTCCGATCCGGATGCCCAGAGCCGCTTGCTGTGCGAGAAGCCCACTGAGTGCGACCGGCAGGGTGTCCAATTCTTGCCCCAGCTCATACGTCTGGACCACATGCTGCTCGAGACCGCCGGTCCCGTCTGCGACGATGCGCACAGCACTGTCCTCCATACTGGTGAGGTCTGCTGCTCGAATCACAGCAGCTCCGCCCGATGCTGCGAGCCGCCATTGGACCTTGTCTGCAGCCCAGGTCAAGCCCACAAGGACGTCCCCTCTTCCTGTCACGGACCGACGGGACAGGGTCGACACCGGGATTCCGGCCACGTCGGCCGTCCATCGACCTGCACCCGTGGCGAGGCCAAGAAAAGGAACGGGCTTCCACGATGCGGACTTGGCCCGAGCGCGCTTTTCCAAAGACGGGTCTGGACCTGACCTCCGAACGTCCAACGCCAGTTCAAGGGGCACTCCGTCCACCGTGATGGTGTCTTTGCCCCCATGGGCGGCGCAGGCCGACCCCATCCAGAGGAACATCAACAACAGGACGACGGGCCGGGTCATGCGGCAAGATCTTTCAGCGCAGCCGGGTGCGAAAATCCGATGGGACGGCCGGCTCAAAGCCCACCCCCTGCTGGCAGGGTCAACGGAAGCGTCAACGTCGGAGCGGTGGGCTCCGCTTCGTCCGGGACTTCTTCTTGAAGTTCAGGCGCAACCGGCTCTTCGACGGGCTGACTTGGCTCTTCCGAGTCCAACAAGACCTCCGAGTCAGGTGCAGTGATGGCCCCGTCTACCGCTTCCGCAGCAGGTTGGACTTCGACCGCAGCGGAAGACAGAGACGATTCCGCCTTTTGTGCGTCCGCTTCCACAACGCTCGCAGGACTGGAGACCGTCACCTCTTCAGCAGACTCTGCTGCTGAAGGCAGCGCGTCAGGCGACGTTGTCGGCACAGCCTCGGATGGCGACGCCGTGATGGGATGGTCGGCCTCCGACGGAATGGCGTCGGACGCAGGCTGGCTCATCCAATCCGCGGCCTCTTCCGTAGAACTGGGGACAGCAGGCTCGGCGGCCTCATCGACCGGTTCGGTCACCGGCTCTTCGGTGCTGTATTGGGAAATCCCCCATGCAGCTGCACCCAACAGTACCACTGCCGCCACCCCAATGCGGCGTCCGCTGGACCGGGTCGCCCCGGCATCCGCAAACAAATCGTCCGCTGGGGCTGGCGCCACTTCGGTCCTTCCTTGAAGCAGGTCACGGCACTGCGCGTCAAAGGCAGTATCCCGTGCGTCTTGTGAGGTCATGTCGCTCATGTCATCCATGGCCCGGCAGTTCGGGCTTGCTGGGGTTCAACTTGGCTCGGGCAGATAGGGTTGCAAGAACCCGCTGCAAATATTTTCGGGCGCGGCTCAACTGGCTTTTCGATGTGTTCACATCGATGCCCAGCTGATCGGCAATCTCTTGGTGCTTGTAGCCTTCGATGACGTACATGCAAAACACCGTCCGGTATCCGAGGGGCAATTGGGCGATGGCCAATTCCAATTCGTCCGCGGTGAATTCGGGATCATGCTCATTCTCCAGGTCACGCGGGGTGGCATGGACATCGTCAATGTCCTGGTGGTGCGTGTGCTTGAGGTTCCTCCGGTAATGCGTGATGGCGGTGTTGACCACGATGCGCCGCATCCACCCCTCAAAGGAGAAGTCCTTTCGATAGCTGTCGATGTGCTTGAAGATCTTGACGAAGCTGTCCTGCAGGACATCCTCAGCATCCTGGCGCCCATTGGTGTGCCGGATGGCCGTGGCGAACAGCTGACCACTGAATCGGGCATACAGTGCGCGCTGCGCAGCCGGCTTGCGCCGCTTGCACCCCTCAATCAGCTGCTTGACTTCCTCTGTAGACGCCATCCCTTGGTCAAACGCTGAACACAGCGTCTTCGTTGCACCTTATTCGAACCTCGCTTTGTCCAATCCAAGCCAATCCAAGGCAGCGCCGTGGAAAATGGCCGCGCGATCCGCTTCGGGCAGGTCCATGTCGGTCTCGATGTACCGACCGAATTCGAGGTCGCCCAATGGGAAGGGGTAATCGGACCCCATCACCACTTTGTCCGCGCCCTGCATTTCCAATACGTACTGCATGAGACGGGCGTCGTGGGTGATGCTGTCCACCCAGAATTTGCCCAAGTATTCCCTCGGGCTGTTTGGATTGTCAATGGCCACAAGATCGGGGCGACAGCGCCATCCGTGCTCGATTCTGCCCAACGTGGCCAGGAAGGCACCCGACGCATGGCTGAACATCACCCGCAGCTTGGGAAACTTGTCAAACACACCAGAGAAGACCATGGAGCATGCCGCACGGGAGGTCTCGGCGGGCATGCCCACCAGCCAAGGCAACCAGTATTTGGTCATCATCTCCTTGCCCATCATGTCCCAGGGGTGAACCATGATGGCCATGTCCAGCCGCTCACACGCTTCCCACAGCGGATCGAAGCGCGCTTCGGACAGGTTGTAGCCATTGATGTTGGAGCCAATCTGAATGCCGTGCAGTCCGATTTCCTTGCACCGCTCGAGCTCCCGGATGCTGAGCTCGGTGTCCTGCATGGGCAAGGTCCCAAGGCCGACGTAATGGCGGGGATGGTCCTGCACCGTGCGGGCCACATCGTCGTTCAGGAACTGCGCAATGTCCGCCGTATCCTCGGGCTTGGCCCAGTAGGCAAACAAGACGGGAATGGTGCAAATGACCTGTACTTGTACACCGGACTTCGCGTATTCCTCCACGCGGAGGACAGGGTCCCAACAATTGGCTTGGACCTCGCGGAAGAAGCGGTCACCCTGCATCATGCGGGCCGCGCCTTCCTTGTGATGCTCAAGGTGAATGAAGGACCCATACCCCAGCTTCCGACTCCAATCGGGCAGCTGTTTGGGCATGATGTGGGTGTGGGTGTCGATCTTGAGCATCGCCGGGAATTTACTCATGAAGGGGCCTGCGGCGGACATGGCGCAGATCCAAGCGGTTGATGGGGCTGATTCGCCATCCTGACCATTCGTGGGCCACGAGGTGCAAGACCTCATCGTGCCACAGCGGGATGACCGGCATGGACTGCATCACGTGACGCTCCATTTCCCGCAAAATGGACACTCGGTCCGGCCCCGGCATGGCCCGCGCCGCAGCAGACAACAGGCTGTCCGCCACAGGGTCTGAGTAGTGCGTGTAATTCGGTCCGTTGGGTGCCCACCGAGCAGAATCGAACAAGCCGAGAAAGTTCTCGGCATCCGGATAGTCGGCCAACCACGACTTGCGGAATGTGGGGACTTGGCCCTTGGCCACCCGCTCCGCATCGATGGCACTGGGGGCCACGTCAATCTCGATGTCCACCCCGAATTCAGCCCAGGCATGCTGCAGGGCTGCGGCGAGGTCAGCGGTGGCAGGCTTGGTGCCGAGCGTCCATCCCGAAAGCCGCTGCAAGGGCACCTCGGCCCCGATGCCGTGCTGCGCGAGGAGGCCCCGTGCCGCTTCAGGATCGTGGCGCACACTTTCCAAGACAGGACGCTCCGAGACACTGAATCCGGGCATGCCGGGCGGCACGAAGCCTGCGGCGGGTCTGGCCCCACCGGCCCGCAACTCGCGTACCAGGGACTCCCGATCCAAGGCCATGCTCAACGCCCGCCGGACATCCGGGTGAATGGGCGATCGACCGATGGCCGACAGCCCTGCAGAATCCACCATCCAGCCGATGTAATCCGTCTTGAGGTACGCGGTCACATGGGCATCAAATCGGCCTTGCCATTGGGGCCGCCATTGCTGATGCTCGTCGAAGAACAGGTCCAGCCACTGCGGGCCGGGGGCGGACACGAAGTCGTACCTCCCCTGCTGAAAGCCCAGCATCTCGGCACCTTCCTCGCGGTTGAATTCCACCCGCACCCCATCGAGGTGCGGCAAGGGTTGCCCCGCCTCGTCCACCATCCAATACGTGGGGTTGGCATGCATCACGAGGGCCGTTTCGGGCAACCACCCCCGAAGCAGAAAAGGCCCGGTCCCCAGGTCTTCCCTGTCGGGGTCCGCATCCCGGCCACCGCCGCGGAGCACACTGGCCTGCGGCGTCGCCAACAGGCTGGCGAAGACCGGATTCGGTGCAGTCAGGCGAAGTTCGAGGCTGTCGTCTCCGATGGCCTCAGCTCCTTCCGCCGCCAACCCCCCGAGGACCCAGCGTCCGGGCAGCGCCTCGGCTGGATCCTGCAGCCGCTCGAAACTCGCCACCACGTCTTGGGCCTTCACTGGGGTTCCATCGTGAAAATGCGCGTCGCGCAACCGGAAGCGGTACACCAGCCCGTCTTCGGAAATGGACCAGTCCTCCGCCAAAGCCGGCACCACCCGAAGGGCCGTGTCCAATTCGAGCAGCCCCTCATAAAGCTGGTCGACGACCCACATCGTCTCCAGGTCGGTCGCTTTGGCCGGGTCCAACGACCGAATGCCGTCCGATGCATTGTACGTGAAGAGGTCCAGCCCTGCCTCTGGTTGAGAGGCGCAACCAGAGGCACAGAGAAGAAGCGCCAACATGCCCCCAACCCAATCGGTGTTCCGTCTTCGGCCCCTTCCAATCATGCCCAAAAATTAAACTTCCGCGCCCCCTCCCGGTTCTACTTTCGCCGCCCAATGTTCCGCTCCTTTTCCACGGCCGTTTTGGCCCTCCTCCTCAGTCTGGGACTCCCCACCTTGTTGCTTGCCCAAGATGTGACCTTGAGCGGTCGGATCCTGGATGCCGAGACGGGGGAATACATCCTGGGCGCCACTGTCATCGCGGAGGGACAGAACATGGGCACGGCCTCCAACACCTATGGTTTCTACAGCCTGACCCTGCCCCGAGGTGAGTACACCTTGAACTGGTCGTTCATCGGGTACAAGACGGCAACACGGACCATCCAACTGGTTGCCGACCAGACGCTGGACATTGAGTTGTCGCCCAACGTCATTGCGGTCGGAGCGGCTGAAGTGGAGGCCGACCGGTCCGCCAACACGCAGAGCACGGACCTGGGCAAGGCGAAAGTCGGCGTCGAAACCATCAAGAGCCTCCCTGCCCTGCTCGGAGAGGTCGACGTCCTCAAGGTCATCCAGTTCCTTCCGGGCATCCAGAGTGCTGGCGAAGGCAACAGTGGCTTTTACGTCCGGGGAGGTGGCCCCGACCAGAACCTCGTTCTCGTGGACGACGCAGTGGTCTACAACGCCTCCCACCTCTTTGGCTTCTTCAGTGTCTTCAACCCCGATGCCGTCAAGGACATCGAAGTGACCAAGGGCACCATGCCCGCCCGATTCGGTGGCCGCGTGTCCTCCGTATTGGACATCGGCCTGAAAGAAGGCAATGCACGCCAAAGCGTGGTCAGTGGCGGATTGGGATTGATCAGCTCGCGGCTCACCGTAGAAGCCCCCCTCGTCGAAGACACGGCCAGCTTCATCATCAGCGGTCGGCGAACCTACATCGACGTGCTCGCCAAGCCCTTCGTCAACCCGGAGAGCGCCTTTGCCGGATCGGGGTATTACTTCTACGACCTCAATGCCAAGGTCAATTGGCGGGCGTCGCGGAAGAACCAATTCTACCTGAGCAGCTATTTCGGACGGGACGTCTTCAACTTCCGCTCCAATGCGGCCGACTTCTCCAGCCGCATCCCCTGGGGCAATGCGACGGTCACGGGACGCTGGAACCACGTCATCAGCGACAAGGCCTTTCTCACCACCACGGCCACCTACAGCGATTATGAATTCGCCTTCGAGTCCCAGCAGGACAGCCTGGTCTTCGGGTTCCGCAGCGGCATCGACGACCGCGGCCTGAAAACGCGGCTCATCCTGTATCCCAACGCCCGGCATACGGTTCGGGCCGGGGTGGAATACACCTACCACACCTTTCTGCCGACGGAATTCTACGCGAGCAGCAACGGGGTGGACTTCGACCTTGGGGAAGCCGTTCGCACCAAGAGCCACGAAATCGGCGTCTATCTCGAAGACGAATTCGATGTCACGGAAAAGCTCCGCATCAACGCCGGCTTGCGCCACAGCACCTTCATCCAGACCGGCCCCTTCACCCGGTATATGCCTCCTGCAGAGGACGATCCGCTCAGCGGGACAACCGCACCGGAAGAAATCCGATACGCACCCGGGGACGTGGTCGCCCAATACAGCGGATTTGAACCCCGCTTCTCCCTTCGCTGGATCACCGGCCCCAGGAGCTCCATCAAAGCTGGCGTCGGACGCAACCTGCAATACATCCACCTCGCCTCCCTGTCCCCCACGTCCCTGCCCGGCGACATCTGGCTCCCCAGCTCGGACCGCGTCAGACCGCAGGAGGGGACGCAGGTCTCTGCGGGATGGTTCCGGGACCTCGGAGCGGACCGCAACGTGGAATTCTCACTGGAGGCCTATCACAAATGGCTCAACAATCTGGTCGCTTATGCCGAAGGCACCAGCCCCCAGGACAACATTGCAGACAACGTCGACAACAACCTCGTTTTTGGCACAGGAACGAGCTACGGCGCCGAGCTTTTCCTCAAGCGGAAGCGCGGCGAATGGACGGGTTGGCTGGGCTACACCTGGAGCAAGACCGACCGCCAATTCGATGAACTCAATGGCGGGCTCCCGTTTGCGGCGAGGTACGACCGCCGGCACGACCTGAGCATCATCCTCGAATGGACCCTGAACGAGCGCTGGAAATTCGGCGGCACGTTCATCTACGGCACTGGGAACGCCATCACGGTTCCGGTGCAGCGGTACTTCGTGGATGGCAACCTGCTCGACGTCTATGGCCCACGGAACGGATTCCGCATGCCATCCTACCATCGGGCTGACTTTGGCGCCACCCACGACCCCAGGGTGAAGCCCGGCAAGAAGCGGCGCGGACAATGGGTGTTCTCCGTCTACAATCTGTACAATCGGCAGAACCCCTACTTCATCTATTTCGGGAACGATGGCAACATCGCAGAGGGCACGTTGGACATCCAGGCGTACCAGGTGAGCCTCTTCCCCATTTTGCCATCGGTCACCTGGAACTTCAAGTTCTAACTTCGCCGACATGGGCGCACTCGCGGCACTGAATCCTTATTTCTGGAAGTACCGTGGCCGCCTGTTCCTCGGATTCGTCTTTGTGTTCCTGACCAATGCGTTTGCCGTCTTCGCTCCGGTGGTGATCGGGGAAGGGGTCAACGCCTTGCAGGCAGCCTACACCACCTTCTTGCTCCCCCTCTCCAACGGGGTTCCACCGGCAGAAGTGTTCCGAGACGCGGCGCTTGCCCTGCCCCCGACCCTCTCGGCCATGGCAGACTGGTTCTCCATCGAGCTGGCCACATTGCAGGCCCCCACCAACCGGGAAGAAGTCGTTCAGGCAGTGGGCATCATCGCCGGACTGCAGGCCGTCCTCTACCTGATCGCGTATTTCCTCAAAGGGGTGTTCTCTTTCATGACCCGGCAGACCATCATCGTGATGAGCCGCTTCATCGAATACGACCTCAAGGCGGCGATCTACGATCAATACCAGCGCCTCCCCTTGGCCTTCTACAAGGTGAATGCCACCGGAGATCTGATGAACCGCATTTCCGAGGATGTCTCCAAAGTGCGCATGTACCTCGGCCCTGCGGTGATGTATGGCTTGACGCTCGTGACCATGATGGTCCTGACCATTGGGGTCATGGTGCGCATCGACCCCATCTTGACGCTGTGGTCCTTGGCCCCGCTGCCATTCATGAGTGTGGCCGTGTATTTCGTGAGCGCGCGCATTCACCAAAAAAGCGATGCCGTACAAAGCCAGCAAAGCCTGCTGAGCGCCATGGTCCAACAGGCCTATGCCGGCATTCGGGTCTTGGTGGCCCACCGCCGCGAGGCGCGGGCAGAATCGCGGTTTGCAGCAGAGGCGGACCGCTACAAGACGCGCACGCTGGACCTTGTCAAGGTGGACGCCTTGTTCATGCCCATCATCGTGATGCTGGTCGGACTCAGCACAGTGCTGACCATTTACGTGGGCGGTTTGAGGGTCCTTTCAGGCGACTTGGAATTGGGACACATCTTCCAATTCGTCTTTTACGTCAACCTCTTGACGTGGCCCTTCGCCAGCATCGGCTGGGTCACCTCGCTGGTGCAGAAGGCCTCGGCGAGTCAGGCCCGCATCAATGCTTTTCTCGATGTGGCTCCGGACATCGCGAGCCCGGCTTCTCCCGCACGGACAGGAGACATCCAAGGTCGGATCGCCTTCCGAAATGTTGGACTGACTTACCCCGATTCCGGCATCCGCGCACTGGACGACATCAGTTTTGAGCTCCATCCCGGACAGACCCTCGCGGTCATCGGCCGGACGGGAAGTGGGAAGAGTACGCTCGCCCAGATGGTCGCCAGGCTCTACGACCCCACCGATGGCGTGGTGGAACTCGACGGCGTCCCCTTGACCGCGCATTCGCTGGATGCGTTGCGGGCAGCCATCGGCTATGTGCCCCAAGATGTCTTCCTGTTTTCGGACAGCATCCGCGGCAACATCGCCTTCGGCGTGGACGATGCCGACATGGCGGACATCGAACAAGCCGCGCGGGACGCAGACGTCCACGACAACATCGCCGGTTTCCCGGAGGGGTATGACACCCTGCTGGGCGAACGTGGCGTGAACCTCAGTGGCGGACAAAAGCAACGCATCTCCATTGCCCGCGCCATCCTGCGGCGGCCGCGCATTTTGATTTTCGATGATTGCCTCAGCGCGGTCGATACGGAGACCGAAGCCAACATCCTGGGGAACCTGAGCCGCATCATGGAAGGCCGGACCTCGCTCATTGTGTCGCACCGGGTCTCCACCGTTCGATCGGCTGACCTGATTCTGGTCTTGAACGAAGGGCGAATCGTGGAGCGCGGCACGCACGACGACCTCATTGCCCTCAATGGGGAGTACGCCGAGCTGCACCGCAATCAGCAGCGCGGCGAGACGACATAAGGCCGGACATCAGCACGTGGCCCCGAGCAGACCGAGCATGAGCAGCAGGTCAGCGACCCCAACGTGCTCATCGAAATTGAGGTCGGCCTCGAAGAATCCCGAACTGCCGTAGAGATTGAGGAATTCAAGCAAATCCTGAATGGTGACCATGTCGTCGCCATTCAGGTCACCGGGGCACCCTCCGTCCAGCTGTTCCAAGCCGAGGATATGCCCATTGCAATCGTTGTCCACTCCCATCAGTGTGGGGCCTGCCCCAGGGTACATGGTCGCATCCAAGTCGTTGCAATCCTGCCCCACATCAAAATGGGCGCCCGGTGGCGGAACGCAGGCTTCATACTGTGTGGGCCCCGGAACGCCATCCCCGTCCAAATCGAGGAAGAAAGGAATGGACAAACCATCTTCATCAATGGTGGCGTCGCAATCGTTGTCCACCCCATCACAAAGGTCCACGGCACCAGGACGGACATTCTCGTCTGCATCATTGCAATCGCCTCCGACATGGGCATAGCCCGGTCCTGGACAGCAGCCCGACACGGCCCCATCAAAAACCCCATACCCATCGCCATCGGCGTCCGGGTAATGCAAGGCGTCTTCGGTGACATCCACATAGTACCGTCCAGCATGCACAGCTCCTTCGGCCTCGGCGCGGAGGATGAAATTGCCCATCCCATCCCAGTCGAAGCCCGTCAGAAGGACTTCGAATTCTCCCGGACCTGACAACACGGTTTCCGACATCCACGCCACACCCTCCGGCAACGTCAAGTTCACCGGCCCCTCGATGCACTCCTGCACTTCCAGCCGCAGCCGCAACGTATCGGACGGGCATACCGCAGAGAATTCCGGCCATCCCGTCACCAACTGGGTCCGGATGAGAAACAAGCCCTCATCCTGGTCGGATACGGCGATGGTGCCAGAATCGAAATACGGGTAATTGCTCCAACTCCCGGCGAAACCTGGACCGTCCGAATCAGGCTGGGTATCGAAGTGCCCCGTGGCCACCAAGGTGGTGTCTGAACCGGGATGAAATCGGAACAAACGGTACCCATCCTGGTAGTTGCTCTGGTGCACCCAGGGACCACGGACGTACAGATTGTGGTCCGTACCGTGGGTTCCAAGAGATTCGGAAGACACCAGGAATGGCGCGTCCAGATCGGACACATCGAACACGTAGGTCGTGGTCTCATCGACGATGCCCGCGCTCTCGTCGCCTTCATCTCCCAACAGAAAATGGCTGTGGTCCTCGCTGAGCCAACCCTGATGTACATACCCGTACGGCACTGGCCCCGTCACGGACAGCTCCACGATGTCCAGGGGATCGGTGACATCCAAAATGCGAATGTTGTCCGATGCACTGACGACCGCGATGTGCTTGCCCACGTGCTCTGAATCCGGCCCTTGGTAGAGAACAACATGGGCGTCGTGCACGTACGATTCGCTCCAACTGCCGACCAGCACAGGGGCATCCCCTTGACTGAAATCGTAAATCAACAGCCCATCAATGGCACTTGGACCGCAGACGTAGACCATGGAATCCGACTCAAGGACCGCCACGTTGTGCGCCTTGGAAAATCCCGAGACCAAGGTGTCCGTGCTGAACGTGATCGGGGGTCCAATGACGGTATGGTCCCGAAGTCGGGTGAGGTCAAACACCTGCAGGCGGGACTGCTGTGCCTCGCTGACCACCACCATGTGATGTCCAACGACCTTGACGTCTCGCCACAAACTGTTGGCCAAGCCTGTCGCAGGCAATTCACCCACAATGCGCGGCAAGGAGGGGTCGGTCACGTCGACGAACCATGTTCCATCGCGTTGACCGAACAACACATATTCACGGCCATCCTCAGGATCGGTCCAACCCCAGAGGTCGTTGGCGTTCAAGCCTCCCATGTCTGCATTGGGTACATGGGCCAACAACTCGACGGATTCGCACGGCCATTGTCCCTGAATCCAGCCATTGACACACTTTCCTTGCCCCCACATGGACATGGAAGACACCCCCATAAGCCAAAGCAGGAGCCCGTAACCGGGATGAGAAAAAGCGCGAAGCATGACAGGTCTGGCCTCACAAGATACGAAATTCGTCGACGATTTTTGCCTTTTTGTCGAATATCGACGCACTGCTTTTCGGGACTGAGGAACACGGAGTCGCACATTGCGGTTGGAGTATTGAAATGCCGGACCCTCAATTCCTTCCACAACGCGTCCTCATCACAGGCGCCACAGGCCTCGTGGGAAGGGCCCTTGTGGCGCGATTGCAGCAGGAGTTTCCGGCCATGCAACTGCGGGCACTGACCCGAAACCCAGAGCGAACGGACATGCCCGGCGTCACCCTGTTCGGATGGGACCCCACTTCCGGCCGCCTCGACGAAGCCGCACTGGACGGCCTGGACGGCCTGTTCCACCTCGCCGGAGAGACTGTCGCACAACGCTGGACACCCGCCGTCCGAGACCGCATCCGCTCGAGCCGCATCGACAGCCTGAACCTCCTTCGCGCGTCCTGCGAAAGGCTGGGATTGGCACCCCGCATCGCATCGGCGAGCGCCATCGGATGGTATCCGGACAGCCCCCATGCCATGATGGAATCTGCACCTGCTGGAGAGGGGTTCATAGCAGACATTGTGCAAGAATGGGAGTCGGCTGCCCACCGATTTGGTGCGCTCGGAGGCGGACATGTGAGCTTGCGAATCGGGCTGGTCTTGTCTCCAAACGGCGGTGTCTTGTCCAAACTGTTGCCGGTGTACCGTGCCGGATTGGGCGCCCCACTGGCGCCAGGCACCCAATGGCAGAGCTGGATTCACCTCGACGATCTCGTCGCATTGTTCATCCATGCCATGACCCACTCCGCGTGGCAAGGGAGCTACAATGCCGTCAGCCCCCAACCGGTGACCCAACGCGCCTTCAGCGAGGCACTCGCCGACACCCTGAATCGTCCGCATTTTTTGCCGGCGGTGCCACGTTTCGCGCTGCGCATTGCATACGGAGAGGCCGCAAATGCCCTGCTGGCCTCCAACCGGATCTTGCCGGACAGGACCACCACCTCAGGATTTGAATTCCAGCACGTTGAACTGCGGGGCGCCTTGGCCTCCCTGTTGCGCTGATTCCACTCTGGAAGGGGTTCATCCCTCCCCAATCCACCCTGCACCGAATTTTTTTTTGAAGTCGTGTGAACTTGACACGGTTTGTGGTGTTCATATGACGACTCCGAACGAGGGGTTCTTGATCAGTAAGGTGTTAATGATCACGTTTGATTTGCTGACGGCCCGGGCTTTTGCTCGGGCTGTCTCATTCTACCCCCTCCCATTCTCCACCCATGTCCAACATTGCTCTGTTCTGGCACCGGCGCGACCTGCGCACCCATGACAACCGCGGTCTTGCTGCTGCCTTGAATTCCGGAATGCCCACGGTCGGCTTTTTCTGCTTTGACCGCAACATCCTCGATCGACTGCCGCGGAAGGATGCACGTCTCGGCTTCATCCACACAGAGTTGCAACGGGTTCAAGCCGATTATGCGACCTCTGGCGGAACCCTCCTTGCTTTTCATGGTCATCCGGTGGAGACACTCGAACGTGCTGTCACCGAGTGTCGAGAATCCGGACACACTGTCAAGGCCATCTACACCAACCGTGACTATGCCCCCTACCCGGTCCAGCGGGATGCCGATGTGGCACAATGGGCAAAGAACCATGACGTGGCATTCCATGCCTTCGACGACCATGTGGTGCTCCCTCCGGAAACCGTGCTCAAAGACGACGGCCTGCCCTACACGGTGTTCACCCCCTACAGCCGCAAATGGCACAAGGTGTTCGACGCCATGGAGGCGGACCCGCTCGCGGAGGAACGAATCGACTTGAATCAAGGCCTGGCCCCTTGGCCGCATGTCGCCTCCTTGCCTTCGCTCACCGACATGGGCTTCGATGCCGATTCGGCCAACCCCGATGGCTGGGCTGCATTTGAAAACCGCGCACCAGACCCGGCCGTCTTGTCCCAATACGCCGAGCGTCGGGACACCCCCTCCATCGTGGGCACAGCGCGAACGAGTCTGCACCTTCGGTTCGGAACGGTCAGTGTGCGGGAGATGGCCCGCACTGGATTCGAGCACAGTGACAAATGGCTGACCGAGTTGATCTGGCGGGAGTTCTACCAGGCCATTCTCCACCATTTCCCGCACAGTGCCACGGATGCCTTCCGAGCCAAATATGACCGCATTCCTTGGCGGCACGACGAAGCGCACTTCAAGGCCTGGTGCGAAGGCAAAACCGGCTACCCGCTGGTGGATGCCGGGATGCGGGAGCTCAACGCCACCGGCTTCATGCACAACCGCGTCCGCATGGTGGTGGCGAGCTTCCTCTGCAAGCACCTGCTCCTCGACTGGCGATGGGGAGAGCGCCATTTCGCCGAAAAGCTGCTCGACTTCGAGCTGGCCTCCAATGTGGGTGGCTGGCAATGGGCGTCGGGATCGGGGTGCGATGCGGCACCGTATTTCCGCGTCTTCAACCCAGAAAGCCAACTCAAGAAATTCGACCCGAGTGGCACGTATGTCAAGCGGTGGGTCCCCGAGTGGGGAACGCCGAGCTACCCTGCCCCCATCGTCGAACACAAGATGGCCCGTCAGCGGGCCATTGACACCTACAAGGCTGCCCTGACGGAGGCTTAACTTCAGGGCGTGGCTCACGACCCTTCCGTCCCTCCGCCCCCGCCTCTTGGCGATGACCGTCCCTTGGCGGGCTTGCAGGTGGTGGAACTGGCCACCGTACTGGCTGGCCCCTTGGTGGGCACCTTCCTGTCTGAATTGGGTGCCGAAGTCACCAAGGTGGAACCCCCCGTGCGCGGCGACATCACACGGCACTGGCGCAGCCGTGGCGAATCTGCGGAGGGCCCCAGCGCCTACTTCGTGGCTGCCAATGGGCCCAAGCGCCATGTCCACCTCGACCTCAAATCCGATGGTGGCCAGGCAGAATTGCACCGCTTGCTGACCGAGGCGGACATTCTCCTCCAAAACGCCAAACCCGATTCCCTCGAGCGCCTGGGGCTCTCACCGGATCGGCTGGCTGCCTTGTACCCACGCCTGATTCACGTTCACCTCAAAGGATTCTTGAGTGAGCCCGAGCGCGGCGGCTATGACATGGCCGTGCAGGCGGAGACTGGATTCATGTCCATGAACGGGGAGCCCGATGGCGAACCGATGCGCATGCCTGTGGCCATGATGGACATTCTCGCCGCCCACCAAATGCGTTCCGGCCTGCTGTTGGCCCTGTATGAACGGGAGACTTCCGGACAAGGGGCCTACGTGGAGACGTGGCTGGACGCCAGTGGATTCAGCGCCTTGGCGAACCGCGCCACCGAACACCTCGTGGCCGGTCAGACCCCAGTGGCACTGGGCGCCATTCACCCGCAAATCGCGCCCTATGGGGAGTCCTTTGTGTGTGCTTGCGGCACCCGCATTGTCATGGCCGTGGGGAGTGACAGCCAGTTTGCGGCATTGTGCCAGGAGCTCGGGCATCCCGAGTGGGCCGAAGACAGCCGCTTTGCCAACAATCCCGCCAGGGTATCCAATCGAAGGGTGTTGGGAGACCAATTGGGCCGCGCCCTGTCCCAGCGCACCGCGGATGAATGGCTTCGCCGTGCTGAAGTCCTCGGCATCCCCATGGGCCGTGTGCGGTCGGTGCCCGACGCATTGAACACCCCCACCGGACGGGCCATGACCGCATCTTTTGATGTGGAGGGACACCCTGTGCAACAGGTGCGACAGGTGGCGTTCCGGATTCACCGCAACGGCAACCGCACCACGTAGTATTGATCTTCCCGGATCGGAAGTCGGCGCGACCGAAGCCAAGGATTGAGCGTCTTCAAGGCATTGTAGCTCACCCCAGCCTCCTTGGCGAATGCCGTCAAGTCCTCGACACTGTCGACCAGAATCGTATCACGGGTCTCCAGTGGGGCATACCAATCCTCCGCCATCAAGTGGAAACCATGCTGCTCAGGGGACTCCATGACTTGCTTGGTGGCGTACAACCGATAGACGTAGCGTGCGGTCTCCGCATTGAGCATCAGGTCCCAATACGCCTCGCCCTGCTGCTCCTCCAAGCGCCGACTGACACCGGCCATGCCCATGTTGTAGCTGGCCGCAGCGAGCAGCCAATCTCCATAACGGTCATAGGCCTCCCGGAGATAGGCACACGCGGCTCGGGTGGCTTTTTCCACGTGATACCGCTCATCCACATCGCGGTCCACGCGCAACCCAAATTCCTCCGCCGCAGGCTCCATGAACTGCCAAAAACCGCGCGCATCTGACGGAGACACGGCGTTGGCCAGACCGGACTCGATCACGGAGAGGTATTTGAAATCCACCGGAATCCCCGAATCCACCAGGATCGGTTCGATCATGGGGAACCAACGGCCGGACCGCTTGAGGGTCAACAAACTGCTGCTGTGCCGGAACGTGCCGATGAGGAGCTCCTTCTCCATGCGCTCCCGAACCCCTACCCGTTCGAGGGGAAGGGGGGTTCCCGCAAACTCCAATCCAGCCTGGATGCGGGGCGGTGTCACCTGCTGGGGAATCGAATCTGGACGCATGCTGGAAGACCCACCAACACGGTCCGCAGCAGGGTCTCCTGCCTGGGTGGCAAAAGCCAGCACGACCAGGCCGAGCGCCACAACACCGAGCGTCGAAAGCACACTGCGCCTCATGAGAACGGGGTTTCGAAGGATGCGAAGGCGCCCGCACGCTCGTCCTTCGGGGAGAGCAATGGAGATGAGGTTCCCCAGTCGATGGCCAAGTCGGGATCGTCCCACCGCAATGCGCGCTCGTGTTCCGGACTGTACACCTCGGTGCACTTGTAACAGAAAATGGTGTCGGGCTCCAAGGTCAAAAAGCCATGCGCGAATCCGGGTGGCACCCAGAATTGCCAGCGGTTGTCTCCGCTGAGTTCGACGATTTGGTGATGCCCGTAGGTGGGACTGCCCTTCCGCAAATCCACCGCCACATCGAGCGCCGCGCCTCGGACCACGCGCACCAACTTGCCCTGCGCCCGATCGGGAACCTGGAAATGCAATCCGCGCAACACCCCAGCGCCCGAGACGGACTCATTGTCTTGCACGAACGTCACCGGGCCGCCGATGGCCGCCTCGAAATGGGCAGAACGCCAAGTCTCTGAAAAATGCCCCCGATCATCACCGAATTGGCGGGGCCGAAGCATGACGGGACCGTCCATCGGCCCGGTCTGAATTTCCAATGGATGGTCCATGGATCAATTGTTGCCACCGACGATGCTCACCAAAGCAATGAAGGAGCTGATGGTCGTCAAGAGGGACAGAATGGGAGACACATCGGCCAGGACTTCGCTTGCCAATTGTGGCAAGGGTTCGACATAAATGATGTCCCCTGCCTGCACCGTGGTGTTGGCGTATTTCAGGCCGTCAATTTTGGAGAGGTCGAACTGGTGAATGGTCTGTCCATTCTCCCCACGGCGGATCAATTTCACGTTGCGGGCATCGCCCCGTGCGCGGATGCCTCCGCTGAGCGCGAGGACTTCCAACAGACTGGTATTGGGGTTGGTCAGGGGAATGACGGAGGCCACGCCGGCCTCTCCCGGGAAGATCAGCACCCGTTGGTTGGTCACCTCAATCAAGGCCAGCGGATCGATGTAATTGGCGCTGTAGAGCGACTCCAATTTGGTTTCGGCTTCGTCGATGTTGAGTCCCATGAGCTCGACCGGCCCGAGCTCCGGAAGTTCCACTGTGCCATCCGGACGCACCTCGTAGACGAAGCCGCTGTTCCGATTCATGGCCTGCAGGTTGCCACCTTGTCCTCCATTGACACCGCCTGCCGTGGTCCCCGCCGTCATGGACAGCAGCCGCTCGCCCTTGTTGGAGTACAGCTGGAAGCTGATCAGGTCGTTGGGCGCAATGCGGTAGTTGACATCGCTGATGGGGTTGAACGGGTCAAATGCGAAGTCGGCGGGCGTGCGGAACATGATGTTGCGGTTGATGGTGCAACCGGTTCCAAGCACGACAATCAACACGGCCATCCAAGGCCAACTGTGGGACGCGATGCGGGGCATGTTTCAAAAATAGGGGGTGTCCTTTCCGAAGCAGGTGGTCGGGATTCAGGGTTGTCCAAGTATTTTCGACCATTGATGTCCCTCCCATCCGACCTTCTTCAATCCGGCACCACCCGCTTGCGGGCCGTCCAGCGTGACGACGTGGACCGGATGGCCCAGTGGGAGAACGACCCGGCCCACTGGCAGGTCACGGGAACCGTGGCGCCGTACTCCCGACAAGCCCTGGAGGCACTGTGTGCCGGACATCAAGACCTCTACACCGCAGGCCAACTGCGCTGGGTCATTGAAGAGAAAGGCAGCCCGGTGGGTGCCTTGGACCTCTATGACTTTCGGGCGCGGGACCAACGGGCCGGCATCGGCATCCTGGTCCAACCGGATGCGCGTGGCCAAGGTGTCGCCGGACGCGCCTTGACCATCGGGATTCGGCACGCGCAAGAAGCCCTGCTGCTCCATTCAGTTCACGCCGAAGTCCATGCCGATCACACCGGCAGCCTGTCGCTCTTCCAAAGCGTGGGCTTTCAGGAAGTCGGTCGGTTTGCCGATTGGACCCGCACCAATGACGGCTGGAAAGACGTTGTTCTGTTGCAACGCCTGCTTTCTACCACCCCATGAGTCTTCAACGCGCCTTTCTCTTGACCGCTGCGGCGGTGCTGGTCTCCGGTGTTGTGGGCTTTGTCGGCCGGACCGCACTGGGGCCCAATACGGTGGCCCAGGAAGGCCGGCTCATCGTCGACCCGGGGCTGCCTGTGGACAGTGTCGTCGCTCAGTTGGACAGGGAAAATCGAATCAAACGCCCCGCTTCTCTCCGGCGCTACCTGTCTTGGCGCGGCTGGACCGAACCCGGCACGCTGAAAGGAGGACGCTACCTCATCCCCGACGGCCTCGACAACCGGTCTCTCGCCCGGCTGTTGATGTCGGGCTCCAAGGAGGCGGTCCGCGTCCGCTTCACAGGTGGGCGTTCCGTCGAGGACCTCGCAGACGCCGTGGCGACGCAGGTGGCCTTTGATGCAGAAGACCTCGTTCGCGCCTGTCAGGATCCTCTGCTGGCCGCTCGGTTGGGCACGGATGTGGAGGCCCTGCGCACCCGCTTCATCCCCAACACCTACGAAGTGTGGTATGACCTGTCTCCCGCGGATTTCATCGGGCGCATGTCCGGCGAATGGAAGCGGTGGTGGACCACCGAACGCCAAGACAAGGCGAAGTCCATTGGCCTCACCCCGACCGAAGTGGGCATCCTCGCCTCCATTGTCAAGGCCGAGACCAGTAAAATGGACGAAGCCCCGACCGTCGCGGGACTCTACCTCAACCGCATCAACCGGGGCATGCGGTTGCAAGCCGACCCCACCCTCATCCATGCGCTTGGGGACCCCTCCATCCGCAGGGTGCTCAATGTGCACCGGGAGATTGACAGCCCCTACAACACCTATCGGCATGCCGGTCTGCCGCCCGGCCCCATCAATTTCCCCGAACCTGCCTATCTCGAAGCGGTCCTCGACGCCGAGAAACACGACTACATCTTCATGTGTGCCCGGGAAGACTTCAGTGGCTACCATGCCTTTGCCAAGACCAACCGGGAACACGAGCGAAATGCGCACCGCTACCGCAGGGCCCTCGATCAGCAGGGGGTGTACCGGTGATCGAACACAACGGCCTGCTGCGGTGTAATTTTGCCGGCCGATGACCCGTCAGACTCTCTCCTTTGTTGCGCAAAGCGCCGGGTTCATCCTGTTCGCCGCGTTGTGCTGCGCCCCCCAGAAAGCGGAAGCGCAGACCTGGCCGGAGGGGCTCCCCAGGAAGCCAGAAGCCGAGGCGATCCGCGTCGAATTCGGGTCCATTGAAATCGACGGCAAACTGGACGACGCCGGCTGGGAGGCCATCGCACCCGAAACCCAATTCCGGGAGTTGCGGCCCGTGCCCTTCGCGATGCCCAAGCAGCAAACGGAGGTCCGCTTCGCATACGACGATCGGGCCCTCTACGTCGGTGCCCGCATGTGGGACTCGGCGCCAGACAGCATTCTTCATCAGCTGATCCAGAGGGACGGCGATGGCAACACGGACGTTTTTGGCATCTGGTTCAATTGCTTCGACGACGGCGTGAACGGCGTGCGCTTCTCGGTCACCCCGGACGGCGTCCAATCGGACGAACTCCTGTCCAACGACGATGCCGACGGAAGCTGGAACGCCGTGTGGCAGGCGCAGTGTCGCATCGACGACCAAGGCTGGGTGGCGGAATTCGCCCTTCCGTGGTCGGTTTTCCGCTTCAACGACTCCGGCGACGCCCCCCAGAACTGGGGCATGAATTTTTACCGGTACATCCGCCGCTACCGGTCCGATTACGTCTGGCGGGCCATGGACCCCAATCAGGAAGGGCTCATGAACCAAGGCGGCCTGCTCACCGGCATCCAGGGCATCACCCCGCCTCCCCGATTCAGCCTGTACCCTTATGCCAGCGCGT